>JAZURV010000006.1:0-100325 GCA_045606425.1 Candidatus Enterousia sp.
AAGATATGTCGAATGTTTTGATATGGATAAAGCGACATATAGATTTAATAAACTGAATTTAATTTGACCCCTCCCCGCCCTGCGGGCCCTCCCCTCCGGCGGAGGGGAATCTGCGGTGTTCCTAAGACGACCTAAAAAAAAAACCCAGGAAAACAAGTTCCCCTCCTGCGGAGGGGTGGATTGGCGGAACGCCGGGGTGGTCTTTTGTTTTCCAGATTGTTCGTTTTTTTTCAACCCTCCCCACCACTTCGTGGTCCCCCCCCGCCCCGGGCGGGGAATACAAGCAAGGTTTCGGAAACGAAGTACAGCGAAACCATTACGGGGTGCAACCCTCCCTCCCCCCTTCGGGGTACTCCCCCCAAGGGGAGAATTAAGAACGGTGCAAATTCCCCCTTTGGCAGGGGGTGGACGCGTAGCGGACGGGGGAGGATAAAAAAAGAACCCGGGGAAGCAAGTTCCCCTCCTGTGGAGGGGTGGCGCGAAGCGACGGGGTGGTCTTTTGTTTCCCAGATTGTTCATTATCTGGAATCTTTGCAAAGACCACCTCCCCCTGCGGGGACTCCTCCGCAGGAGGAGAACTTAAAAAAAAGAACCCGGTAAGGGGTTCTTTTTTGTATGGAACACACAAATATTATTGTGCGTTGAATGTCCAGCCGGTAAAGATTTTACCTGGTTTGTGGACTGCTTTCTTTGGTGTGCGGATATCACCACCGTATGTGACAGAACCTGCGTCGTTTGCCGCGATATCTTCCGCAGACGCGTCCGCCCATGTGATGCTGATTTCATTCGCATCACACGATGGAGTGCCTGCTGGAATCGAATTGAACACCGCAGCGCGGAAAGCGAGGGGGGCGCCGCTGCCGTCCTGCAGGGTGTACGCACAGTAGCCCGCACAGCCGTACGCGCAATTGTCCGCGTCACCGTCGTCGCCGCTGAACACCCAAGGGGCAGACAAGCTCTGAGTGGCTCCACTGGATGATGTATAGCTATCAAGTTGACACCAGCAATTCGTTCCTGTGCCAAATGCCGCGGTCACATTGGTTGATGTTGTGGCGTTGCCATCATAATTATTTGTTCCGCTTTGTGTGCTGCATATCGCTTTACCTGTTATACGGCCTTTACTACTGCCATAATCTACACCAAATGTATCGGGGGCACTTATGCCGTATGTTGCCTGACTGGTCGAACCATAGCCGTTGCTGTATGTACCGCTGTGGTTTATGTATCCGTATGCCGTGCCTGCTTCCGTTACGCCGATTATTGTGGTCAGGTCTGGGTTGCCCGGGTTAAGTGTATACCCCGTATCGCAGGTTGCAATTGCACAGGTGTCGGTGACGCCGGAACCCTGATAATTTTTACCCGTCACAGATGCAATATGGGAATTCGCCGGAAAATCAGATACTGTACATGCCGTATAACATTCGTCTGTGCTTTCTGCGCCTTCGTCACTGTTCGGGAACGATGCAGGACAGTTCGCATAATTCGCGGTTGTTGTTGCGGTACCGCTTGACACCTTCAGGTTTGTGACCGTTGCCTGATTTTGGTATGTATAATCTTCTTCCATAATTCCGTTTGATGGAAACGAATTTGATGTGTGTGACGGCACTGCCATTGCAGGTACTGCAAATGTCAATGCAACAAAACTGGTTAAAAATGATAGTTTTTTCATGTTTTTCCTTCCTTTTGTGTTGTTAAAAATTCCTTTGGTTAAAGTGTATCAAAAAACCTAGGTTTATGGACCACCCCGTTTGGCAAAAAACGAAAAATAAAAAATCCCAGAAATCTGGGAAAAAATTTTTTGAAATTTTTGAAAAATACCTGTTGCAAAAAACCTAGGTTTTTTGATACACCCCAACCCCACGGATTTCCGCAGAAAAACGGGGCAAAAACAACCATTATAAAGAATAAATAAAAAAGGCGCATCTGCGCCGTTTTTAAAATTAAAGAGAAAACCCAACCACTTCGTCAAAATAAATTAGAACGGCGCAGATGCGCCGTTGTTATTAAGTGAAGTGTACACAAAGGTACATGAACGCAATAACGACAAGCAGATGTGCTGTTATAATTTATTTTGCTTGTTTTTACATGAATACAGATGTAATCTGTTCCTGCATCTGGAATGTTCCCAACACAACCCAACCAATTATGATGGACACAATAATAATTCCGACACTGTTCAAAACACTGGATATAGATTCCATTTTTCGCACAGATTCGTCCATATAATCGCGCGCAATTTGATTCAGGTTTTTATCAAAATCATTCATATCTGCATAAATCATTAAATCGCCAATGATTTCTTCGGTTGGGAAATCTTTCCCGGTCAACGCCAACGCACTGCCTAAATTTTCACCGTTCGCGATATAATGCAGGGCATCTTCCAAAATATCACTTAAATACCTGTTCCCAGAATCTGCCAACAAACGCATCGCGTCCGGCACCGAAACACCCGCAGACACCATCGCAGCCAGGGACATCAACCAACTGACTGAAACCTGTAATTTATATGTGTTATATGGTGGAAAACGGTCAAAAAAAGTTCTGATTTTGCCGGTCCAAATCGGCAAAGACGCCCATATTAAACCAACCAGCGCAACGAAAAACACACTGATTCCAATCCAATATTTATTTGCAAATCCCGACACCCACACCAACGACGCCGCGGTCCCACGCCAAACGACATCACTGCCGGCGGCTTCTGCCAATGGGGGAACCAGATATATTCCAACCATAACAATTATCGCAACAGTCAACGCAAACAAAAACAACGGATAGGCAACCGCAGACCACATTGCGCGCTTTATTCGATTTATACCATTTACAACACTGCCGATATTTTCCAGCGATATCAACAAACTGCTGACATTACCAGATGTCAATAACAATGTTTCTTCGGCGGGGACCCAACCATGCGTCGCCTGGGCAAATGTCATACCGCGTTCCAGATTTTGCTGAATTTCACGCATCGCAATTGCAAATGGTTCGTTGGGTTTGCGCCCATTATGCGATTCAATCATTTCTATACGATGCAGCGCGTCCATCAGTGTGAAATTATTCCGCAACAGTGACGCGATTTTTCGCGATACCGCCATGCGTTTTTCTGTATCTGTTTTAAAAACAAATTTTGCATACAGCAATTCCAGTTTATTCATAATTTTAATACACCCATGGTCTGTCCAGTAATCCAACCCAACGTTCCAATTCGTCCACACCAATTATCCCGCGCAGCATCAGTTCTGTTGCAGCCTCTTTCAATGTGCGCCCGTTCATTTTTTCCAACCAATATTTGGTTGCGCCTTCGGTATCACCGGAAAGGGCCAGATTTAAAAATTCACTGTTTGTCATGATGATTTCGCCTGCCTTTACACGGCCTATGGTGCCAGAACCATTACAATGTTCACACCCCACACCACGAATAAATGTCTGGTTTAATCCCAAATCGCCCAGGGCTTCCTTTACACGAAGATACGCATTATGGTCATGATGGTCAGACAACCGTTCACGACAATACGGACACAATTTTTTAAACAAACGCATAGAAACAAGACCGCGCATCATTGTTTCGTCTTTTAATTTAAAAGATTCAACACCCATATCCAACAAACGGGTCAGTGCACCCATCGCAGAATTCGCGTGCAATGTTGTCCAAACATTGTGCCCAGAAAGCGCGCCCTTAACCGTCAATTGTGCCGCAGACAATGTTCGTATTTCCCCAACCATCAGCGTATCAGGGTCACTGCGCAATGCCGCCGCCAGGGCTTCTGTAAATTTTTCTTCCCTTTGTTCTTCGTTGATGGCGTTGACCACCGGCATTTGATGCGCACCGAAAATCTTTTGTTCCGCCGGGTCTTCCACAGTAATCAGATTTATTTCATATCTTCTTTCTTTTAACATCAGTGCCATATTGCGAACCAATGTCGTTGATTTACCAGACGATGTTGGACCCGCGACAATCACCAACCCGGTTGGCGCAGAACGCAAACGCAACAACAGTTTTTGTTCATATTCATTAAATTCTTGTTCAGTCTTGATACCTTCACTGGGGTTATCATACAGTAAACGCATCACAACATATTGCGAACCAAATGCGATTGGGTTAAACTGCATACGAATACCCAAAATCCCGGACGGTAAATATAAATCTTTGGTCCCGCGCAGGGGCGTACGACCATCTTTCTGGGCGGTTTGATATTCGTTTTGTGCATAACTGGAATTAGAAATATCCGCAGACGCAAATGCTGCACGCACAAAAGATTCACCCCATTGTGAATTAAATTCTAAAACCGGTTGCATACTGCCATCAACACGAAAATATATGGTTGTTTGGTCTGCGACTTCTATATGTATATCAGACACCTTTTGGGCGGCGGCGCGCGCGATTATATCAACAAAATCTTTCTGCATTTGGTTATCATAATCAACACGCGAATGCGAATTCCCACCAAGGCGTTCATCATTAGTTTTATAAATATTTGAAATCAAACCTAAATCTGAATAATAGGGTTCTTTGACAGTAAAATTTTTTTGACGCAACAAATCCAGAAATGCCAGCACGCGTCCATCATAACGATGTGTTCGCGATATTATAATTTCACCACCAGAAAAATATGCAATCAACGCCTGGGTATCTTTTGGCAAAGCCAATTCCCCAGCATACGCCGTCAGCAATCTGTTATTATTGGCGAACAAATAATCCAGAATTTCTTTGCCGTTCGCCTTTTCCAGACCAGATGGCACAGATTGTTGTTTTGAAAAAACTTTTTCAGTATCCGCCATTATTATTTTCCGATATTCAAACTTTCTGTTTCACCGTCTTTTTCAAAAACAATTCCATCATTCAACGATATAGATTTCACAACATATCCGTCCAGTTCTTTGCCAACCGCGATGCGTTTATTTTGACCGGTGGCGATTTCTTCGATTGTGGCCTGTAATTGGTTATCTATACCGACAACATTTATCAGTTTATATTTTTTGCTGACATTTGCCTCAGGTTTTATTTCTGGGGTGGCGGTACGCGTTTGTTGCACAGGTGCTTCGTCCAAAGAATCCATTTGACGCTTTAATTTTTCAGTTTGGATATCCAGTTGTGCTTTTGCTGCCTCTAATTCATGCTGTTGTTGTTCTGCACGCCCAGACAGAGTATCCAATTCCATTTGCAGTTTTATTTTTTCTGCGTTTAATCTTTCCAAATCCAAATCCAATTGTGCGCGTTCTTTTTCCAGTTGCACAACAACCTTTTCCTGTTCCAGCATTGTTATGCGTTCGAACAAAGAACCACTTTCGTCATACCCAGACAAAGTATCCACAGACAATTGGTCAGCCATCTGTGTATCTGTATCTGCAACATATTCTTCATTTACAAATTCAACTTCTTCTGCAAATGCGGGCGCGTTTACACCAACAACCATCAACCCAAGAAAAACAATCAAATTTATTTTTTTCAACATTTTTCACCCTTTTATTTTGTATAAATAATTACTTCGTAATTCCATGTTCTGGTATTTGCGCGCCACGACACAGATGTCATATAAACGCCCTGAAAATCTTTGAATGCGTACATAAATTCAGACGGTATCAGTTTTGATGCAACCGCAATTTCTACCACATTTAATGTTTCGGTTATCCCGTTATTTAAAATTGTATCTGCCACAGTATTTATTTCTGCGCGTGCATTTATTTGCTGAAATATACTGGCAACATCACGCGCGACAGTCATTGAATCGCGTTCATCTATTGACGAAGATGTTTTTAATTCTGGCAATTTAACACGAACAATTATTTCATCTTCGGATGTTTGTTGCACTATCGCGCCAGGCATCAAATCGCCACCGATAATGTAAAAATCATTCAGCGTTCCAAAATCGCGGGAAAAATTCGCAGATACATATTCCCCATCACATTTTGCGAATGTCTGGTTCCAGCCTGCGATTGGTTGCATAACAAAAGCGATTGCTTTATAGCATAAATTTGCGCGTTCCATCACATTTGGCAAATTATCATATGGATATTGGAAAGATTGAACTTCTGATTCCTGGGCCAATTTTTTATTCAAAGAATCTTGTTTTTTTAATTCAATCTTGCGACGATATTCGTTTGCCGTGTCTGTATTCAATTTTGCGCCATTATTGGACGACATTTTTATTGGGTTATTCAATATATACAAACCAAACAAAATGAACAAAACAGCAAACAGAATACCCGGCAAAATACTTTTCATAAAACCAATCTGGTGCAGACGGGCAATATTATTATTTTCGATTAAATCAGCGATATTTTTTTCCTGGGATTTTGGTATACCCCAAACAGACGGTGCGATTAAAATTCCCCAATCTGGCAATTCAGACAATTCGCCAAAAACCTTTCGTGCGGCGGCATCATTTTCAATCAAACTGTCACGAATAATGATTCCATTTCTAACCGCAACCAGATAAAACCCATTATCAACCCTGAACACAGCCAAGAAAGATATAAATTCAGATAATGCCTGAACCACCTGGGCTGCCGCACTGGGCATACCGGCATGCACACCACCACGCGAATTTGTTAAACCAATCATAGATTTATATTCGGCGAAAAGTGTATATTTTTTATCTGAATTTTTCGCCAATTCCCGCGCAGAATTACGCACATTACTGCCCAATCCAACCGGTTGCCAAAACAGGTCTGTTGCGTATTTTTTATGACGAATATTTATGGTCTGCTTTATCAAATTCTCTCTCTTTTGCAACATTATAACACAAACAGATAAAAAAAATAAAGCCGAAAGTTGTTTAAAAAAGTCGTCATTGGACGACTTTTTGTTATTTTTGGCAATTATATACTTTTACTTTAAATTTAAAGTTTTTATCTGGGCCAAAAAATGTATCTGGTTTTTCCGTAATATCTTGTTTCACAATATAATAAGAATCACCTATTTTTTCTTGTTCCAATATGCTTTTTTCCAGATAATCATACGCATCTGATAATTTATAATTTGTGACATTTGAATCCAAAGTGTATAAAAATTCACAATTTTTCGGTTCGCCATCCAACCGTGTTAAACCGTTTCCTGCGTCAGTCGCTGTTGCACACGCAGACAAAGCCAACAAAGATATAAACAACATATATTTTTTCATTATTTTCTCCTTTTATTTATTTCTTTGAATCTGGATTCTAACACAACACACAGATAACCAAGTCCAAAAAATATTAATTCAATTAACAATATATAAAAACTATTTTTTAACATATCTTTTTCTATAAAAATTTTGAACAAGTCTGTTGCCGCTACTATCGCGACACCATACATAAACCAAATCAAAAATTTTTGCCATTTTTTCATTATTTTTCTCCTTCTATTATTTCATAATTTGATTTATCAGAAAATAATTTACGCAACACCAGATTATTCAACGCATGCGACCCCTTATACGATTCCAGATGACCATATATAAAGCCACCACTTGTAAACATATCGCCAACCGCATCTATGATTTTATGACGAACAAATTCGTCCGGACAATGTAATTTATTCAGTGTTCCGTCCCCCGCGTCATTTAATGCGATAACATTATTTTCGTTTGCACCGCGCCCCATTCCGTGCGCCTTTAACCATTCCCATTCGGAATATTTTCCAAAAGTACGCGATTTAGAAATATCTTTGATAAATTTATCTGTGGACTTTTTTGTTCCGTCCAATAAACACGAATACGATTGTGTACCGATAATTTTGTCAGAATAAACCAATGTGGCATCTATCAACAAACCATTATCATTTGGTGACAATTTAACATAACCATTACCACGACGCCAAATTGTATGATTCAAAATTGTTGTTTTTATTCTTTTCCAAAACGGCATAGTTTTGACCAATTCATTACGATGGGCGGTAATTGTTTTTTTGACTATGATTTTTTTTATCTTTTTTTGATTATCTGCAATATCACTGAATTTTTCGATAAATTCGAACGCGCTGCCGTCCAGGATTGGTGTTTCTGGGCCATCTATTTCAATGATTGCACCGTTTATACCAGACAAAAACAATGCAGCCATTAAATGTTCAATTGTCTGAACATGCGCACCATTTTTATCACCGATTGTGGTATTACGCATCAGTGTTTCGCCAACATTATCATATTTTGCAGGTATTAAATCAGAACCTGGAATATCCGTTCTTTGAAAAAAAATGCCAGGTTTTTTACTTGGCTTTACAACCATATTGACCGGCAATCCAGAATGAATCCCAACACCAGAAATTTTAATTGTTTTTGATACCATCTACCTTTCCTTTTAACCAAGTATAAAATTTATCATCTATTTTTGTTTCCAACCCAGAAAACTGGATTTCTTTTTGTGCCCAATCTGGCAACCGCACCCAATCTTTTTCTGTGGTCAGCAATTTTGCGTTTTTATTTTTTGCCTTTTTAATCAAATTTTTTAAATCTTCATCACTGTATTGGTAATGGTCAGGGAAAGATATTTTTTCAACAATTTTGCATGGCACATTATCAAAGAATTTTTCTGGATACCCAATTCCAGCAAACACAATCACTGGTGTTTTTTTATCATATGGACAAACTTCGCTGTTTTTTGCGTTAAATACCGGAATATTTGTTGGCAACGCAAAATCAGGACGAACATTTTTTCGCTTTATTAAAATAATAGCATCTGCCCGATTTATTGCATCTTTTTTTTCACGCAATGGTCCCGCAGGTAATAAAAATCCATTTCCAAAACCGATACCTTCATCAAACACCAGAATTGAAATATCTTTCTTTATAGACGAATTCTGAAATCCATCGTCCATTATAATTGGCGTATTTGATTTTTGTTTGTTCAACAAAATCAGATTACTTTTACGATTGCCGACATGCACCAAAATATTATCAGACGATAACATTTTTGCTTCGTCCCCGATATCGCCAGTTTGCTTTGATTTTTTATATCCGCGCATAACAACCGGCGCATCAAAAAACTTTGCAACATTACGAACAATCGGTGTTTTTCCAACCCCCCCAGACAAGATATTTCCAAAACAAATAATGGGGCGACGCGACACATATTCACGCTTTTTACGCAAATTAAAAACAATTCGTGAACCAATCAAATAAAACCAAGATGCCGGATAAAGGGCAATTGAAATTAAATTTTTCTTTAAAAACCATTTTGGTGTTTTCATATAAAATCCACTATTTAAAATTATCCGGTGTTAAATCTTGTTCGACACGAAAACTGGTAAATCTTTTGTCCAAATCATATGCCTGTTTTACCATAAAATTTTCCAATTTTTTACGAATTTTTTCAAAATCTTCTGTTTTTGTTTTCCGGTCTATGAATATAGGTTTTCCGACATTACCTGCAATAATTGAAAACGGTTTAGTCAATAAATACCTGTCCCAACGATTTTGGAACCATGGGCGCGATGACGAATAACAAACCGGGATAATTGGTGCACCAGTCATTTTTGCAAAATACAGCGCACCATCATGAAAACGCATAGACGGCCCACGCGGTCCATCGGGGGATAAAGCCAAACAATATTTACCATTATTTAAAACACTAATTCCCTTTTTCAGAACAGACACACCACCATTATTCGTAGAACCATAAATTGTCCGTAAACCGAATAATTTTTCCATTTTAGCAATTGCGCGACCGTCTTTTCTGGAATCTGCAATTGCATACCCACGCACACGATTCAAAGCAATTACTGGTGATAACATCATTGTTCGCCCATGCCAGAACACAAAAATCGCCGGTTTTCGTGCATATTTACGCAAAATTTCCAATCCCTGAATATCTTTTTTTGATGTAAAATAAACAAACCAAATCAGAACATAGTAAATAATGGCCAAAACCCACTGAATCACGCCCCAACCATACAGAAATCTGAAAAAATGTCTTAAATTCTTTTTAAGCGCTTTCATCATAAGAAAAATCCTTACCCCTGATTCTAGCAGTAAAAAAATCACAATGCAAGCGTGCAGAAAACAACTGTATTTATATATATTTTAACTTCTTTGACGCCTTTTTATCATAGATTCTAATGCAACGCCTGTTGTTTTGCCGATATAGTAAGAACTTTGTTCAGTTGCCCATTTTTGATATATTTCATCGCTGATTTCGCTGGTATTCATATAATTTTCATTTGAAAATATCATCATCTGGGTACCAATCATTCCATATTCAGGATTATAATCATCTATTCTGTGTGCATCTTCATGTGCCAAAGTTTTTAAAAACATCCATAAATCAGAAAAATGTTCTGTATTTTCTTTAAATAAAAATCTTTTTTTTGTGCGTTGATATCCTGCTATTTGTGATTTGGTTAAAATATTTGTACCATCTGGTTCTTCATCATTAACAACCGTACCACGCGGGGTCCCCATAATTTCAGAACTTTTATTTAAAATCAAACGTGCCAAATCGATTTTTTCCACACCAGTTAAATTTTTAAAATTCATCGCCATTTTTAGAATGTTACGATTATTCAATATAATTTCACGATATATTTCTATGCGTTCACCGACAACAAAATCGCCATTTTTTAAATCTATATATTCGTCCATTTTTTGAATATATTCGATGACCAGATTTTTTTTCACCTGGTCTGGGTCTGTTTTTTTAGTAAAATATTTTAAAATAAAATTGAATTTTGATTTTTCATTTGTTTGTCTTAGTTTCATCATTTTGGATTCGAATTCGCGTTGCAATTTCGCATATTCAGGGTTATAAACAGAATAATTTGGTATCGCCTGACTTTTTACCAACAGATATCTTTCATGTGCTTCGATTAAATCTGGGTGTGTTTTTCTTAATTGTCCAATATTTGCCATTGTAATATATTTTATATCGTATTTTAATAACAAATTTTCCATATTTTTTTGCAAAATATCTGCGCGATGCAGCAAAAAATTCAACTGGTCCCATGTTTTCCAGTACGCAACTGTTTTTTGCATTGTTTCAATATCGCCATGGAACATGTCCCTGAAATCCGTCCATGTGTGACCACGGTTTCCATATTTTTTATAGGCATTGTACCAGATTTTGTCATTTTCAGACATATTTTCAACACCCATAATATAATCCAGTGTTGGAATTTGCAGCATTACAGATTCCATAACAATTTTATGAATATTCTCGGTTGCTTTGTTGTAAATTTCTGTTTTCATATGAACTATTATATCATAAAAAGTATAAACAAAAAACCGCCTTTTGGACGGTTTTTATTAAATCTTGGTTGTGGGGTGTGTGCGGTCCTCGAACTGATAACTATATGGATTTAATAGCATTCGGTCATGAAATACAACTTTTAAAAGATAAATTAGAGCAGCCGAATTTGTATTAACTATATAGAAAAAACTTGATTTTTTGCGGGTTTTAACGTAAAATAATCGTTGATAAAAAAGGGAAAATATGAACAAAACAGAAGTTATGTTAGTGTATGATAGAAAAGATGGTCGTCCAGCTATAAATCCGCAATTTTTTAACAATAATATGTGGTTAACCCAAAAACAAATGGCTGAATTGTTTGAAGTTGAAATTCCGGCAATTAGTAAGCACATAAAGAATATATTGGATGAAGGTGAATTGGTTAAAGAACGGGTTGTTTCCAAAATGGAAAAAAACGAGAAATCCGATTCGTTTCCGATAAATCCGAACCCTTTTTTATATAATTTAGATATGGTTATTGCTGTTGGGTATCGGGTAAATTCTAAAAAAGCTACAGATTTTCGTATTTGGGCGACAAATGTATTGCATGAATATATACAAAAAGGTTTTGCTTTGGATGACGAAAGGTTTAAGCGAGGTTATCCTGATGATAAGCAATATTTCAAAGAATTGCGCGAAAGAATCAAAGAAATTCGTGCAAGCGAGCGTATGTTGTATCAACAAATCAAAGATATTTATGCTTTATCTGCAGATTATGATAATGACCGTCAGCAGACAATGTTGTTTTTCGCAAAAGTTCAAAATAAACTTTTGTTTGCAATTTCTGGCAAAACCGGGCCAGAAATAATTCATAGTAGGGTTGATTCGAATAAAGAAAATATTGGGCTTACATCATTTAAAAATTCACCAGATGGTAGAGTCACAAAACAAGATGTTGAAATAGCAAAAAATTATCTGCAAGAGCCAGAAATGAAAGAACTACGGTATATAGTAAATTTATTTTTGGATTATGCAGAACATAAGGCGGAATCCGAAGAAAAGATATTTATGCGCGAATGGGAAATATTGTTAGATGACTTTTTGACATTTAACAAGAAAGAAATATTACCACGTGCTGGGTCGATTTCTTTGGAAAAAGCGTTAGAAAAAGCCCATAACGAATATTTTAAATATCGTGAAAATTTAAAAATATCAGAAAAGAAAGAATCAGAAATAGAACACAAAGAAGACATAAAAGAATTAGAAAAATTATTAAAAAAGACAGAAGAGTAATGTGCTATTTTCAGGCTAAATTAGTTAAAATATGGCAAAACAATGATAGATTTTCATACACACAGCAATGCTTCGGACGGGGCTTTGTCCCCAAGCGAATTGGTTAAATTGGCAAAGACAAAAGGTTTGAAATATATTGCCTTAACGGACCACAACAATGTCAATGGTCTTACTGAAGCGGCAAATATGGCAAAACAATGTGGTATTAACATTATAAATGGTATCGAAGTTTCTTGTGAAAGAAATACACATATTATCGGATTATTTCTAAAACGTTTTGATGAAATAAAGAAAAAAGCGTTTTTACGCGGGGAATACATAGAACAGTCGCTAAAAAACTATGGTTATACCAAGGAAAAATACGAAACAGTTATCGGGGCCAGGGATGCTTTTATCAAAATGATGATAGATACTGGCAAGGGCACAGATAAGACCTTTGTTATAGAACACTTTCTTCAACCACCATTTGGATATGGTGAAGCAATAGATATAATTCACCGTTCTGGTGGTTTGGCAATATTGGCACACCCAAACAGAACAAAGGGTATAGATAGTAATAATTTGCAAGAATTTATTCGCGAACTAAAACAATACGGAATCGATGGTATAGAGGTATATCAGTCAGGTCAAACAGATGAATATACAGATTTTGTTATGGATTTGGCACAAAAGAACGATTTACTTGTTAGCGGCGGCAGTGATTATCATAACCCAAGCAAAACAAACAGGGAACTTGGGATGTATGGCGATATTGATAATCGGAAAGCCATACCAGTGGATATATTAGATAAACTTTTACAGAATAAAAATAAATATTTATAATATCGTGGTGGTTCAAAAGTAGCGATTTTTTGCCACTTTTTTATTTTTAACTTTCGAACTTTGTATTGGTGTTAGAAAACAAACAAAAACCACCAAAAATTGGTGGTTTTTGTTTAAACTGGTTGCGGGAGATGGATTTATTTTGCTTTGCTTCATTGACTGCGGATTTTTGCCATTGGCAAACCGGCATACTTCCGTCTGCCTAATCCTTGTACTGAACCACCTTATTTCGGCGGTTCAAATCCTGCACAACACACATATTTAATAAAAGACACCCGAAATGGGTGTCTTTTATTAAATCTTGGTTGCGGGAGATGGATTTGAACCACCGACCTTCAGGTTATGAGCCTGACGAGCTACCGGACTGCTCTATCCCGCGATAAGCATGCACATTATATATCTTTAATCGCGACTGTCAAATAAAAAATCCTATTCATTTAATAAACATCTTTTCAGACTTTCGCCATTATCATTTATATCAACATGCTTGTTTCGGATTTCTTCATCTGCCTGAATTTGTTTTTTTAGCAATATAATATTCGGATGATTTTGTAATTCATTATTTAATTTATCGATTGCAAATTCTATATCTTTTTCGTTTTTAACAAACACTGGCACAACAGAATCAGCGGCTATTTTTACAGATTTTTTAAACATGTTTTCATTATCGTCTATCACTGATAAATATGCGCGAATATGTTCATCTTCGTGTTGTAATATTGCGTTATATGAACACGAATTTGGTCGATGGGATTTATCTATCTGAACCAAAAAATCAGCATATCCAATTGTCACATCTATATCTTTCAATGCGACACAAAATCCGTCTTCGATAGATGTTATATCTGCAGTTATTTCGAATTCATCAACCAAAGTTGCAATCACTTCGCCATGTAAAATATCCATAGATTTCAGTGGTTGAACAACGCTTTTGGTCCAAATTGGTGTTTTTATATTTATATTTGGATTTAATTTATAGTCCAAACAATCGTCTGCAACGACCACATTTGGAATAACAGCAAACAATAAAAATATTATTTTTTTAAACATATATTACATTGTTTGCTTTTTTAAATATTCTGCAACAAAATTATTTCCATATGTTTTATATAATTCTTCGGCCAGTAATACAGACGAACGCCCAGATTCAAACAATTTCAACATATTGCCCAATCCGCCCAATTCTGTATTCAAAATCACAGATTCACCATTCACAGGTCGTGATAACAACACCGCGCGTTTCAGGTTTGGATATGCCTGACCCTTTATAAATGCCATTTCCAACGGATTTAAATTCCATTTTTCATAGTCTGCATTATCTGCCGCAGGATTACGGAAGAAAAGTACTGTTTGTGCCTGACCACGAACAACATCGCCTATGCCCAATTTATCCAGAACATTTGCGCGTTGGAATGCCACCATATACGCCTGACGGTTTTTGCGTCCTTCTTGTAATCCAGCAATAAAGTTATCACGGAACATCTTGTTTTCCAACATTGGTGCGGTTTCGTCAATCATGATAAGTGACGGATTTCCGCCGGATACAGTTATATTATTTATACGATGTAAAATATATGATATAACAGCAGGTGCCAAAATTTCATCTTGTAAAATTTCGGTAAAATCAAATGTCGTTAAACGCGCGTTCAAATCAAGTGTATCACTTTCTTCATTAAAAATATCGCCATATTGTAATGGGTCTATCCATTTTTTTAATTCGCCACGCATTTGACCAGATGATGAAAAACAACTTTCGTACAAATTTTTCAACAATCTGTCTTTATCCTGTAAATAATCAAAATTGACAGACACAGCGCGCGCAATTTCGTCCATAGATTCTACATCATTTAATCCGGTTATCATTGAAAACCAACGACGCAAAAACGCCCTGTTTCCGGCACTGTCAGGCATTTTCAAAGGATTTAAATGTGTTAAAAATGTATCAGAACTTTTATCTTTTTCTTTGCCATTCATGGTTATATATTTACCACCGACGGCCAATGTGAATATTTCGGCACCCTTGTTTCTGTCAAAGAAAAATGCTTTTAATTTCGGATGCCGCAAAGACTGGGCAATCAAGAAAGAGAACAAAGTTGTTTTACCACCACCAGTTGGACCGATTGTAAGTGTATGACCAACCGCCGCCGGTTTATCAGAAACATGAAATTGAAATTGGTATGGCGTTCCCTGGGCGGTTGGGAAAATAACCAAAGGTCCCGGGCCCCAATCACTGTTTTTGACCCCGGTTGGCATAGATGACAAAGGTATAGATGTCGCGGCAGTTTTTGATAACATTTTGAAAGTCCGTGGAAATACATCAAATCCCGGTAATTGTGCAAAAAATGAAACCTTTGACGCGAAATTTTCAACCACAGGTGCAACACCAAATGACGCCGATATTTTCTTGAATTCATCGACATAGTTATTTAATTCATCTATATCTTTACCAAACAAAATAAACAAAGGATAATAATCAACCAATGTCTGATTTCCGGTTTTGTTTTCGTCCATAGATGATTGTGCTTCACTGATTTGTTCCAGTGTGGATTCTTCTGTTTCATCGGTTATTGTAGAACGGTGTTGTCGCATCAGTGCATCTATATCACCAGATTGCAAAATATGGAATGCATTCATACAAATCATTTCACATTGAATTGTTGCAACTGAATCAAAAAATTCTTCGTCCATATAATCTGGTGACATTTTGAATGATAACGCCGCCGCATAATATGTTTTATCACCACTGGTATATGCAATAATTCCATTTTTCATAAATTCGACATTATCAACACTGACCAACCTAGAAATATTATTATCACATTTTTTAATTATCGGTTTTGACACAGGCGACAATATCCGCCCAAAGAAAGTCGCCATATTATTTTCACTGTTATTTTTTAACAATTCAGGTTTATATGCCGACAATATAGATTCAATATAATTGCAACACTGGTTTAATTTTTCGCGATTATTTTGACCATGCACCGTCACCATCACATAATAATTATTAGAAAAAATCTTTAATCCCTGGTTATTCCATTTATCATAAATCATCTGTAATGTTGGTTGGTCAAATTCATAATCAGTTTTTTGGTCTATAAAATCGCGCACAGTAAAAAATCGCAGATAAACATCAGGGTCACTTATCTGATTAAACAACTGTGCCCGTAAATCCAGCATTTTTTCACGATTTTCGTCACTCATCATACTGGTTTGTAAACCCTTGATTTTATAAACACGAACCAAAGAACCATCATCAGTTGATAAACTGTCATCACTATAAACCATGTTAAACGGCAAATAATCTGAATATTTTGCATACCCAAATTTTGGAAAAATCTTTTTAGTAATGGTTGGTATATACGCCAACAAGACTAAAAACACCAATATCACAGACATGGCAATTATAACCAAAGTCATTGTCATTGAATCTGAATTTCCTGCAAAATAATTAAATAATTTTTCCATTTTTTACACCACCAATTTTCTGGGGATTCTGTTTTTAAAAACTTTTAAACTTGAAAATATCAACTGTGATATTTGTGGGTCTTGTTTTGAATAAAATGCTAAAATACTGTGTGTCAGTGCCACGATTCCCAAAAACACCAACGGCAACCACATTGGGATAACCCGTGGTGGAATCGCAGTAAATATAACAATGGCCCCAACAAAAACCAAAAACCACACCAAAAAATTCAATATTGCAAGATTATAAGGCACATAAAATATGCGCGGCGGGTTTGCCAAAGCTTTCAGAACTTTTTGCCTCAAAAATCTCTCCTCTATATTCTTATTATAAGTAATTATAACAATTTCAACATTTTTCAACAAGCATAAAAGTAAATTTCACAAAAATTGTTGAAAATATTAAAAACACCGGTTTTTTCAACATGTTTATTATTTTTCATAATTTTCAACAAAATCAAAGAAAATACCGGAAAATACTGGTTATTTTTGTTGAAAACTTGTTTAAAAAAAGTTTAAAAAAGTTTTTAATATTTTCAACAGGTACAACAAAAACAATAAATAAATATAATAAATATTTGATTTTTTATAAATCTGGTTTATAATTGGGCGGTAAAAAGGATAAAACATGAAATTTTTAAGTTCATTAAAGGCTTGGAAAAAACGCGGAAACATCAAACAAATTCGCCGTGGAAAACAAGTTATACTGATTGACCCTTCTAATCCTAAATTAAAGGCTAAACAGGGCTTCAAGAAAAAATAATAATCCATGTATTTATTGGATAAGGTTTTTAAATACCCATATTTTGGGTATTTTTTTTAATTTAAAAAGGCTTCTTCCATAACCTGTTTTATTTCGATTTCGCCCAAACCTGATTCACGCAGATATATAATTTGATTTTGATTTGGTTTATATAAAGAACTGCTGTGTGATGCCTTTTTTGGAATACAGTTTATATACTGTGTTGGCTTCATTATAATTTTTGCACTTTCATCTGCCATAACCGAAAAAGATATATCAGAATCACTTTCAATGGCATTTTTTTCTATTTTTGCAATACCGGACAGTTCTGTTGATGTGTTTTTATAGGCTGCAACGCGTGTTTTTACGAAAATGCCGGTATTTTCGGACAAATGTTGTGCATTTACATTTATTTTTAAATCACTGTGGTTTTTATCGACAATTTCGCCATTAAAAACGCTGTTTTTACCATTATTTTTAATAAAAATATTCAAATCCGCCGGTAATTTATTGGTTGTTTTAAAATCCATAACAATTTTAGTGTTTTCTGTGTTTATATCTATATTTAAATCGATATTACCGGCAATTTCACCTGTATATATAATATGTAGGGGTAATTTTGACGGTTTATTGACACTAATCTTATTTTTTTCAGGATAAAAATTCACACTTTCATATTCTGACAAATCTTCACAGAAAACCCCATCGCGAAAAACCAAAGTCTGCGCCGGGAAAGTTTTTATATTGAATTCTTGCCAAAGGTATGACATATTTATATCCGTATTTATTATATATGTATATAATATAAAAATTATAAATAAAAAACAACTTTAATTGGTGAAAAGATATGGGATTTAATTGTGGAATTGTTGGATTACCAAATGTTGGAAAATCTACATTATTTAATGCATTGACACAAAGTGCGGCTGCTGACGCGCAAAATTATCCATTTTGTACGATTGAACCGAATACAGGTCGTGTTGTGGTACCTGATAAAACTTTGCATGATTTAGCAAAAATGGCTGGTGCAGAACGCATTATACCAACACAACTGGAAATAGTTGATATTGCTGGCCTTGTTAAGGGTGCGTCCAGTGGCGAAGGATTGGGTAATAAATTTTTATCAAATATTCTGGAAACAGACGCCATAATTCATGTGGTCAGATGTTTTGAAAATGACGATATTGTACATGTAAATGGAAAAATAGACCCATTGGCTGACATTGAAACAATTGAAACAGAACTTATGTTGGCAGATATGGAAAGCCTGGAAAATCAGATAAAAAAACTGGAAAAGAAAGTTCATGGCCAGGATAAAAATGCGGCTAAATTATTGGCGGACGCGTTGAAAATAAAGGATAATCTGGAAAAATCCATACCGGCGCGTGATACAGATGTTGATTCAAAACCATTCAATTTATTGACATCTAAACCTGTGATTTATGTTTGTAATGTCGAAGAAAGTGCCGCGGCAAACGGAAATAAATATTCCGATTTAGTTCGTGAAAAATTTGCAGGAACTGCACCAGTACTGATTATTTCATCAAAGATAGAAATGGAAATTGCACAAATTGTTGATGTTGATGAACGCAAAATGTTTCTTGATGAATTGGGATTAAAAGAATCTGGTTTGGACCAAGTTATTCATACAGGTTATGATACATTGGGACTGCAAACATTTTATACAGTCGGACCAAAGGAAGCACATGCCTGGACAATCAACAAAGGTATGACTGCACCCCAGGCGGCGGGTAAAATACACACTGATTTTGAACGCGGATTTATTCGCGCAGAAATAATTTCCCCGTCTGATTATTTACAATATGGTGGCGAAGTTGCTGTTAAAGAAGCCGGCAAAATGCGCCTGGTTGGCAAAGAATATATTATGCAGGAAGGTGACATTTGTCATTTCTTGTTCAATGTATAAAAAAATAACGAAAACACCGGTAAATGCCGGTGTTTTTTATAAAATTCTGAAAAAAATAAAAAGCCGGCTTTTTTGATAAAAATGTTCAAAAAGGCCGGGATTTTTTTATTTATTTACATCTAATAATAATTCCAGTTTTTCATTTGTTTTCATAATATTTTCATCTATTTCTTTTAATTTATTTCGATAATCATCACCGGCATTTTCCGGTATATTCGATAATAAATTTAATTTTTCATTTTGCAGTAATTTTAAATACCTTTGTAATTTAAAAGACACTATAAATTTTTCAGCATTTTTCAAATCTAAATCTGATTGTGGTGCCGCATCATCAAAAGATATATTTAATGACACCAGAAAATCCATATATTTTTCACCCAATTCAGGATATGTTTGAACAATAGATTTTAAAACATTTATTGTCATAATATCTGCATCAGGAATTTCTATATCTGGTGTATGTTTTTGTTGTTTCCATTTATGCCATTCATTAAATTTGCGTTGATTGTATTCTTGTTCAATTTCATTTTGAAAAACTTTATCTGTTATCTTAGATACACAATCTTTCAAGTATTTTTCAGCCTGTGCGCGTCCACCCGGTGTATTGGTCAGGTAATTTTTATTTACAGCATTCCATAAAAAATCAACCAATGGTGTTGCGTTATCTATGATTTTTTTCATGGCATCAACACCATGATTTTTTAATATTTCATCTGGGTCTTTACCACCAGTTACAAACGCAAAACGAACATCAGAATTATCACGCAAAAATGGTAAAACCAGCGTGCACGCCCGTATAGCGGCTTTTTGTCCGGCATTATCACCATCAAAACAAAATGTTATATTTCGATTTGATTTACATAAAATTGCAATATGGTCTTCGGTCAATGCAGTCCCAAGTGGCGCAACAGTTTCACCAAAACCGTGTACCTGCATTTGAATTGCATCTATTTGTCCTTCGACGACAATACTGCGGTTTGCGCGGTGAATACTGTCGCGCGCAAAATTAAAACCAAATATAGTTTGTCGTTTATGAAATAATTCTGTATCTGTTGTGTTTATATATTTTGGTTCACTTCCGTCCAATGAACGCCCTGAAAACGCGACAATTTGACCGTGTGCGTTGAATATAGGAAACATCAGTTTATCACGAAAGAAATCGTATGGTCCATATTCCCCAATTCTGACCAGACCAGTCGCCGTCAATTTATCATGTTTTATATCATTAAATTTTGATGAAATAATATTGTTTTTTGGTGCGTATCCAATACGATATTTTTTTATCATATTATCGTCAAAGCCACGATTTCTGATGTATAGCAACGCTTGCTGTCCTGAATCAGTATATAATAAATCCTGGTAAATTTGTGCGGCACGTTCTGTAATTTTTATATAACTTTCTTCGTTTGCGATTTGTGCGGCGGATTTTTGTTTTAATGAAGGCATTTTTAATCCCGCCATATCTGCCAATTCTTTGATGGCATTTTTGAAATCCAGATTTTCAGATTTCATTACAAAAGAAATTATATCGCCATGTTCACCACAGCCAAAACAATGATAAAAACCTTTTTCTTCACTGACTGAAAAAGATGGTGTTTTTTCATTATGAAATGGGCAACAACCCCAATAATTTTGTCCTTTCTTGGTCAGCGGTACACGGCGCGATACAACATCCACGATTGACAATCGTGTACGCAGTTCGTCTGTAAAAGAATTATCAAATTTTGCCAACTATTTTGCCTTTTTAAAAGATTTTTTTGGTTGTTTATTATTTATTAAATCAATCGCAGATTCCAGACTTGGTTGTTCTTTGACCGAAACATTTACACGATTAGATGAAATATAAGGACCATATCGACCATCAGAATAATAATATATCGGTTTATCTGTTGCCGGATTTGTTCCAATTATAACCGGTTCAACTTTCTTTTTATCACCATTTAATAATTCGCGTGCAATATCCAGTGTTATTGTTTCTGCACTATATTTTTTTGCAGATGCGTTTTTAACACCATCTGTCACATAGGGACCATATTTACCAATTTTGAAAATGATGTTATCGCCCAAATCTTTTTCGTTTTCTGTGGTTGTTGGTGCGTTTTCTTCACCTGTTTTAGTATCAGATAATTTCATAGTATAATTGCAAGTTGGATAATTACTGCATCCAATAAAAGCACCATATTTAGATAATTTTATTCCCAATTTTCCACCACATTTTGGACATTTATCGCCGTTTTCATGGAATAAATGATAATTCATAAATTCGTTGATATTATCGATAATATCAGCAGTTTTAATACCACGCACAGATTCAATGGTTTTGTCTGTCGGTTCCCAGAAAGTTTTCAAAGACGATAATTTATCGCGTTTTCCATTTGAAACATCGTCCAGGGTGTCTTCTGTTTTTGCGGTAAAATTGACATCAACCAAATCCTGGAAATACTTTGACAGATAAGAAATCAGAATCCATCCTGAAACAGTCGGATGAAAACGATGTTGTTTATCTTGTTCAACATATTTTCTGTCAACGATAGTTGACATAATCGTTGCATAGGTTGATGGACGACCAATACCTAATTCTTCCAATTTTTTAACAAGGGACGCTTCGGTAAATCTTGCCGGTGGTTGGGTAAAGTGTTGTTCTGTTTTTAATGATTTTATATCTATTTTATCACCCATATTTAATGGTGGTAATTTTACATCATCACTTTCTTTTTCATCATCAGTATCTTCGATATAAACCTTCATAAATCCATCGAAAGTGCGCGTAGTCCCAACACAATGGAAAACAGAATTTTTAACATCTATGTCAACCGATACAGAATCAAATTCTGCGTTTGTCATTTGGCATGCGATGGTTCGTTTCCAAATCAGATTGTACAATTTTAATTCATCACCAGATAAACTGATTTTCTGATTCAGAAAATGTGTAGGACGAATTGCTTCGTGTGCTTCCTGGGCATTTTTTGATTTAGTCACATAAACATTTGCAGACTTTGGCAGGAATTTATCACCGTATTCATTTTTGATATATTCGCGAATTTCAGCAACCGCTTCATTTGATAAATTCGTGGCGTCGGTACGCATATAGGTAATAAAACCTTGTTCATACAATTTTTGTGCCGTTGCCATAGTGCGCTTTGATGAAAAACGAAGTTTACGCGCGGCCTCTTGTTGTAATGTTGATGTCGTAAACGGTGCAGATGCGCGTCTTTGGACTTTTTTCTTTTCTATATTTGAAACAATTCCATCTGTTGGTGTGTTGATTGTTGAAACAATATCATCAACCATGGATTTGTTTTCCAAATTCATTTTTTCAATTTTTTTGCCGTTGTGTTTTACCAGATTCGCATCAAAATCTATTTTTCCAGAATTACAATTTGCAGTAATTGACCAAAATTCAACAGGTTTGAAACTTTCGATTTCTTTTTCGCGGTCAACGACAAGGCGTACCGCAACAGATTGAACGCGTCCGGCAGATTTCCCCAGGTTGCGTTTCCAAAGCAAAGGTGAAATTCCAAAACCAATCAGATAATCCAATATTCGACGAACCAGATAAGCATCAACCAGGTTTTCGTCAATTTCGCGCGGGTGTTTTAATGCCTCTATAATCGCATTTTTGGTGATTTCATGAAATGCAACACGATAGACATTTTTTCCTTTCAATACATCGCGTGCGTTTAAAATATCGTTGATATGCCATGCGATGGCTTCACCTTCGCGGTCAGGGTCGGACGCCAGATAAATATTTTCAGCCTTTTTAATTTCGTCCATAATCAGTTTTAATTGCTTTTCTTTACCGGGCATAATTTGCCATTTTGGTGCAAAATCGTGTTCGGTGTCGACACTGCCAGATTCTGGAACTAAATCGCGCACATGACCAACAGACGCAATAACACGCCACCCATTCCCCAGGTATTTTTCAATTGTTTTTGCCTTTGATGGTGATTCAACGATAAGTAAATTCATTTTTTTAAAACCCCCTGGACGATAATTGTTGGTCTTTGTGGATATGGGCATTTTGACATAATCCGAACCCGAAAAGCAGGGATAACAAACTGCTGCCACCAAAAGACATTAGCGGTAATGGAACACCAACTGTTGGCAGTATGCCCAAAACCATAGAGATATTTATAAAATAATAAATGAAAAAGTTCAACATAAAACCAAAACACACCAATTGACCAAATCTGTTTCGACATGTTTTCGCTGTCCAAAACAGTATTATTACAATGAATGTATATATCGACAATAACATAAAGGCGCCAATAAATCCAAATTCTTCACCCAGCATAGTAAATATAAAATCAGTCTGTTTTTCAGGTAAAAACGATTGTTGTGATTGGGTGCCAGACATATAACCTTTGCCAATTATACCACCACTGCCAAATGCTATTTTTGCTTGATTTATCTGATATCCTGCCCCGCGCGCGTCCATTTCAGGATTTATAAATGTTATGATGCGTGCGCGTTGATAATCATGCATACCGCCATACCAAACAACCGGCAGTGCCAATAAACCCAAAATCCCAGCAATCAAAAACCACTTTTTATTTGCACCAACAATATAAAACATACCGACAGTTATCAGTCCCAGCGATAACCCTGTTCCTAAATCTGGTTGTGCACAGATAAGTAAAAACGGAACCAACAACATAAAAATCGGTATCACATAATTTTTGAATTGAGATAATTCAACACTGTTTTGCCATGCGAAATATCGTGCCAGCGCCAACACAAGTGCTATTTTAATAAATTCTGATGGTTGAATATTTATAAATCCCAACGATAACCACCGTTGTGCCCCCATACCAACATCACCAACAAATGTCACCAACAAAACCATAATCAGTGCAATTGCGTATATAAAATATGCTGATTTTATCCATGTTTTTATGTTTGAAAAAGAAACCACGAAAAACAGTCCCATACCAACAATAATCTTTAACAGTTGTGACAGAGCAAATGGTTGCCACGAACCGTTTCCAGCACTGAACAAAACAACAATGCTGAACAATAAAACAACACACATAGGTATAAATAATGCCCATGAAAAACGCGACAGTTTTTCACCGAAAGTCATCATATTCGCATTAGATATTCGTGTCGTAGCCATTTTATTTTAATAATTCCTTCATTACACTTGCTGTTGCGCGGGCTGCAGGTCCTGAACCACCGGCGTGTTCCATAATTACGCATACGGCGTATTTTGGGGCGTCTGTGGGGGCATAACCAACAAACAATCCATGATTGCGCAGGTTCCATTTTAATTGGTCATTTGTTAAAACACCACTTTGTCGTTCTGCCTTTGAAATACTGCGCACCTGAGATGTCCCGGTTTTCCCACCCATTTTTTTGCCGTCAATATTTATTGCGCTGCCTGATGCGGTACCACCTTTTTTTGTGACCTCTTCCAGACCTGTCAGAACATGTTTTATATTTTTTTCCTGTAATCCCAGGTTTTTAAACACTGGTTTTTTATCAGAATAAATCAGGCGCGGTTTTACCGCCTTATTAGACGCAACGCGCGCCATCATAACCGCCAATTGCAGACAATTAGTTAAAATAAATCCCTGACCGATTCCAGAAATAATAGTGTCACCATGCACCCATGGCGCACCAACATTTTTTTCTTTCCACCGTCTGTCTGGTATAATTCCAGGCATTTCGTGCGCCAAAATATCGTCCATGTATTTCTGATTCAGCCCCAGTTTTAACGCCATGTGTTTTATCGCGTCAATCCCGATTTTTAACGCCAGTTGATAAAAATAAATATCGCAAGAATGTTTCAATGCACCGTACATATCAACATAACCATGACCGTGTTTTTCCCAACAGTGATATTTATGGTCACCATATTCCCAGAAACCTGGACAAAAAACTTTTTCTTTTGGTGATATTGCACCACTTTCCAGTGCAGCCAATGCAACGACAATTTTGAATGTTGAACCGGGTGGATATAAACCTTCGATGGTTTTATTCATAAATGGTTTTGCAACATCAGAAAGCAGTGACGATATATATTCTTCGCCATCATCGGTTTTAAAATTGTTTGCATCGAAACTGGGGCTGGACGCCATTGCCAAAATATTTCCAGTTTCAATGTCCAATGCCACGCCACAGCCCGCACGATTCATCGCCAAAGAATCATACAATACCTTTTGTACATTTTCGCGTATAGTTGTTTTTATATCATGACCAACAATTGGTGCGACAAATTGAGATTTATCTTCACCAGTTATACGCCCAACAGCATTTGCCACCAATACAGTTTGCCCCGGGGTCCCAGCCATATCATCATTAAATCTTTTTTCCAGACCATTTATGCCGTGTGTGAAAAAAGGGTTGTTTGGTACAGGATTCTTTGGTGCGCCAACATATCCGAAAACCTGGGCGCCGGCAGGCCCCATTTCATACATACGGGCAAATCCATTACCAATATGAATCCCAGGAATATTTTTTGCAGATAATCCTGCCAATGCATTCCAATCTGTTTTTTCTGCAATCAGTACAGGCTGGAATTTTTGCTGTTTTTTAATATTTCGCCAAATTCTGTCAATGGCTTTCTGACGCAGTTTTAATTCAGTGCTGACCTGGTTTACAACGCTTTCGATATCATCGGCTTCTTCTGGAATCAGATAAATTCTGTATATTGGGGCGTCCCTGGAAATAATAGTTCCGGATTCAGATAAAATATTGCCGCGTTTTGGCATATTTACCTGGATACGAAAGGTATTGTTTTCACTTTTTCGTGAATATTCTTTGTATTCGAAAATCTGCATTTGCAACATGCGCAAAATCAAGACAGATGTCAATATCGCCCCACCTGTTAAAAACAGTGCGCTGCGTCGGTCAAAAGTGCGTGCAACCTCTGTATCTATCATGATTTTGCCCAGTTATCTATTGCTGTTATTGGTGCGTATAAAACATTTAACCACACAAATAACCATAAATTATTTATTAAATTTGTCCATGAAAAACCGTATATTATCAACAAAAAAATTCCAACCCCGGTAAACCCAGTGAACGCGCGTATCGCGTTATTATCAGTGTGTTGAAAATCTGTATAGTTCTGAAATCCGTTTATCGCATAACATAAACAGTAAATCGTTGTCCAAAATAATGGTAAATTGCATCGATAATCTATTAAAAAGCAAAAAAAGACGGCAAATATCGCGAATCCGCGTATTGGACGAACAAATGTATAATAGAATATCGGAATCAGACATAAAATACCTGCGGGATTCCAGAAATATATCGCCAGCCGCCACAGGAATAATGTCATAAAAAATGGCAAGATTTCTTTCAGAAAAGGCGTAATTTTATACATTATTTATATGACCCTGAACCGTTATCAAATTGTAAAACCATCACGCGTGATATATGATTTGGACGCAAAATATCGACATTTTTTTCGTCCAGCATATCACCAACATAAATCCCAGACGGTAAAATACCGCTGATATTACTGGTTATTACTTTCAGACCTTTGCGACCAACAAATTGAGTATCATTAAAAAATCCGATGGATGCGCGTGATTTACCATTACCGCGTAAAAATCCTGAGATATCTGACCCGGAAATACGGACAGCAATATTTGTATCTGCATCAGACAATGACCGCACACGACAAAATTGCGAACCACAATCAGTAATTGTGCCAACCATACGATTATCAAAAGAAACGACAATCATTCCTTTGTTTAATCCGTCCTTTTTGCCACGGTTTATCAGGAAAGTATTATGATGAAACGCAGAATCATCAAATTGAATATCTGCAATAACTGTGCCATACGGCGAAGATTTTTTTACATCTATTTCGTGTTCCAGTTTTTGGTTTTCAAGTATTGCGATATCACAGGCATTTTTATTTGCCAACGCAATATCCAATTTTTTTCGTAATTCAGCGTTTTCGGTGCGTAATTGCGATGTTTCTTTGACCCAATGCAGACTTTGTCCGACGGCGCGAACTGGCCATGTTATAACAGAACCAACACCATGCGCAACCGGCAAAACAACATGTGCCAAACCGTTCATAATTGTATAATCAGGCTTTGCAACCATGACATATATAATGAAGACAGGAACTGCCACTGCCGCCAGTGACGCCTTGATAATACGCATCAACTTGAAAGATAACTTGTCCTTGGTCATGCGACAACTTTAACCGCAAAAAAATGAATATTCAATAAAAACTTGATTTTTCTTTTTAATATGTCAAAATAAAGCCAACCGACATGGCAAGGCATTGCCACGAGGGTACAAATAAAAGGATAAAAAATGCCAAAAATGAAAACAAAATCGTACTTGAAAAAACGTGCGTCTATGACTGCAAGCGGTAAAATCCGTGTTGCCAGAAACTCTCACCACAAATGTCTGTTGCATAAGTCCAAACGTGCTAACAAAGCCGGGGCTAAACCACAGTATTTGAACGAAAACATGATGGGTCAGGCTAAAATCTTGGCACCATACGGCTTGAAATAAGGGGGTCAATCATGGCAAGAGTAAAACGCGGAACAACCGTTAAACAAAAACATAACAAGATACTTGACCGCGCCAAAGGATATTTGGGCCGTCATCATTCAACTTATCGTGCTGCACGTGAAAAAACCGAAAAGGCTGGACAGTATGCATATCGTGACCGTCGTCAAAAGAAACGCGATTTTCGTTCTTTGTGGATTGTTCGTATCAACGCTGCGGTTCGTCCAAACGGTTTGACATACAGCCAATTTATGAACGGTTTGAAAAAGGCAGGCGTTGCATTGGACCGCAAAGTTTTGGCCCAAATGGCATACGATGCTGATAAAAACTTTGACACTTTGGTTGAAACTGCAAAACGATTTATTGCTGGAACTGCGAAATAACGCTTTACGGCAGGGTTTTGTTTTGTCAGAATACAGGCCGTAGAGATACGGTCTTATTCTTTATAAAATGGGGAAGATATGAAAGATAAAATTAAAAACGCATCATCACTGGAACAATTACAGGCTTTGTATGCAGAAACATTTGGTAAAAATGGCACAATGACGGCAAAGTTAAAAACTATGGCAACATTGTCTAATGAAGAACGCGCAAAAGTCAATGCTGAAAACACTGAATTGCGCGGGTTATTCAAAGAAAAACAGACGGAATTGGAAAACGCGGCATTAAATGCGAAACTGGCAACAGAATCCGTTGATGTGACGCTGGACAGTGAACCTGAAAATCGTGGAACATTACATCCGCTGACGCAATCATTAAAAGAATTATCTGCGATTTTGGAATCTTTTGGATTCAGTTTGTGGACTGGTCCTGAAATAGAAGATGATTGGCATAATTTTACTGCATTGAATACCCCAGATTATCACCCTGCCCGTGATATGCAGGATAGTTTCTTTATGGAAAATGGAAATGTTATGCGAACACAGACATCTTCTATTCAGATTCGCGCGATGGAAAAAGTTGGTGTCCCAATTAAAATGTTCGCGATTGGTTCTACATACCGCAAAGAAATGGACGCAACACATTCCCCGATGTTCCATCAAATAGAAGGTTTATATGTTGATAAAAATGTGACTATGTCAGATTTGATTGCGACAATGCGTACTTTGTTATCTCAGTTTTTCGAACGCGATATTGAAATTCGTATTCGTCCGTCTTATTTCCCATTCACAGAACCATCTATTGAAATTGATATGAAATGGGGTGACAAGTGGCTTGAAATCGCAGGTTCTGGTATGGTACATCCAAATGTGTTAAAAAACTGTAATATAAACCCAGATGAATATCAGGGCTTTGCGTTTGGATTTGGTTGGGACCGTATGGCAATGTTAAAATACGGATTAAACGATATTCGTAAATTCTATGATGGCGACATCAGATGGTTGAAAAACGAAGGTTTCTAAACAAAGGGGTTAAAAAATGAAATGGTCTTATGAATGGTTAAAACAATATTTAAAAACAGATTTAACCCCGGAACAAATCGCGGATAAATTAAACGGTCTGGGATTAGAGGTCGAAGATTTATATACCCCAGTATTACCAATCGCTGCAAAAATAGTCGAATGTAAAGAACATGAAAATTCAGACCATCTGCATGTTTTGAAAGTAGATGATGGTACTGGAAATTTGCGCCAGGTTGTCTGTGGTGCGCCAAATGTGCGCGAAGGTCTTGTATCTGCGTTGGCAATCCCGGGCTGTAAAATCGGGGACGCAGTGATTGAATCTGGAAAATTGCGTGGCGTTTTGTCTGATGGCATGATGTGTTCCGGTAAAGAATTGGGGATAAATGATGACCACACTGGTATCATAGAATTAGACGAAAGACATGAAAAAATCGGACAACCAATTTCAGCGTTGTCTGGTAAGGCGACAACGATTTTTGAAACATCTATTACACCAAATCGCCCAGATTATTTATCTTTGCGCGGTATTGCGCTGGATTTGTCTGCCGCAGGCGCAGGTGAATTTGTTGATGAAAAAATCACAGAATTAAAAGAAGTAAAAGGAACGCGCAAAGTGAACCTTTTGGCATCGGACGCGTGTCCAACATATCGTTTCTGTGAAATTCATGGAATAAAAAATGCGCCATCAAACCAACAAATACAAAATTGTTTGTTGTCTGCCGGTATAAACCCTAAAAATGCACCGATAGACGCAACAAATTATATTTGTTATGATTTGGCACAACCAATGCATTGTTTTGACGCTGACGAAATTGTTGGCGATATAACAGTGCGTATGGCAAAGGCAGGCGAAAAATTTACAGACCTGTTTGGCAACGAACACGAATTATGTGACAAAGATTTGGTTATTACTGATGATGCAGGTATTTTGGCACTGGCGGGTGTTGTTGGTGGCGCACGCGGTATGACAACTGATAAAACACAAAATATTATTTTGGAATCTGCATACTTTAATCCAGTATCTGTTCGTAAGTCTGCAAAAAGGCACGGTTTATCAACGGATTCTTCGTATCGCTATGAACGCGGTATAAATCCAGGTGGAACATTGCGCGCTTTATCAAAGGCAGCCAAAATCATAATGGATTCCTGTGGTGGCAAAATTGTAAATGTTTCTGGCGCAGGTCGTATGTCCTATACGCCGGAATCTGTGGTTTATAATCCAAAATTGTTGGAACAAAAAACAGGTTTAAAATTGGACGAAAAAATACAACAAGACATCTTAACAAAATTGCATTTTGATATAAAGGTTAAAGGTAAAGATTGGGTTATCACACCAAATCCACAGCGCACAGATATTGTAATTCCAGAAAACATCGTTGCAGAAATTATCAGAATTTACGGTTATGAAAAAATCGGTTTAAATGATTTGTCACAAACTGGTATTTCTGTCGTGCACAACGAAATGAATCTGGAACTGAAACAAAAATTAGTAAATCGTGGATTAAATGAAACGGTCACTTTTGGTTTTGGTAATTCGAAAGTTGAAAGTTTAATAACAGATAAACCAATTGTTAAAATAGCAAACCCGATTATTGTTGATTTGGATACCGCACGAAATAATTTGTTAGAAAATTTGTTGTTGGCGGCTGCTGATAATGAAAAGCGTGGATTTTCAGAACTGAATATGTTTGAAGTTGGCACAGTATTTGATGGGCAAAATCCAGGCGAACAGCATACATCGCTGTGCATAATTCGCATGGGTGAAACATCACCAAAACATTGGCAAAAGCGCAACCGCAGTGTTGATGTTTTTGATGTCAAGGCTGATTTGGTTTCATTATTAGGTAATCAAAAATATACCATAGATACAACAAATGCGCCACTTTGGGCACATCCATATGTTTATGGAAAAATTGTTCAGGGCAAAAAAGTTTTGGCTGAATTTGGGCAATTGCACCCGTCGGTTGCAAAGCAATTGCATATAAAAACGAAAGTCTTTGTTGGTATTGTGAATAATATTGACGATTTACCAAAAAAACCGAAATACAAAAAAATACCAATCACTGAATTTATGCCAATCACGCGTGATTTCGCATTTATTGTTGATAAAGATTTTCCGTCACAAAAAATTGTTGCAACAGCACTGGCATCAGACACCGTTATTTCTGATGCAGTTGTATTCGATGCATTTGATATGGGAAACAATCAAAAATCGATTGCGTTTACAATAACGATTTACCCTGATAAAAATATGTCTGACAAAGAATTGTTGGAAATCCAGGATAAAGTGATAAAGAATATCGAATCAAAATGTGGTGCAAAATTGCGTGCATAAATTCGATAAAACATAACAAAACCGCCGTATTGGCGGTTTTATTATTATCTTTGATTTTGAATCATATATGATTCTATGTCGCGCCCGTATTCACATGCGTTTATAATATCATTCGCATTGTCGCCATAGAATGTAAAATTCCCAAGTTTTTTGGAAAATATAGTGACGCCACTGCCTTTAAGCAATTGACCATGATGTTCGGTTCCTGGCAAATTCATTTTTTTTTGCAAAATCGAAACCTTCGACGAACCATTTGTTATAAATAATTTCTATATCATTTGTGAAATATTTATATTTCATAACTATGGAAACCCCCACTGGTGCAAAGGCCGTGTTTTTATGTATTAAAAAATCCCCGTCACTGTGTTTTATAAAATGCAACATCAGTTCTTTGATATTATATCCTTTGTTCAGGGGGTTTTTATACATGGCGTTTCCTTTTATAATCTTAAATTCGTTGCTATTATAAATAAAAAAAATTGACAGGTCAAATATTTTGTCAAAATCTTCCTAAATAAAACATCAAAAACTTGATTTTGTATTAAATTCATAGTATAAATAGGCGCATGCAAACAAATACAATAATTATTATTAAATAACTGGCACTGCGCTTTGGCGGTGGCTGGGGCGCGTACGGCGCCATTTTTAATATAAAAAAGGTATAAACAGATGACATACAAAAAGACCGAACCAAAGGCTAATTTTTCAGAAATCGAACATTCTGTGCTGCAATTTTGGCGCGAAGACGATACTTTTCATAAATCTTTGAATAAAACCAAAATGGGTGAACCTTTTAATTTTTATGATGGGCCGCCATTTGGAAATGGATTGCCACACTGGGGGCATTTGGGTGTTTCTGCGATAAAAGATATGGTTTCGCGTTATCAAACTATGCGTGGGAAACATGTTGTTCGTGAACTGGGCTGGGATTGTCATGGATTGCCGGCAGAATCATCTGTTGAAAAAAAACAGGGGCGCACTGCTAAAACAATCGTGGAACAAGACGGTATGGCGGCATTTTGTGATATGTGTCGCGCCGATGTCACACAATATACAAACGAATGGTTGCGCTTTATCGAACGAATTGGTCGTTGGGTTGATGGTGGGGATAATTTTGGTTATCGCACCATGGATAAAAATTATATGGAATCTGTGATTTGGGCATTAAAGAAATTATACGATATGGGTTTACTGTACAAGGATTTCAAGGTCAATCCATTTGATTGGAAATTGGGAACCGTTTTGTCGAATTCCGAAGCGTCATCTGAATACCAAGATATTGTTGATGATACAGTGACAGTGTGGTTTGAATTGGAAAATGGCGATCGGGCGATTGCATGGACAACAACGCCATGGACATTGCCTGCGAATTCTGCATTGGCGGTCAATCCAGATATGGAATATGTCCGCATGAAACACAATGACGGTCATGTTTATGTTTTGGCTGCGTCCCGTTTGAAAGCATATGAAAAGATTTTTGCAGAATCTGAAAATTTGGGAACTGTGCTTGGTAAAGATTTGGTCGGTCTGCATTATAAACCAATATTTAATTATTATGAAAACAGCGACCCATTATTACATCAAATAATCGCTGCTGATTATGTAAGTGATGGCGATGGTACTGGTATTGTTCATATTGCGCCTGCGTATGGTGAAGACGACTATCTGGCGGCCAAGGCATTGGATGCTAAATTCCCAGTAATTTTAAATGTGGATGATTATGGTAATTTTGATTCGACTGTTAAAGATTGGGCGGGTATGAACATTTTTGAAGCCAACCCAAAAATCATCGATTGGTTGAAACAAAATGGTATCTTGGTTAAAAAAGACCAACATAAACACAGTTATCCATTTGGTCCACGCAGTAAAGAAAAACTGATTTATCGTGCAACGGATGCATGGTATATTGATGTTCCAAAAATTCGCGACCGCTTGGTTGAAATAACTAAAAATGAAACAAATTGGACATCGGCGGGTAATCGCTTTATGGCGTGGATTGAAAACGCGCGCCCATGGGGCATTTCAAGAAACAGATTCTGGGGCGTGCCATTACCAATCTGGGAAAAAGATGGCGAATATAAAATCTTTGGTTCTATTAAAGAATTGGAAGATTTCTTTGGTGTAAAAATCGATGATTTACATCGCCCGACACTGGATGCGCTGACCAAAGACGGTTGGCATCGTATAAGTGATGTTTTGGATTGTTGGTTTGAAAGTGGTTCTATGCCATTTGCACAATTGCATTATCCGTTTGAAAATGTTGAAAAATTCGAAAAGAATTTCCCAGCAGATTATATTATAGAGGGTCAAGACCAAACACGCGGATGGTTTTATTCGCTGTCTGTTATGGCGGTCGCGTTGTTTGATAAACCTGCATTCAAGACAGTATCTGCGAACGGTATGATTTTGGACGAACAGAAAAGAAAATTTTCGAAATCTTTGCATAACTATGTTGACCCATCTGAACAATTGGAAACATACGGCGCAGACGCAATTCGTTTGTTTATCCAGGGCAGCAATTTTATGAAGGCCGAAGGTGTTGGTGTTGATAAAGAAGGCACAGTATTTAACGATTCAATCAAAACGATTTTAACACCACTTTGGAATGCGTATCATTTCTTTACACTTTATGCCAATGCAGGAAATATCACCGTAGAGCGCGAACCAGATTCAGACAATTTGTTGGATAAATATATCTTGGCTGAATTAAATGAATTGGTAAAGACAACAACAACTGCACTGGACGAATACAAACCAGATATTGCGGTCAAAGAATTTGTTCGTTTCCTTGATATCTTAAACAACTGGTATATCCGTCGTAATCGCGACAGATTCTGGGACGAAGATGTCAGTGCGTTTGAAACACTGCATTATGTGTTGATAACATTTGTAAAATGTTTGGCACCGTTTGCACCATTTATCAGCGAATATATTTATAAAAATTTAACAGGCGCAGAATCAGTACATTTACAAGATTGGCCGACTGCAAACACAACAAATACAAAAATATTGGAAGATATGCGTCGCGTTCAAATGATTGTATCGACCGGAAAACAATTGCGCGAACAATATAAATTGCGTAATCGTTTGCCATTGGCGGACGCCACAATCGCAGGCGTTGATATGTCTGAATACGGCGATATTATTCGTGATGAATTAAATGTCAAAGATGTTAAATTTGTCGATGATATTAAATCTGTTGCGGACAGTTTTGTGTATCTGATTACGCCAAAAATTGGCGCACGCCTGGGTGGTGCATTAAAAGATATTATCCCAATGGTTAAACGCGGCGAATACACAATCGAAAATGATAAATTGGTTGTGGGCGAATATACATTAAACGCTGACGAATTTGAAAATCGTTTAACTGTGAAAGATGGCGTTTCGGGTGCTGCATTGTCAGATAACACAGCGGTTGTTGTTCTGAACACGGAAATAAATGGCGAACTGATTGCAGAAGGTTTGGTGAACGACGCGTTGCGTTTTATCCAGGATTCGCGTAAAGCCGCCAATTTAGATGTTTCAGACCGTATAAAATTGACCTATACGGCGGATATTGCGCTGTCCAACGCGATAGAGGCACATAAAAAACGCATTATGCACGATGCGCTGATTGTGGAAATGGAATCTGGCGATGCCGACCAATTTAGTAAGCAAATCGAAGATTACAATTTTGCAATCAACATTGAAAAGGCATAAATGGTAAAGTCAAAAATAACTCTTAGCCCGGATATTTATTTTGAAAATGTGTGTCCCACATTGAATATGAATATCCGGTCTGAATTATATTCGACAAATGAATTTACTTTTGCGGTTGCGGTTATTTTGTCTGCCCAGGCGACAGATAAAAAAGTAAACGAAGTCACCCCAGAACTTTTTCGTATTGCGCCAACCCCCGATAAAATGTTGAAACTGGGGCTGGACGGATTGAAAGAACATATACGCGTAATTTCTTTCTTTAATAACAAGGCGACAAATATCATAAAATTATCAACGCAATTAAAAGATAAAAACAGCGATGATTTGCACTATAAATTCCCGGCAAAATATCATAACAGAAACGAACTGATGAAATTGGCTGGCATCGGTCAAAAGACCGCAAATGTAATTATGAATGTGCTTTGGAATGCGCCAAATATTGGCGTCGATACACATGTTTTTCGTAATGCGCATCGCTATGGTTGGGTGGGCGATGCGGAAAACACACCTGAAAAAGTCGAAGAAAAATTGTTAAAAATAATTCCACAAAAATATCATTCAATTGTAAATCATACAATGGTTTTGCATGGGCGTTATACATGCAAGGCACTGCGTCCAGATTGCGAACATTGTCCGGTTGCAAAGTGGTGTGCGGCAACAGACAAAAGAATATAAAAACACCGGCATTTACCGGTGTTTTTGATTCTTTTCGTGGTGCCGGTTATAGGACTTGAACCTACGACCCCCTCATTACGAATGAGATGCTCTACCAACTGAGCTAAACCGGCAGGTGTGCAAATAATAATACATATTTTTATTTATTTCCACATTTTATTTTACGCAAAACAACCATTATTCCAGCCGGTGTCATGCCCGGTATTCTGGATAATGCCGCGATGTTTTCAGGACGCGTCTTGGTCAGTTTTTCAACCAATTCATTGGTCAGTCCTGGTAAAGATTTATAGTCAAAATCGTTTGGTATTTTTAACATGGAATCTTTTTTATAATTCGCAATTTCGCGTTCGTTTCTTTGTATGTATCCGGCATAAAATTTATCATTTTCAATCGCGCTGGATTCGCGCAATTTTAAAATATCTTCATGTAATTCGTGTGTTATCAACCCCAGGGATTCTGCCGTATTGCCCAATCGAAGAATTGCATTATCTGCGCGTAAATTTAACCGATATTCTGCACGCGAAGTGAACATACGATATGGTTCATCAACCCCCAATGTGGTTATGTCGTCAATTAAAACACCAATCATAGAATTTGTTCTGTCGATAACCAGGGGGTCGATATTCAATGCGCGCGCTGCGGCGTTTGCGCCGGCAATTAAACCCTGGGCGGCGGCTTCTTCATATCCGCTGGTCCCGTTGATTTGACCTGCGAAAAAAAGCCCCATAATATCTTTGGATTCCAATGTGGATTTTAATTTTCGTGCGTCTATCGCATCATATTCTATGGCATATCCATATCGCGCTATACGGGCATTTTGCAGGCCCGGTATTGTGCGTATCCATTTATCTTGAATGTCTGCCCCAAACGAAGTTGATATTCCGTTTGGATAGATTAAATCACTGTTATAACCTTCGGGTTCTAAAAATACATGATGTGTTTTGTGTTCTGGGAAACGCATAACTTTATCTTCCAATGACGGACAATACCGCGGCCCCAGTCCGCGAATATCGCCATTATACATTGGTGCATTTTTTATATTATCCCGAATAATTTGATGTGTTTCTTCGTTTGTATGCGTGATATAACATTTGTCGTTTATAACATTTTTTTCATCACCCAAACCAAACCAATCGTGTGGCACATCGCCCGGCTGAATTTCGCAAACACTGAAATCTATACTGTCGCGATAAATACGCGCAGGTGTCCCGGTTTTAAGGCGCAATAATTCAAAGCCTGCCCGTTTCAAAACACCAGATATATGGGAATCGTTTTCCTGGTATTCGCCATTGTCCATTAAACGACCAGACGGTATTTTTTCATTTCCGCGTGTGACCAATCCACCAAGGAAAGTCCCAGTTGTCAAAACTATGCATGCGGCAGAATATTTACCGTTTACAGTTTTGTTTTCTAAATCTAAATCAGAAACACTTTCAAAAACAACAGATAAATTAGGCGTGTTTTCTAAAATCTTCATTACCGCATTATGATAAAAATTGCGGTCTATCTGGGCGCGCAATGCCTGGGTCGCCGCGCCATGTGTTGCGTTCAATGTACGCCAATGAATGCCGGCGCTGTCTGCGCCGCGCGGCATAACACCGCCAAACGCCATCATTTCTGCGACCATTTGTGATTTGCCTGGTCCCCCAATTGACGGATTACAAGACATGGCACCAATATCACTTTCGCGCATTGTAATTAAAAGCGTTTTTGCACCACGACGCGCAGATGCCGCGGCTGCTTCCGCCCCGGCATGTCCACCACCAATAACAATCACATCATATTTTTGCATTTGATTATTCTTTTATTTTTGCATATATAGTTAAGTTTTCACGTTTATTAAAATATGGAAGGAAATCATAACTGTGTAATAATCCTTCGTATTCAAATCCGCATTTTTCAGCAACTCTGCAAGATGCTATATTTTCTGGGTTAGCTTTTATCACTATGCGTTTTAACCCACGATTAAAAAATTCTGTTAAAACAGCATTGACAGCTTCGCCCATAAAACCTTGTTTTGCATATTTTGGGTTTAACCAATAACCAATTTCGCCACTTTCATTCCCATAATTCAGATTGAACATAGTGCACACGCCAACAAAATCATTATTGGGTTGTAAAAACATACCGTATGTTGCGCATTCTTGTTTTTTCCAACCGTTTACAGCGCTTTGCAAAAATTCAAATTCTGATTCTGGTTCTTTCACATCTGACCAGGGCATAAATTTGAAAAATTTCTTGTTTTTAGTGATGATATCAAATAATTCTTTGGCAAAATCAAATGTTGCAACCAAAGGTTTTAAATCAAGACGTTCTGTTTGTATTTCTGTGAATTCTTGTGCTTTCATTTTAAAACCGCCCCATTCCGCCGTTTACATGAATTGTTTGTCCGTTGATATAAGATGCTTCGTCACTGGCCAAAAATACGCAAGCATTTGCAATATCAATTGGTTCGCCAAAGCGACCTGCTGGTATTTGTGCTAAATATGTTTTCTTTAATTCTTCTGGCAAAACATCGGTCATTGGTGTTTTGATAAAGCCCGGTGCAATCGCATTCGCAGTAATTCCGCGCCCACCCACTTCGGCAGCTATGGATTTTGTCATTGCGATAATACCGCCCTTAGACGCGGCGTAATTTGTTTGACCTGCCCCACCAACAACACCAACTATGGACGCCATATTTATTATGCGTCCAAAGCGCTGTTTCATCATCGGCATAATTGCCGCACGGCACATTTTGAAAGTTGCACGCAGGTTTGTGTTTATTACATTATCAAATTGTTCATCACTCATACGCATCATTAGTGTGTCGGCTGTAATTCCAGCGTTGTTGATTAAAACATCGATTTTTCCAGCCTTTTCAATTGTGTCAGAAATCAGTTTTTCTGCTGCGCCGTCAGCGGATAAATCAGATTGAATCTTTATAAAAGAATCATCAAACGCAGACAGTTTTTCTAAACTGCGTCCAGTTACAACGACTGTTGCACCTGCCGCCTTCATTTGTGTTGCGATTGCGCCACCAATCCCACCGGTTGCGCCCGTAATTAAAACAACTTTGTCTTTTAATTCAAACATGATTTTCCCCTTATTTATGTGCGTTTATTTTATCGCTTGTGCGTTTGGTCATACCGATTAAGGCTTCGCCTGGGCCGATTTCGGTCATGTCGTCTATACCTAATTTTTCCATTTCCAGAACACTTTCGCGCCAGCGAACACCGTGTGTTATTTGATATACTAATGCGTCTTTGATTTCGTTTACATCCGTCATTGGTTGACAGGTTTTATTGGAAATAATTGGAACAACTGGCGTTTTGATTTCAATTTCATTCAGTGCTTTTTTCATTACATCAACCACCGGTTCCATTAAACGCGAATGTGGTGGCACGGACAGTGCCAGTTTCATCGCGCGTTTGGCACCTGCTTCCTTGGCAAGTTCCATCGCGCGTTCAACGGCAGAATTTGCCCCAGATATAACAATTTGCCCCGGACAGTTATCGTTTGCGATATCACACACCGCACCTGTGTCAGATTCTGCCTTTTCACAAACTTTTTTCAAATTGTCAAATTCCAGTCCCAGTATAACAGCCATAGCGCCCTGCCCCGCTGGCACTGCGTTTTGCATGGATTCACCGCGCAGGCGAACCAGTTTTACCGCATCAGACAAAGACAGCGCACCTGCCGCGCACAGTGCGGTATATTCACCCAAAGAATGTCCGGCAACATAATCAGGTGTTGCATAATTCCCCGCGCGAAATATCGCAATAGATGTCGCCAAGATTGCCGGTTGCACATTTGCGGTCATGGTCAATGTTTCAATTGGGCCATTAAAAATTATATCTGACAATTTTTCACCCAAAACCGCGTCCATTTCATCAAATACAGCACGCGCTTGTGCATTTGTTTGATATAATTCCAATCCCATGCCGACACTTTGTGCGCCCTGACCCGGGAAAACATATATAGATGACATATTTGCACCTTTGTTATTATTCTTTTGAAATTATAGGAAAATAAAAGCAAAAATCAACTTATTATCATTTGCGCATGGAAAATTCGCAACCACAATAATTCTGGCGGTAAAAATCAGATTCGCGGTTTATTTGATTGCGTAATTCTTCGTTCCATTTAATCGGTAAATATTTTATATCACCGCATGATTCGCCCGCGGCAGAATCAACCTGGGATTGAGATTTAAAACGCGATACACCAAACACAGACGCAATCGCATTAAATCCGTGCTTTTTTGCATATTCGCGCGCAAAGCAAAAACGGTATGCAAAACACCTACTGCATCGCGCACCGCGTTCTGGTTCGGTTTCTAAACCCCGCACATGTTCGCGCCAATCGTCATGATTATAATCGCCAACAACATATTTTACGCCCAGTTTTTCACAGTATTTTATCTGTTCATTTAATCGTTTTTGATATTCAGTTTCTGGAAAAATATTGGGATTAAAAAACATAACGATAAAATCGTCTATGCCGGGAATTTCACAGTCAACCAACTGTTTAATCGCACCACACGAACATGGCGCACAGCACGACATTAAAATCAGTTTGTTATCTGACATCTCTATCTTTGGCATATTTTTTCATCAGGTGATTCAGTATCGGCAATATGTCGCGTCGTGAATTCTTGGTTTGGACATAAAAGTCATTCGATGCAAAAGACACCACATGCCCGCGTATAAATTTGATTAAATTTTTTTCTGCATCATCGGCGACAACGCAAGATTCGCGTTTACGTGTTTTTTGCGCGCATTTTGGCCCAAGAAAACAGTTTTGACACGAAATATGCCAAAAGCGATAAAAAGTATCTATGTGGAAAATATTCACCACATATTTTTTTTCTGTTCCAGATTTATTTTCTTTCATCAAAATTCCTGTCCTGGTTTTTTATTATCAGTTATTTCATAAATCCCTTTGTCGTCGTCAGACACCTTTAATTCTGCGCCACTGCACAGCATACCGCACGATTCAACACCGGCAACATTGCGTGGTTTGATTGGTTTTCCGGTTTGTGGAATAATTGCACCAATTGGTGCATAGACCGCCAACATACCAACGCGCACATTTGGTGCGCCACAAACAACACTGTAATTTTGTGAACCATCGTTTATGGTCAAAACATGCAAATCTTCGCGTTGCGGGTGATTTTTGATATCTGTGATTTTTACGACGACCAATTTAGGTTCTTTTTTTGCAGAATATTTTTCGGTCAATTCTGCAACACGCGCATCGTCGATTCTTTCGAACAGGTTTTCAGGAATTGTAAATTCTGTGCCGTCCGTGACGCGTCTTTCAAATTCGTTTGGCCACGATAAATCGTGTTTGTCTGCAAATATATTTTGCATTTTTTCTGCGGCGTCTGGAATAAATGGTTGTGACACGCGCGCATAAAAATCTATCAGTTGAAAACAGTTGTTTAATACATGTTGTGCCGCGTCCATATCGCCGTTTTTAACCAATGCCCATGGTTCGCGTTCTGTCATGTATTCATTACCAATCGCCCATAACGAACGCAGTGCAAATACGGCAGCACGAAATTCGCAGGCATCAAGGGCATTTGTCAATTCGCCCAATTTTTCATTTAACTTTGTCACCAATTCGCCATCGATTTGACCTGATTTAGGAACCGTATTTCCAAAATTTTTCGCAGACAATTTGCATACGCGTGAAACAAAATTACCCAACATTCCGTTCAAATCTTTGTTAACAATATCTGCAAAGCGGTCGATTGTGAAATCTGTATCGTCTGTTTCCGGGGCAGATGCCAACAGTGCATAACGCCAACAATCGCTGGGCGCATCGTTTATTGCATCAACCAAGAAAATTCCATTTCCTGTTGATTTAGATATTTTTGCACCATTGAAATTCATGAAATTTACGGCCTTTAATACATCAACTGTTTTCCAGTTATCATTCATGGCTAATTCTTGTGACGGGAAAAATACAGCATGAAACGAAACATTGTCTTTGCCCATAAATTGTGTGTAATGGCAATCTGGATTTTTCCACCAAGATTCCCAATCTTTATTTGCGGCCTGGGATATAGAAACATAACCCCATGGTGCATCAAACCAAACATAGAAAACCTTGTCTTCGAATCCTGGCTTGTTCACAGGTATTCCCCATTTCAAATCGCGAGTGATGGGTGTATCATGTAATCCTTCGCTAAGCCATTTGTTAGCAATCGCAGTTGCGGTTTTTGGCCATCCCTGACGCGAATCAACCCATTGTTTTAATTTATCTTGCATCGCACTCAATTTGAAATACAGATGTTTTGTTTCGCGCATTTCAACAGGCGAATTTGGGTCTTCTGCGCTGTGTGGATTTATCAAATCGGACGGTTCCAGTGATGCACCACATTTTTCGCATTCGTTTCCATAGGCTTTTTCATAACCACACTTTGGACATGTTCCGATAACATAACGGTCCGCCAGAAAGCGTTTTTCGTTGACTGAATAGGGTTGCATAGATGATTTTTCCAGAATTAAACCCTGTTCATCCAGGCGATTAAACAAATCATGAATCAGTTTTTCTTGCAATGGCGTATGTGTACGCCCGAACAAATCGAATGACAAATTGAAATCTTTGACAGATTGTGCATGCTTTGCGCGGTATTTATAAACATAATCTGTAATGGACATATTTTCTTTGCGTGCACCGATTTCAGATGTTGTGCCGTGTTCGTCACTGCCACACACAAATAAAACATCCCTGCCCTGTGCACGGCAGAATCTGGCGTACACATCAGATGGCAATAAACAACCAATTAAATGCCCAATATGCAAATTATTGTTCACATATGGTAATGCCGATGTAATAAGATATTTTTTTGCCATTTTTTTATGCCCTTTTTATGAATAAACGCCCAAAACGGGCGCTTAAATTGTTCCCGTAATATTTTGATAAAGATTATTTATACATTCGCATTTTTTTATCTCTGGTGGGTGGTATTGGGCTCGAACCAACGACCTCCACGATGTCAACGTGACGCTCTAGCCAACTGAGCTAACCACCCAAAACTGAATAGATTATAACAATAAAAAACTGATTTGCAATAAAAAAACCGGCTTGTGCCGGTGTTTTTAATACATAGTTTGTAAAATGTGTTTACTTTTGTCGATGTTGGATAACATTTTACCACTGCCCAATGCAACACATGCCAATGGATTATCCACCAAAAACGCAGGCAATCCGGTTGCTGCACGAATCGCAGCGTCCAAACCGCGCAACATAGAACCGCCCCCAGTCATCGCGATACCAAGGTCTGCGATATCGGCAGACAATTCAGGTGGGGTTGATTCCAGTGCCAAACGAACAGTGCCAATAATTTTGGATACAGTCTGTGACAGTGCGGTTGCAATTTGTGATTCTGTAATAACAGTTTCGCGTGGTGTACCACTCATCAAATCGCGACCTTTGATTTTCATGCACATTTCATTTGCTTTATCTTTTGGCATGATTGCAGTACCGATTTTCTTTTTGATTTCTTCGGCAGTGTTTTCACCAATCAACAGATTTTTGTTTTTGCGGACATAGTCAATAATATCTTCGTCCATTTGGTCACCGGCAGTACGCACAGCGTTTGAATAAACAATGCCACCCAATGACATAACTGCAACCTCTGTTGTGCCGCCACCAATGTCCAGAACCATGGACCCCAATGGTTTTTCAACAGGTAATCCTGCGCCAATTGCGGCAGCGGTTGATTCTTCGACAATATAAACACGCCGTGCGCCGGCTGCGTCTGCCGCCTCTTGAATAGCGCGTCTTTCCACAGGTGTTGCACACGATGGAACACAGATAATTATAAGCGGCGCAGTCAGTAAATTTCTTTGATGTACCTTGCGAATAAAGTATTTAATCATTTCTTCTGCGACTTCAAAGTCTGCGATAACACCGTCACGCAGTGGGCGAACCGCACTGATTGTGCCAGGCGTACGGCCAAACATCTGTTTAGCTTCGGTTCCAACAGCCAATATTTCTTTGCGGCCCAATAATTTATTTTCTGCCACTGCGACAACCGATGGTTCATTCAAAACAACACCGCGTCCTTTGACATAAATCAAAGTGTTTGCCGTACCCAAATCGATAGCCATATCTGCAGAAAAAAACTTTAATAACCAATTATACATTTATTCAGTCCCTTGTCTTTGTTGTTCGCATTATAAAGCAGGCACAGAAAAAATCAAGCCTGCATAGAACAATTTTTGCTTTTTTATTTGCAATTATTTATATTCTGGTATAATTGCGGGCATGAAAAGAAAAACTATAAGAAATCACAGGGATTTTTTGACATCACCGGACGCCCCAGTGGTGATAAACCGTGTATTTATAGCCAAGGCAAAACCTGCGGCCAGAAAAGATGCCAGATACGGTATAATTGCGGCAAAACGAACTTTTAAATTGGCGGTTCAGCGCAATCGTGCAAAACGCGTTTTGCGGGACTGGATTGCGTATAACGAAGATTTGATGTTGCCAAATATGGATTATATTTTTATTGCGCGCTGGATGGTTTTGGATTTCCCGCGTGACAAAGGACGCAAGAAAATGGCGCATGCAATAAAGAAAATTTCAAAATGAAAAATGTTTTTTTGACCAGGCTTTCTGTGCGCCTGGTTCGCCTTTATCAAATATGTATATCGCCGTTTATTGGTGGGCGCGCCGCGTGCAGATTTATCCCAACTTGCAGCGAATATACAAAACAGGCAATCGAAAAATATGGTTTTTTTCGTGGAACTTTGATGGGAATACGGCGGATTTCACGCTGTCGCCCGGGTGGCGGATGTGGATATGACCCGGTGCCTTGACATAAAAAATCATTGTGATAAAATTAGAATAACATATGTAAAAATAAAAAGGATTTATAATTATGTCATCTTTCAGATCTACAGTTGAAAATATGTCCAAATTGATGGACGAAATGGGCATAACAGAACTGGATTTAGAACGTCAATTATTTTTGGGGCTTTATCGAAAACATATTCATTTGTCCAAACAACAGGCTGTTGCGGCTGCGCCGGTTGGATTTGTTCAGGCGAACACAAAAAAAGATGCTGAAAAAATATCTGGTCATGTTTTGAAATCACCAATGGTTGGTGTGGCGTATTTGTCCCCAGAACCGGGCGCAAAACCTTTTGTAAAGGTTGGCGATGCGGTAAAGGCTGGGGATACTGTCGCATTGGTAGAAGCAATGAAGACTTTCAATCCAATTAAAACAGATACTGATGGCATCGTCAAAGAAGTCTTGGTTTCCGATGGGGTGGCTGTCGAATTTGATACGCCAATAATTGTAATAGAATAATGGGGCGAATATTATGCCACAAATCAAGAAAGTTTTAATTGCCAATCGCGGTGAAATCGCACTGCGTGTGATACGCGCATGTCGTGATATGGGAATACGAACTGTTGCGGTTTATTCAACGGCAGACAGGGACGCCATGCATGTAAAATTGGCGGACGAATCTGTGTGTATCGGGCCGGCGCAATCATCAGAATCTTATTTGAATGAATCTGCGATATTGACTGCGGCGTTATTGACGAATGCAGACGCGATTCACCCAGGATATGGTTTTTTGTCAGAACGCGCAGACTTTGTGGACAAAGTGGAACAACATGGACTGATTTGGATTGGCCCAGACAGTGATATGATTCGAAAAATGGGCGATAAAGTAAACGCGAAAAAAACCGCGATTAAATGTGGTTTGCCGGTTGTCCCAGGGTCTGACGGTGCGTTGCGTGATATCGAAGATGCGCTGGTTTGGGCGGAAAAAATCGGATACCCGGTTATGATAAAGGCTGCATCTGGTGGTGGTGGTCGCGGTATGCGCGCGATAAATAATGCAAATGAATTAAGGGAAGCATTCCCTTTGGTCAAGGCTGAATCTAAATCGGCATTTGGCGATGACACTTTGTATATGGAAAAATTATTACTGCATCCGCGTCATATTGAATTTCAGGTTTTGGGTGATAAACATGGTAATGTTGTCATATTTGGTGAACGCGATTGTTCCCTGCAACGCAAAAACCAAAAGGTTATGGAAGAATGCCCAGCAGCCATATTGACCCAAAAACAACGCGAAGATATGATAGAGGTTTGCAAAACCGCGGCAAAGAAAATGAAATATACAAATGCTGGGACCTTTGAATTTATGTTCGAAGACGGCAAATTTTATTTCCTGGAAATGAATACGCGGCTTCAGGTGGAACATCCTGTGACTGAAATGGTTTATGGCATAGATTTGGTTCGTGAACAGATTCGTATCGCGGCTGGGGAAAAATTGGGCTATACACAATCTAATTTGAATCCGCATGGTCATGCGATTGAATTTCGTATAAATGCCGAAGACCCAGAAACATTTATACCAAACCCAGGCAAAATAACATTGTATGCGCCATCTGGGGGTTTGGGGGTTCGTGTGGACAGTGCTGTTTATACCGGATACACAATTCCGCCAACATACGATTCTATGATTGCAAAATTGGTTGTGCATGCACAATCGCGGCCTGCGTGTATTATGCGTGCAGAGCGTGCCTTGGACGAATTTGTTATCGAAGGTGTCAAAACAACAATCCCATTACAGAAAAAATTGTTGGGAAATTCAGATGTGCGCCAATTAAAAACAGACAATCATTGGTTGGAACATTTTTTGGAATCTGAAAAAAACGCATCAGACAATAAAGATGTCACTGAATAAAAAAACCGCCGTATTGGCGGTTTCTTTAGCGTTGTTTTTGCCACATATTTGCGCGCCGTATATAATCGCGTGCCAAATCCACATCAAACATAGGTTTTTCATCAAACAATGTTGTGGATTTCAGTTTTCCTTCTGCGTCTATCCATGTCCAACGGTTTTCGGGTACAACTGCGTTTATTGCATCCAGGTTGCGCATAACATTTGTTGGTGACATTCCACCACTGTATCCCATTGGGTGTGTTTCATATACCGGTTTTTTCCATTCACTGGGCGATATGCCTTTGCCGCCAGATGCGTCAAACAACAACGAAAACCGTGCGCCGGTTTTATGCAGTTTTTCAATGGCGTCCTGGGTCTTGTCATTATATTGCAATATAAATTCATGGTTTTTGAATTCGTATATTATTTGCGCCAATGCATTTGCGTTTATGTTGTTTGCGGTTTCGCGTGGCATATTTAATTGAATACGACGAACCAATGGTTGGTTGTGCGTTTTTTCAATCTGCATCCAATTCAGAACGATTTCTGGGATTTTTCCGTTTGCGCAAATTTCATTTGCCCATTCGCTGTTTATGTGCATTGCCAGATTTATACCGTTTACATTGTTTGCTGTTTTTAATAATTCATTAAACCATACATTCCTTGGCATTCCATCATACATTTTTGATGGATGACATTGAACCGCGATTTCTGCATGTGGTAAATGCGCCAATTCAATTATTGACTTTACAGAATTGTGTTCGCGCGGATCAGATGCAGTTATAAATCTTAATTTCATAATAAATCCTTTTATTTTGTGTGTTGATTATACCAGCCCAATGCGTTTTGTAAATATTTTTCAGCCAAATTTATCGTGAACACACGGGTGGTTTTTCTGTCACGCAGTTTTTCTTCTGCATCTATCCATGTTTCATAGTTTTCTGGCAAAACAGAATTTATTTTATCCAGATTTTGTGCGATATTGTCAGGCCCTAATCCGCCGGCGTAACCATGGGGAATATCTTCGTATACGGGGGCGTTCCATTTGTTTGGCGTGATGCCTGCACCATAAGAATCATCAAACAGCAAAGAAAATTTTGCGCCGGTTTGTTTTAATTTTTCTGCTTTATATTTTGTTCCATTATTAAATGGCAATATGAATTCTTGGTTGGGGTGCGCGGCAATTAAATACGCCAGTTTTTTTGCATCAAAATCGTATGCGAAATCACCAATATTCAATTGAATACGATGTATCACAGGCAAATCAGTATACGCATTTGGTACACGCAACCACCAATCTAATTCGTGTGGAATTATGCCTGTACAAATATAATTGCACCAATCATAATTTATGTGCAACGCTAAATTTGGTTGTTTGGGCATGTTTTGAAATGTTTTGACGATTTTATCAAACCAAATATTTCTTGCCTGTCCGCGTGACATGGCGTATGGGTGTGCCTGAATTCCGAATTCAACCAATGGGTATTTTTCGGCAATATTTAGTAATGATTCAACCGATATATCTTCGCGGGGGTCAGATACGGTCATATATTTTAATTTCATTTCTTGTCCTTTGCATTTTTTAATCTTAATTGACCACACGCAGAACCAATATCTGCCCCCCGTTCCCGTCTGATTCGTGTGTGAATTCCGTTTTTAATTAAAATATCCTGGAACCGATGTACTGCGTTCCCTGAAATCGCGGCAAAATCGCGTTCATCCACCGTATTCCACGGTATCAGGTTTACCATAACATTGTGTCCCTTTAACAAATTTGATAACTGATTCGCGTGTTTTTCATCTGCGTTATACAGTACGATTTCGCCATTTTCATTTCGTTTTCCCAACAATATATATTCAATCATCAGTTGCCGATTTTGTGCGTCAGAACACGCAAACGCTGCATCTAAAACCTCTTTTATTTTATATCTGTTATTTATTGGCATAATGGATGTGCGCAAATCGTCATCTGGTGCATGCAGCGATATCGCCAGGTTGATTGGGCGACCCCATTTTTTCAATTCATTTATGCCCGGGACAATCCCGCATGTCGAAACGGTTATACGACGCCATGATATGTTTAATTCGTTATTCGCCCGTTCCAGAAAACCAATCACATTTTCAGTGTTCTGTAATGGTTCGCCAGTACCCATAACAACGATATGGGAAACATCGCCGTTGTTGGCGTCGCCGTTTGGTTTTATGTCGTGCGCTTTATCGCGTCGCAATTCCCATTGTGCAGTTAAAACCTGGGACAACATTTCATTCACGGTCAAATTGCGTTTCAACCCCAACAAAGTTGATGCGCAAAATTTACAGCCCATCGCACAGCCTGCCTGGGACGAAACACAAACACTGTTCCCATATGTTGTGCGCATTAAAACACATTCTATTTGTTCGCAATCATTCAATTCCAATAAAAATTTAGTTGTCTGATTATCACTGCTTTGCAATTTGGTGACGATTTTAACAGGTAATGTTTCTGCAATTTCATTCAATTTATCACGCAGATTTTCAGGTAAATTTTTCATTACGCTAAAATCAGGCGCGCCACGGTTTAACCATTCGCGAATTTGTTTGGCGCGAAAACGCGGTTGTCCCAAATCGGTGACAAATTTTTCCAGTTCAGAATCGTTTAAATTAAAAAGAATCGTTTTCATAATTTATATCTGTCATCGTTTATGATAATTACAGCCTTGCGCCGCAGTTGTTTTAACTGTTGTTCACCGGCGGCAGACGCTTTTTTATAGATTGCATTTTGTTTGATAATTTCGTCCAGGTTTTTATATTCACCTGATTTTTTTTCACTGCAAATCAAGAAAACAGAATTATTTTCTTTCTTTGACCATGTTAGCAAAGGCAGCCCAGATATTTGTTCGCGTATCTCTGGTGCCAATTCATATTGCTGGGCAGTGATTTCCTGGACATATCCACCCATGTTTTCAATCATTTCTTTTGCGCCATCGCAATTTTTTGGTTTGGTCAGTTTTTTATAAATGTCATCAGGCATATCAACAACGCGCAACATTTTCATTTCAATCGGCAATCCATGTTCGCGCGCCAATGCAGATTTTTCCGCCGCGATATCAGATTTGCTGATTTCTATATCTGGGACAATCGTGCGCGACATCATAACATTCCAGGCAATATTGGCACGCATCGCCAATCGCGCCATAGATTGTGCAGTTGCACTCATACTGCCCAAATTCATTTTCTTTAATTCTGAATCTGCATCTTTGTCGGTTGGCTTTACATTATAATTTGCTGCATAGTCCAATTTTATATAATCGTCAATTATGTTTTGAAACGCCTGTTTGCGATTAGTGGTCGATGTTTTGCCCTGCTTTGCCATCAGTTCTGTGCGTGCAGTTATATCAGAATCGGTTATTGGTTTACCGTTCACGCTGCCAATCACGCTGGCTGCGTTTGCACCAGATGTTATCAGAAACACAAAAGCAAAAATGTTAAAATATGTTTTCATTTTTTCCCTTTCCTTTAATAATGTTTGCCGTCAATACTCATACCGAATTTAAACTGAAATGTCGTATTTCCGACATAGTCTTCTTTGGTTGCGTTATCGCGTTGATATTCCAGTGCCAGATAGAAACACGGATGTTCATAAAAAACACCGCCAGAATGCCGTTGTACAATATGTTCAAACGCGTTGTATATGACAGATGCCTTGATGTTTATACGTTTTGTAATTTGTAATCCAGCCCCTGTTGCGAATTCGTGAGTATCTTTGTCACCATTGGAATAAATGTCAATGGGTTGGGTATCCCAAATATGACCCAATGTGAAATAGGTATTATTTTTCCCCAGATATATAGTGTTTTCCATGTGATTTAATTTCATTGTGTCGCGATTATTGCGGAAACGACTGGATATCTGGAAAATGTCCCTGGAATATGCGACGCGTCCGACATAGTCCGAAAAACCATTTCTGAATCCGTTATCATAAAAGTCTTCTTTGTCTGTTTTGAAATCGTATGTTTGTCCCAGAAAAACTTCAATGTTATTATTCGCGTTAAATGCCGCCCAGCGTGCGCCATAATCCACAAAATTTCCATTTTCCCAAACATCGTATCCGGCGTATCTGTTCGCGGAAAACAGTGTAGTGTCCGACAAAAAACGCCCCGCAGAATCATTGTCGCGCGCAAATACAGAATCTTTGTCGTCATGGCGCATAACTGTCACGCGTGCGCGCGGTTCAATAATATATGTCCAATCAGATTTATCGTCTGCACTGTACAGCGGCAGCCCCCATTCGACATATCCGCTGGGCAAGAAACGTGTTTTCACACCAGTATAAGATTCAGTGATTTTATCATTTTCGTATATTGCGGTTTTATTGAAATTATAAACATCGTATCGCGATGCCACGCTGAATGTCAGTCGATTTCCACCCCATAATGTCCATGGTGAAATTATTCGTGCTTCGCCAATCATGCGTTGGCTGTCAGCACTGTCGCCAGACACCGCTAAAATATCGCCAGAAAAACTAAGATATGTTTCCTTAAAGAATGGGTCGGTTTGGTACGCGCCACGAATGTTCGGTAAAATATTTCCCGAAGCGATTTGTTGATTCCCGCTTGGTTCACGCAATTCCTGGAATATGTGCGCGTCAGCAACGGCATAACTGGTTTGACCAAATAATTCAATTTTTGCCCCAGAATCCAAATAAGGCTGGTAATCATAGAAACCATATTTTTGCAAATATGTTTTATCCGAAGTGCGCGCTATATATATTGTTGTTCGTGCATGGTCGCCCATTTCAATCACATCGTCATTATACAAATGCCAACGATTTTTTCCGGCTTCGTTATGGGTAAAAGAACCCTTGGTCCGGAATTCTGAACGATTCAGATTCAACCTGTGTTCTGCCTGGAACAAAGGATTTTCATTTGTTAAATATGACAGTGTGGTTGTTATGTCGTGCCTGTCTGATATACTGATATACAGCGGTATATTTATTTGTGTCCCCATTCCGTTTGTGGAACTAAAACTGGGCGATAAAAGACCTGTTTTGTATTTCACACTGGGGTCTGGCATTTCATAGTATGGCAGCCAAAACACAGGTATATTATTGTTATAAACCCAAAAAGACGCACTGTGGAAATAAAGCATTTTTTCAATGGCGTCATGTATAATTGTTTTGGCATGTATATTCCACGCGTTGCCATACGCATCACAGCCGTCACATGCAGTAAAATCAGCGTGTGTCGCGATTGTTTCGTCGCCATTGCGGGTTATTTTGTCTGCCTTGACATAAACATGGTTACCCAACCACAATTCAATTCCATCAACCGTGCCAGATGTCTGATTTTTTGACAGGCTAAGTTCGTTAAACTTTGCGCGTTGACCGGCTGTGTTTGTTATTTCTGTGTTGCCAGATGCCTTGATTTCTTCTGATTTTACATTGTAATATATTTTATCTGATTTTATTGTTTTGGGTTCGTTCACGTCCACCCCCAAACCAAAGGCGTTGGTACAGACCAGACATAATAACAAAGATAAATTTACATTCTTCATTTTTTTAATAACAAACCCAGCAATATAAATAATGAACAGAACACACCAATCGCGACCAACCCGACATCAGTTAAACTGGTCACCATGTTTGACAAAGACATATATGTCGCCATCGCGATTGCCATACCCAGTACAGCGATTGCTGGGGCAAAACTGGCGCGGCGGCGCAACAGAGATGTTTTCAATAACGCCAAAGTACAAATGATTGCTAATATCAGATTCATAAATGGATTTATAAATCGTGTACAGATTTCGACCAATGTCAGTTGGTGTTGATGTGAATCGTCTTGGGCAAAAACAGTTTTTAATAATGATATTGTTGGTATGCGACGAACCCGGAAAGATGCATCTTTATCATCTTCGACCAGATTCAAATCCATATCCAGATTATCAAATGTTCCAGTTGTAAATCCGTTTTTGCCCTGAATTTGCAACGAACCGTTGTCTGTCACAATTGACAGCCCGTGTACAGTTGAAATCAGTTTTCCGCGCTTTGCAAAAACCAATACCTGGTTATCTTCTGTTCGCATATCAGACAACATTACCTGATTCAAATCGTTTCCAGATACATTATCGACATAAACAACCAACCCGTCGGACAGTTTTGTAAACGCAGATTCTTGTAATTTCAGATGTGCTAAACCATAGCGCAAATTCCATTGTGTACTGTAAAACATAGACTGACTGACCGGAACCAACCACAGATTCAAAACCAAATGCGCCACAGTTATCCAGCCGGCTAACTTTATCGCAGGTTTTGCAATCTGCCACGGGGACAGGCCAGACGCTGCCATAACAGTGACCTCGTTTTCACCTATCATTTTGTTATAAATAAAAATGGTCGCAATAAATGTGACAAATGGCACAATTATGGATATTATAAACGGAATCATCAGCGATGTCAGATATACAAAACTGGAAAATTTAATCCCATAACCAATCAGGAATTTCATCATAGACATAATTTGCATCATCCATGCCAATCCAGTCAAAATCAGCAGCAACATGACAAATATGCCCAGCAATTGACGCCTAAAATATCTGTTGATAATCTTCATAATAATCCAAGTATAAAGCCCAAACCCGACACCGTCAAGCACCAAAGAATATTTAATTAGTATATATAAAATGTATTTTTTGCTTGATTTTTGACGATTCGGACATCATAATTAAAACATGTTCTTAAAATAAGTTTTAAGAGCGGGGTTGAAAAACCCCGCTCTTTCAGTAAAAGGCAATATAAAATCATAAGGAGAAACATATGTCTTTTGAATCTATGCCACGTCAGGATTTATTACTTGCAATCGATTCTTTGGCGTCAGAAAAAATGATAGACCGCGAAACTGTTATCGAATCATTAGAGGCTGCAATTGCAAAAATCGCAAAACATAAATACGGCGAAGAATTTAATATCGTGGCACAAATTGACCGTAAAAACGGTGCAATCCATGTAAAGCGTTTGTTCGAAGTTATTGAATCACCTGAATCAAAGGGCGAAGAATATGATGCAAACACTATGTTGACTGTGACACAGGCAAAGAAATATGCTGACAATCCACAGGTCGGCGATATAGTCGAAGATGTATTGCCAGAACCTGAATTTGGCCGTATGGCGTTCCAGACAGCGCGTCAGATTATGACTGCACGCGTTCGCGACGCAGAAAAAGGTCACCAATACGAAGAATTCAAAGACAATATCGGTGATATTGTAAATGGTGTTGTTAAACATATTGAATTCGGGAATGTCTATGTTGACATAAATGGCAAAGCCGAAGGATACATTAAAAACACAGAACTGATTCCGGGCGAACGTTTGGCGGTCGGCGACCGTGTTCGTGCGCTGATTATGGATGTGGTTCGTTCAAATTCTGGTCCCCAGATATTCTTGACCAGAACACACCCATTGTTCATGGAAAAATTATTCACCCAGGAAGTGCCAGAAATTTACGAAGGTATTATCAAAATCAAATCTGTGTCCCGTGCACCTGGTTCGCATGCTAAAATCGCAGTTGAAACCCAGGACCCATCTATTGACGCAGTTGGTATGACTGTCGGTATCAAGGGAACGCGTATTCAGCCAGTGATAAACGAATGTCATGGTGAAAAAATCGATGTTATTTTGTATTCAGAAGACCCGGCTGTATTTATTGTAAATGCTATGCAGCCTGCGAAAGTTGCAAAAATCATCGTTGACGAAGATACACACACCGCGGCGGTTGTCGTGACCGAAGACCAGCAATCTTTGGCAATTGGTCGTCGTGGTCAAAATGTGCGCCTGGCATCTCAGTTGACGGGTTGGAACATAGATGTTATGAGTGAAGCCGAAGAACAAGAACGCCGCGCAAAAGAATTCAAAGAAAAAACAGAATTGTTTACCAAGGCACTGGATGTGGACGACACAATCGCACAGTTGCTGATTACAGAAGGTTTCAGAACAATCGAAGAAATCGCCTATGTGGAACAGTCTGAATTGGAATCTATCGAAGGATTCAACGCAGAACTGGCGACCGAATTACAAAACCGTGCAAAGGCATATCTGGCAAAAATCGAACAAGACTATTTCGACAACGGTCACAACCTGGGCATGAGTGACGATTTGTTGAAATTCGATTTTATCAAACGTCCAATTATTATGAAATTGGGTGAAAACGACATTAAATCTTTGTCTGATTTGGCGGACCTGGCATCTGATGAATTGGTTGAAATCTTGGGCGAAGACACTATGTCCCAGCGTTTGGCAGAACGCGTTGTGATGAAGGCACGCGAATTGGCGTATGGCATAACCCAGGAAGACGACGCAGAATAATAAAAAACTGAAATTAAACCAAAGGTTAAAATATGGCGACATTGACACTTGGAAAATCTGTGACGATTGACGCAGTGCAAAGCAAGAAAGGCGACGCGGTGTTCGTAGAACGCCGTCGCCGTATCGTTGCCCCGGGCAGCAAAGAATTGCGTGATGAACCTAAAAAGGTTGAAACCGTACGCAGTGCGGCCGATGAAAAATTGCGGGCTGTGTTGGCTGCTGCCAAGGCGCGCGATGAAGAACGCAAAAAGCGCGAGGCCGAAGAAGAAGCAGCGCGCCGTGCCCGCGAAGCGGAAATTGAACGCGAAAATCGTGAATACGAGGCTGTCAAAGAACAATTGGCACAGCGCGAGAATGATGCACAACAATCACAACCTGAAACAGAACCTGTCAATGTTCCGGTGCGTGAAAATACACATGAAAACAAAAAGAATAATGTCGCGTTTAATAACCATAACAATCGTCGTGACGAAGATGCTGATGATATTCGTCAATCCAGACAAAACCGTTTCAAGAAAGATTTCAAGAAAGGTGGAAAAATTTCTATCCACGATATTGTTATTGGTGGTGGTGATGATGATGACGATGAAATCGGACTGCGTGGTGCAAACCGCCGTCGCAGTGAAGCGTCGCTGAAAAGATTTCGTGAAAAGGCACGCGCTGCCTTTGTCGCACCACAAAAGGTTGAACATGTCGTCACATTGGGTGATACCATAACCGTCAAAGATTTGGCGTCTGCGATGGCTGAAAAGGTTGGTAATGTTATCAAAAAACTGATGGAAATGGGAATGATGGCATCGCAAAATCAGTCCATTGACGCAGATACAGCAGAACTGATTGCAACAGAATTTGGGGCAACTGTAAAGCGCGTAGATGTGAAACCTTATGCCAATATTTTGGAAGAAGAACCGCATAGCGATAGATTGCAACCGCGTTATCCTGTGGTGACCGTTGTGGGGCATGTTGATCATGGTAAAACTTCACTGCTTGACGCGTTCCGCAATGCAAATGTTGTCGCAGGTGAAGCCGGCGGAATCACCCAACATATTTCTTCGTACGAAGTAAAAACGAAATCTGGCGCAGTGATTACTTTCTTGGACACACCAGGACACGAAACATTTACAGCGATGCGTGCGCGTGGTGCGCAAATTGCAGATATCGTTGTTTTGGTCGTTGCGGCTAATGATTCAATCATGCCACAAACAATTGAAGCAATAAACCATATTCGCGCGGCAAAGGTTCCGTTTATTGTTGCAATAAACAAATGTGATTTACCAGAAGCCGACCCAATGCGTGTCAAAACCGACCTGTTGCAACAAGAAGTTCAGGTTGAAGACATGGGGGGCGATGTTCAGTGTGTTGAAATTTCTGCGAAAACAAAAATGGGATTGGACAAACTGGAAGAAGCCATTTTATTACAGGCGGAAATCATGGATTTAAAAGCCGACCCAGAAATGTTGGCATCTGCCTATGTGGTAGAGGCAAAAATGGAAAAAGGCCTGGGCGCAGTTGCAACCGTTTTGGTGCGCCAGGGTACTTTGTCTGTTGGTGATGTGTTTGTTGTTGGTGAAACATTTGGACGCGTTCGCGGTCTGATAAATTCAAATGGCGTTCGTGTTAAATCTGTGAAACCTGGACAGCCTGCGATGGTGTTGGGGTTGGAATCTGTCCCGGCGGCTGGTGACGAATTGCATGTTATGGAAAATGAAGCGCAAACACGCGAAGTTGCTGCATATCGCATACAAAAGGCCAAAGATAAAGCAAACGCAGTTAAACGTTCTTCATTGGAAGAATTGTTTGCAAAACGCGACGAAACCAAGAAATTGACGTTGCCGGTTATTTTGCGCGCCGATGTTCAGGGTTCTGTTGAGGCTATTTCTGATATGTTGCGCGGGTTTAATTCAGACAAAGCCGCGGTAGAATTATTGTCTGCGGGCGTTGGTCAAATCACCGAAGGCGACATCCGTTTGGCAACTGCATCTGGTGCGGTTATAATCGCGTTTAATGTTCGTGCAGATTCTGCAGTTCGTGATATGGCGCGCAATAATGGTGTTGATATCAGATATCACAGTGTTGTTTATCGTATTACCGATGAAATCAAAGAAATTTTATCTGGTAAACTGGCGCCTGAAAAACACGAAAACTTTATTGGATACGCCGATGTTATCGCGTTGTTCACCGTGGGCAAGGGTATCAAAGTTGCCGGTTGCCGTATGAGCGAAGGCGTGATAAAGAAATCTGCGTTCGTTCGTTTGCTGCGTAACAATGTTGTTATCTATGATGGCAAGATTGGCGAATTGCGTCGTGAAAAGAACGAAGTAAACGAAGTGTCTGGTGGCGTAGAATTCGGTATGAGTTTTGATAAATATAACGACCTGAAAGAAGGTGACCGTGTCGAATGCTATGAAGTCCAGGAAGTAAAGGCACAACTGTAAAAACAACCGCCCGTTTGGGCGGTGTTTTGTTGCCACAGTTTATTCATATCGCAGGCTGTCTATGGGGTTCAGTTTTGCCGCCTTTATTGCGGGCATCACACCAGATGCCAAACCAACAACAATCGCAACCGATACTGATAATATCACCGGCCATATCGAAAATGGAACATTATAGTGCAATATGAATCGCCCCACACCCTGGGAAAGCCCCACCCCCAACACCAATCCAATCATTGAACCAATAAAAGATATCATCACAGATTCAGATAAAAACTGAATTATAATCACGCGTTCACGCGCACCAATCGCCTTTCGTACACCGATTTCGCGCGTGCGTTCTGCCACAGATGTCAACATCATATTCATAATGCCAATTGACCCAACCAACAAGGACACCGCCGCAATCGCAATCAGCAATAATTTCAAATATCCCGTCACAGTATTCATTGTTTCCATTATTTGTTTCATATCTGTAATTTGGAAATCGTCTTCGTCTGTGTCTTTCAGTCTGTGTCGTTGTCGCAAAAGCGATGTTATTTGTTCGATAACAACATTGTTATCTGAATCATTATAAATCTTTAACGCAATCATGGTGACGGCGTCTGGAAACTTAGACCCCTGTAATCGCTTTTTCAATGTTGTGACCGGAATAATTATCATGTCGTCCTGGGAACCAAATGCAGAATCCCCACGCGCCCGCATAACACCAATTATAACAAATGGCATATTTTGAATGCGAATTATTTCACCAACTGGATTTTCAGGCAACCCCAATTCAAACGCTGTGTCCGGTCCAATTACTGCGTATGTCGACGCGTTTTTCACCGCATTTTCATCAAAAAATGTCCCGTATTCAATATCTATATCCTGAATTGCGGCGTAATCTGGCGAAGTCCCTAAAATCATTGTTGACCAATTTTTATTTCCATATATAACCTGCCCCGAACCCATTTGTGCAGGCGCAACAAATGTGACATCGCTCAACCGTTTAATTTGATTCGCATCTGTTATGGTCAATGTCTGACGATTTCCCATGCGAACGCCGCCTGTGCGCGCCGCACCTGCACGAACAACAATCGTGTTTGTCCCCAACGAAGAAAACTGGTCTGTGATGGATTTTTGCACTGTTTCACCAACAGCCACCATTATAACCACTGCCATAACACCGATAATAATACCCAGAACTGTCAGAAATGACCGTAATTTATTTCCGCTGATGGATATCCAAGATTCTTTTAATATGTCGCCCAGTGTCATTTTTTGTGCCGTTTTTCTGAATTTAATAATGTGGTTTCGCTTTTTGGGACAGGTCCATCATATGTCACCCGCCCATCAAAGATATGAATTATGCGTCGTGAATATTGTGCGATTTCAAATTCGTGGGTTATCATTATGATTGTTATTCCAAAATCGCGATTTAGTTTTTCAAAGAACCTTAAAATTTCGTTCCCCATTTTTGAATCCAGTGAACCAGTTGGTTCGTCTGCCAAAATCAGTTTTGGGTTTCCAGCCAATGCGCGCGCAATTGCAACGCGTTGTTTCATACCACCTGATAATTGCGTTGGAAAATAAGTTTCAAAATTTTCCAATCCAACCAATCGCAGCATTTCGCGTGCACGGCGGATTCTGTCGTCTATGGTGATTCCGCGATACATCAGTGGCAACATAACATTGTCGATAATTGTTCGCTTTGACAACAAATTAAAGTTTTGAAAAACAAAGCCAATGTATTCGTTTCTGATTGTTGCCAAATCGTCCGTACTTAGTGTTGTTATGTCTTTGCCGTACAGTTCGTATGTTCCATTTGTTGCACTGTCCAATGCACCGATAATATTCATACATGTTGATTTTCCAGAACCAGACGGCCCCATTATCGCAACAAATTCACCGCTTTTAATTATAAAAGAAACATCGAATAAAACTTGCTGGGTTCCACCGATTGCCAATGGAAAACTTTTGTTTATTTTATTCAAAACGATAACATTGGTTTTGTCTTTCATAACTTACATTCGTGGACGCGACATATCGCCTTTGTTAGTGGTTGTTTGACCTGTGAACCCAACAACGATTTTATCATCGGGCTTTAATTCATCAGATATAATTTGTGTTTCTGTTGGGGTGCTGATTCCGCGTTTGTACGGGATAAAGACAATATCTTTGCCGCGCTTTATCGCCAGGTGTGTTTTTGGTGTAATATCGTCAGATACATTATCAACGATATTTTTATAAGACCGTATCAGCAATCCTGAATTTTTTGTTTTCCATGCGTCTTTGGCATTTGCAACAACCACAGTCACAAACGCGGTCATTCCAGGCATCAGTTTCAAATCAGAATTATCAACATCTATCACCACAGTATAAACAACTACATTTGATACAGTTGTCGGCGACAGGCGAATTTGTTGAACATTTCCTTTGAATACCATATTTGGGTATGCGTCCACAGTAAATGTGACCGGCATACCATCTTTTATCATGCCAATGTCAGCTTCACTTACTGCGGTTTCAATTTGCATTTTTGATAAATCTTCGGCGATTTCGAATAAATCAGGCGTTTGGAAAGACGCAGCAACGGTTTGCCCTTTATCCACCTTGCGCGAAATGACAGTCCCATCAACCGGCGAAGTTATTGTTGCATAGCCCAGATTCGTGACGGCGCGTTCATAGGAATATTGTGCCTTGTTCACGGCTTGTTGTGCCTGTTCATAAAGTGTTTGTGATTTTTCCATTTCAGCGCGTGAAATAAAGCCATCGGCATACAAAGTTTTATTTCTGTTATATTCGCTTTGTGCGTATTGTAATTCTGATTTCATTGAATCCAGCGATGCCTTGGCTTCATCAACAGTGGATTGCAACACAGACGGTTCAATGGTCAATAAAATATCGCCTTTTTTAACATGGGAATTATAATCGACAAAGATGTCTTCGATTGTGCCGGATACTTGTGAGCCAACATTTATAGTATTCACTGGTTGAATTTCGCCAGTTGCGGTCACACTTTGTGTTATGTCGCCACGCGTTATTTCCATGGTGATATATTCTTTCTTTTTACTTTTTGCAAACGGGCACAGCCACCAACACAGCCCACCCGCAACCAGCAATATGATAATAACCCACCATTTGTTGCGCCAAATCCAGCCCCATAATCGTTTTATAAACGAAGGCTTTTCAGTTGGCACAACAATATCTTTTTCTTTGTCCATCAGTTATTATCCTTTAACCCATTTTTGATATCGCCAATTGCCAACGCAACCGCCGCGCGTTTTACAAATAAATCGTATTTAGCACTGTTGTTCTGATTTCGCGCATCTGCCAGTTCCGATTGTGCGGTTTGCCAATCCAGCATTGTTGCGCGTCCGACCTTGTACATGCCAGATGTGACGCGTTCGCTTTCGGTCGCAGATTTCAATAAACTTTCAGTTTGTTTTAATACTGTTTTGGCGGTCTTGTAATTTTGGTATGCACTGAACACATCCAACATCGCATTATCAGAAACGCTTTGTTCCATATTTTTGATGTTTTCCCAGTCTGCATTTGCGGAACGCGCATTATAGAAATTTGCAAAACCTGCAAAAATAGGCATAGACAATGACACCCCAAATGTGCCGTGTGTTTTCATTGTCATGTGGTCAAACATTCCGCCAACGGTTTTATCGTCTGTTTGAACCGTTGCATTGACAGAAATAGACGGCAAATTTTTTAAAAAAGCACTGTTGCGACGATGCCATGCGGCATTTGTTTGTGATTTTGCCTTTAATAAATCAGGGCGTTTTTCGCGTGCGATAGAAATCAGTTTGTCTATGCTTTCACTTTCGGCGTCGCTGCCAAAAGATGCGGGCATGTCTTTGATTTTGATATCTTGGTCGGCGGGGAACGACAAGATGTTTAATAAAGTCCCCTTTGCAATTTCGCGGTTATTTTTCGCGCGTTCCAGGCTAAGTTGTGATGACGCCAGTGTTGTGTCAGCCTTGTAAACATCGGCGCGTGCAACTGCGCCGGCTTTGTATTTTTTGTCTGCGGTTTCTTTGGCAGTTTGTGCCACGGTCAATGCTGATTTTGCCGAAACCACAGCCGCATCCATATTCAGCAATTCATAATACGAACCAATGACTGAATAAATAAAATTTTGTATTGTTTCATCATAATCAAAACCGGCTGCACGAAAAGTTGCCAGGCTTTGTGCAAAATCAGATTCTCGTTTCCCGAAATCAAATATCAAATAAGATGCGGACAGCGACGCTGTATAATCCCAATCGTCGTGTTCTGTGTGCGAACGTTGTGCGCCGGCATGCCCTGATACCGTTGGCAGATAATACGAATGTGATGCGTTTTTGATATACCTTTGCGATTGCAGTGTGGCATAGGCTGCGGCGGTTTGCGGGTTGCGGCACAGTGCCATATTTACAATTTCTATCAAAGTCATTTCTTTATTTGGTATGTGACGCATGGTCGCGCAGTTTTCATCTGCGTGCGCGAATATCGGAAAAACAATAAACAGTCCCCACCAACATTTCATGATATATAAAAATACCTGATTTTTTGGGCAAAATATATCGGAACAAATTCATTGGAAAAACACTGAATTTTTATGTTGAAATGTATTTATTTTTTGCCTAAGATAGCAACACGTGAAAGGCCAGGTGGCAGAGTGGTTATGCAGAGGACTGCAAATCCTTGGATGCCGGTTCGATTCCGACCCTGGCCTCCATATTAAAAATGATAAATCAGATTACTCTTACCAATTTCAGAAATCACACATCGTCACGAATTAAAACAGATGGCGCAAAAAATATTATTATCACTGGTGCAAACGGTGCCGGCAAAACCGCAGTATTAGAGGCATTATCTTTGTTGTCTGGCGAACGCGGATTGCGTGGCGCAGACATTGTGACATTGGCGCGATTTAATGGCGATGGCGGTTTTTCTGTATTTGCGACATTGTTTGACGACACTGATGTAAGTTTGTTTTTGACGCCTGGTGAAACAAATCGTCATGCACGCATAGACAACGAAAATGTCCCGTTATCCGAATTGGGACATCGTTTGCGAATAATATGGTTGACCCCACGCGAAGACAGAATATTTATGGAATCTGCATCTGACCGGCGTGCTTTTTTTGACAGGTTGGCGGCCAGTTTTGAACCATCGCACATGGGGCGTATTGCGCGGTTGAATAAATTGACCAGTGAACGCGCCGGCGCAATTAAATCTGGCGCAGATAACAATTGGTTGGATGCGTTGGATAAACAAATTGCCGCAACATCAGTGTCGATTGCCGCGATGCGAATTCGGTATGCGTCGGAAATAAATTATTTCTTTGAATCTGGTGCAGTTTCCGTGACGGGCATGGTTGAAAAATTATTGTTGGAAAATACAGCGACTGTGGCAGAAAATAAATATTACGAATATTTGCAAAATAATCGCGAATTGGTGGGCGATAAAATGGTGATTGACGGGGTGCATAAATCTGATTTTGGTGTGTTTAATAAAAAGTTGGAATTGCCGGCACAGATAACATCTACGGGTCAGCAAAAATCCATACTTATAGATTTAATTTTGGCGCATGCGAAACTGATACACATAAAAACAGGCGCACGCCCGATAATATTATTGGACGAAGCCGCCGCACACCTGGACGCAAATGCGCGCAAAAAATTGTTTGATGATTTGAATGCCGCAGATGCCCAGGTCTGGGCAACGGGTATAGATGCAAATGTTTTTAATGATGTTCCAAATGCTGTATTTGTCACTTGCGTTGACGGCACAATAAGTAATATAGTTATGACGGAGATAAAAGATGCCTAAGATAAACTATCAACAATTATTGGACAGCGCGCTGAAATCAGTTGTGAAAGAGGCACTGATTTACGCACAATATAATGGTCTGGGTGATGATGCAGGATTTTTTATAACATTCAAAACACGCGCCCCTGGCGTAGTTTTACCGGATTTTTTGCGTATGCGTTATCCTGACACAATGACGATTGTGTTGCAATATTCGTATAATAACCTGAATGTGTCTGATACAGAATTTGGGGTACAATTGACATTTGACGGGCGTCCGTTTTTTATACGCGTACCATTTTCTGCGCTGGTTGAATTCAAAGACCCGACGACAGAATTCATGTTATCGTTTCAGTCCCGCCAACAGGTCACAGAACAAAACGCCAATAATATCGAATTACCATTGGAAGAAAAACCAGGCACCGTACCAGACGATAAACGCGTTGTATCGTTGGACGAATTCAGAAAGAAAAAGAACCTGTAAAAAAATAACAAAAACACCGGCAAATGCCGGTGTTTTTCATAACCCAAAAAGGTATTATTTACGCAGACCTAATTTTTTAATCAAATCTTCGTATTCAGAAACATTATGATTTTTGATGTATGCCAATAATTTTTTACGACGATTGACCATCAACAACAAACCGCGTTTAGAATGTTGGTCTTTGTGGTTTGCCTTCATATGTTCTGTTAAATTGCGAATACGTTCTGTCAAAACAGCAACCTGGGCCATGGCAGAACCGCCATTGTCTTTTTCACTGTTTTTAAACGCGTTTACTAATTCGTTTTTCTTTTCTTTTGTCACGGACATTTTTAATCCTTTTTGCTTGTCCCACAAAGCATCGCGCAAGTGGGTTTATATTGTTCGTTTTGGTTTCAGTGTTTTGTTTTCAATGCGCCCTATTCCAACAAAGTTTTCGCCAGAATAAACGCGGTATAAACCGTCACCCAAACCCGTTTCGACAAAGCCACCATTTTTATAAAGTTTGGTTGCCCCGTCATTCAGATTGATTACCGGAATGTCCCCCAGCGCACAATCAGATTGCATCAAATATTCTTTGATGTGCCCACCATTATTGACCAGATTTTCCAAAAAATCAAGTTTTACAGCATTTTTTATATCAAACCCGTTTGTCAGTGTTCGCCGTATATATGTCGTTGTTGCGATTGTGCCACACAATTTTGCGATATCCCGAACGATTGAACGAACATATGTTCCGCGCGAACAAAGTACACGAAAATTATATTCATTTTCCCGGCTTTTACCGGTATATTCTAATTCAAAAATTGTTATCGAACGGGGTTTCATTTCAACAGATTTACCGGCGCGCGCCAATTCGTATGCGCGTTTCCCATCAACATGAATCGCAGAAAATTTTGGCGGAATTTGTTCGTTTGTCTGTTGTAATTTTTTACATGCCATGATTATATCGTCTTCGTTTGGTACGATATCGTTAGTTTGAACAATATTCCCTGTTATGTCCAACGAATCGGTATCAACACCGAATTGCAGCCCAAACAGATATTCTTTTTTGTTTTCTTGAACTTCTTCGATAAACGGAATCATTTTGGTTGCATTTCCAATTGCGATGGGCAAAACGCCACTGGCCATCGGGTCCAATGTTCCAATATGACCGAATTTTTTTTCACCGAACATTTTTGCCACGCGCCAACCGGCACTTCTGCTGAAAACGCCGCTGTCTTTGTCCAAGATTATAATTCCGTCCATATTTTTATCCGAATAATGATAATTGTGTGTCGGTTTTATTGTCAGATACAATTGGTTTTACCGATGGTTTTTCTGTCTTTCTTTCGACATTGACAGGCACAGAATTTGGTGTGTCGTTTTCCAGGTTTTCCAACACAGATTCTGCGCGCTTTACAATGCGTTCTGGCATGCCTGCCATTTTTGCCACCGCGATTCCATACGAACGATTTGCCACGCCTGCAATAATTTTATGCAAAAATATTATATCGTTATTATGTTCGCGCACATCGATTGTTAAACACATAACCCGGTTCAGATTTTCGTCCACAACCAATTTGGTCAATTCGTGATAATGTGTCGCAAACAGCGTTCGTGCCCCCAATTCATTCAGGTATTCCAGTACCGCTGTCGCAATTGCCATACCATCAAAAGTTGATGTCCCACGCCCTATTTCGTCAAATATAATGAAAGACTTTTCCGTGGCGCGGTTTAAAATGTTTGATGTTTCGACCATTTCGACCATAAATGTCGATTGTCCTGCCGCCAGGTTATCTGACGCGCCAACGCGACTGAATAATTGGTCACATATGCCGATTTTTGCAGATTTAGCAGGCACAAACGAACCCAAATGTGCCAGCACAATCAGTATAGCGTTTTGACGCAAATATGTTGATTTTCCCGCCATGTTGGGACCTGTCAATAATGCAATTGGTGTTGTGCTTAAATCACAATCGTTTTTGACAAAACTGTCACCTTTCTTGCGCAGGGCGTATTCTATAACAGGGTGGCGTCCGCCAACGATTTCAAATTCATTGTTGTTTGTTATTGTTGGACGAACCCATGAATATTGTTCTGCGATTGTCGCCAGTGATAACCAAACATCGGTGTCTGCCACTAAATCTGCCGTATTCATCAAATCGTTTGATATTTCGCGTATCTTTTCAATAATTTCATTTATGATGTCGTTTTCGATGCCTGCCGCCTTTTCAGACGCACTGCGAATGTCGTTATCCAGTTCTATCAGTTGTGGTGTGGTAAAACGCATATTTCCCGCCAGTGTTTGACGGTGTATAAATCCGCTTTCTGGTGCCATCAGGGAATCGGCGCGTGTGGACGGAACCTCTATAAAATATCCCAGTACATTATTGTATTTAATTTTTAATGTGTTCACAGATGTTTTGTTTATATATTCTGCCTGCAGGGCAGCAATTGTTTCGCGCGCCCCATTTGACAACGAACGCATTTTATCCAATGACACATTAAATCCAGTCTTTATAACATTTCCGTCGCGGAAAAATGTCGGCAATTCATCGTTCAGTGCCATCGCCAATTCTGCGCCCAACGCGTCGTGAGTGTCGATATTTGCGAATTTGTCTGCCAATGCGGTATCTAATTTAGAACCAACGATTTTTACTGTGTCCAACATGGTCAGAAAATCTGAAACATTTTTCAAATCACGTGGTGTTCCGCGCCCTGACAATAACCTTGAAATCGCGCGGTTTACATCGGGTATTCGTGTCAACATCGATGAAATTTCAGCCATCAACGAATGATTTATCAGCAAATGCCCAATGTGTTCTTGCCTTTGTAAAATTGTGTTCACATCACCCGGCAATACCCGCAAATAAGAACGCAATTTTCGTGCGCCTGATGCTGTTTTTGTCTGGTCCAGTACATCCAACAGGCATGTCCCACCATCGTTTAATGGTGCGTCTATTTCCAAACTTTTCCATGTCGAAGAATCTATCAACAACTGGCGTCCAGATTTGAACGCGTACGGCGCCCGGAAAGATATATTTGCGCCCCGCTGTGTATTAAATAAATATCCTGCCAGTAAACGCAAGGCTGAAACATTTCCATCGTTTTCTGATTTAACATTTCCGCCGAATACATGCGACACAATTAAATTTATGTCCGAACGCAAATACAGTTTTTCATACACAGGTGTCGTCTTGTAAATTCCGCGCAGGTTTTTAATAATTTGTTTTTCTGCGTCGCTTTCTGGATATATGATTTCTGCCGGATTTACACGAATCATATCGTCAATGATTGAATCTGTTTGACCGATAAAAAATTCACCCGTTGAAATATCGCACCCTGCCAAATCAAAACGCGCCCCATCCATTGGAACAACTGCGATTAAAAAGTTAGACTTTTTTGGTGTCAATAAATTTTCATCTGTCAATGTTCCCGGCGTTAAAACACGAATAACCTTTCTTTCAATAAACTTGTGCCCGCGCTGTTTAGCCTGTTGTGGAGTTTCCATTTGTTCCACAAGTGCGACTTTAAAACCAGCCTTTACCAAACGTCCAAAATAATTTTCAGACGCATGCCACGGAATCCCACACATTGGAACATCAACACCAAAACCATCTGTTCCGCGATGTGTCAAAACCAAAGACAAAGTTTCACTGACAGTTTTGGCATCTTCAAAAAAAGCCTCGTAAAAATCACCCAGACGAAACATCAACAAAGCGTCTGGATTTTCAGCCTTCATATCAACATATTGTTGCATCACAGGCGACAATTTATTTTTTTCAGCCATTTTATTCACCGGCATTTGTCACTTTCAAAGTTTCAATTTTCAATTCAGCTTCTTTTAACAACTGTTCGCAATAGGCCTTTAATTTTACACCTTGTTCGTATGCCGCCACAGAATCAGCCAACGGCAATTCGCCACTTTCCATTTTTTGAACAAGTTCGGTTAATTGCTTGTATGCTTCTTCAAAAGATAATTTATTTTCGTCCATATTATCATCCTTTTATTTGTGTTAAAGATACTGCATAAACCCACACTTTGCAACAAATAATAGCGTATAAAAATAATTACATTTCGTGTTCTAAACCCAGTGTGTTGTTATAACTTTGTTGGTTTGCATTCTTATTTACTTCGGTTTTTACATGCTTTAACAAGATAGTTTTTGCAACAGAACAACTTAAATATTTTTCTTTAATGTCCTTATAACTGGTTATTTCGTTATCGTATTGTTCTGGGGTTAATATTGCGGCAATTGTATAACCTTTGTGTTTTTCAAAGTCCATGATATTATTAACTTTGCACTCTGACTTTACTTCTATTCCTTCAAAAGTTTTTCCCAGTCCACGCGGAACGTCAATCATATGCAGTCCATCAGATAATTGTACAGCTATAACTTGATGACCACTTAATTGTCCATTACCTTTTTTCCCTATTTGGTCTGTTTTTACAGTAAGAACCACATAAAAATCATTCAAACCAACTTCGTTTCGGGCGTAGTGTGAAAATAACCTTGAACAACCTGTGCAACCAGCAGCCAACCAAGGAACATTATTATTAATAATATCTTGTGCGGTTAAAGCAAATGGGAAATCTCGTTTTTGTTCTTGGGTCAATCCATGCCCGTCTTTTTCAAGTTTATCAAAATAGTCATGTCTTGACATAGCGTTTGACAGAGAAGGTTCTGCCTTTTGGAATTGCTTTTCCATAAGTTTTAATACTTGATTAACTTTCTCTTTAATTTCTTTGTCAGTCATATTGTGTCCTTGATTATTTCTTATATTCGCTGGCAAGTTTTGTGAATATCATTTGGTCGGAATAGGTTCCGTCGGAGTGTTTGTTTGAACAACGAATTTGTCCGTCTTTATGATAACCGCCAGATAAAATGCATTTTTGTGAATTAATATTTTGACTGTCACAGGAACGTGCAAATCTGTTGGCACCTAATTCTTCAAAAACCATTCTTTCCAATAATTTATAAATTTCTTTATTAAACCCTTGGCCTTGGGCAGAACGTACAAACCAAATATTTCCACCCTGGGCACTGTCATTAGAATCAAAATAAAATATTCCGTGATGTCCGATTAATTTGCCTTCATGGAATACATACCAAACAACTCCGTGTGCAGCAGTGTCTCGTTCATCTTGTTTCATTGTTTCTAAAATTTCATCCAATGATTCTGGCAATGGTTTTTCGTATTTTGGTGAAAAACGTATAAAAGCAAAGTCGTTTGGATTTTCGTTTTTTAACACGTTCCATACCAATTCAGCATTTTCCATTGTAGCTTCAAGTATTCTTAATTCCAAACGTTCTGTTTTAAGATTTTTCTTAAATAATTCAAAAAACTTTTCCATAGTTTGTCCTTTTATCGTTTAAATTATACCATTTATAAACAACAAAAAACAAACAAAAACCGCCCAAACGGGCGGAATTTATTTTGCAGGCGCAATAATTATCGATTTAGTCCTTTCGTCTGGTTTTGATTTGGATTCCAGTGTTCCGCGATCACCAACCAATTCGACGATGTGTGCAAACAATTGTGGCACCGCATCACGACCACGCGCCAATACTTTTTTCGCACCCTTGGTCATGACAGCAATTTTGACTTTGTTGCCCTCTTCCAGAAATTCGAAAACTTTTTTCAGTTTGATATTTAAATCGTTTTCTTCAATAAACGGTTTAACCCAAACTTCTTTTAATTCGATGGTTTTTTGTTTTTTGCGTGCCTCACTCGCACGTTTTTTCTGTTCATATTTGAATTTGCCATAATCCATAATTTTTACCAACACAGGTGTCGCATTGGCGTTTATTTCCACCAAATCCAACCCCATATCGTATGCCATATTTAAAGCATTGATGGTTTCCATAACGCCCAGATTTTGGCCGTCTGCACTGATTACCTGGACAGATTTAGCAAATATTTTTTCGTTCATGCGTGGTCCCATATCGCGGGATTTTGCATTATTATTATTCGTTTTAATAGTTATACTCCTTTGTAAAACTTAGCCCAATTATTAAACATTTTTAAGGGTTTTTCAACAATTTTTGAACATTTTGCAACGCACCCCAAACATCTTTTTTTGCGCTGGGTTTCAAAATCAGATAATTTGGATGAAACATTGGGACAATTATACGCCCGTTATCATCAGTAATCTGGGCGCCGTGTTTGTCTGTCAAATTAGTTTTTGCGATTTCAGTTGTGGCAACTGTACCAAAAGTTATCATTATTTTCGGATTCAGCATTTCTATGATTTTATTCACAAAAGGCATGGATAAATCGATTTCTTCGCGGTTTGGGCTGCGGCCACCAGGGGTGCGCCAAAACAGCAACGGCACAATCGAAACATTTTCGCGCGACATACCAATCGCAGCCAGCATTTTATCGGTTAATTCACCCGCCGCCCCCGATAAAATTTTCCCAGATAAATCGTCTTCAGAACCCGGTAAATCTGTGATAATCAACAGTCCGTTTGGCTTTTGTGCGATGTTCGGCATAACCACATTTGTTGCCCCACCACGCAGTGGGTGGTTGAATTCGCCAATCATGCGAACCAGCGAATCTATGTCCGTGGGCCGTGCCACCATAGATTTCACTGTGTCCAGTGTGATTGGTGCGGCAGCTGGAATAATGACTGGTTTTGCAGGATTTGATGGGTTGGTAATCAGGTTTTGTTGAACTGGTGATTTTTTTACATCTTGTTTTGTGGGCATTTCATTCAATTCCCATTTGACGCCTGCCATCTCTAAATCTTTCAGTGCATTATTTCTCATGTTTTATTCCTTGATTTTTTACTTATCTTGATATAGAATATACACTGAGCAACAAAAACTCAAGGGAGTATTTTCATGAAAATAGTAAACTTTGCTTTATTGGCTGGTGTTGCTGGATTGTTGGCCGCTTGCGGTGGATCCAGTATAGTTGAACCTTCTGATTTGAATGATCAACGCGTTTTCTTTGCGTTTAATTCATCAGAAATTTCTGACGAAGCTAAAAACAACTTGTTGGGTCAGGCTTTGTATATGAAAAACCACGAAGACACAAAAATCCAGATTGCTGGTAATTGCGACGAACGCGGTTCTACAGAATACAACTTGGCTTTGGGTGCACGTCGTGCAAACGCAGCAAAGGCTGTTTTGGTCAAAGACGGTATAGCGGCTTCTCGTATTTCCACCATTTCTTATGGTAAAGAACGTCCATTGGTCAAAGGTTCCGGTGAAGATGTTTGGAAATATAACCGTAACGCAACAACAACAGTTAAATAATATAACTTTTGTTATTAAAAAAACACCGGCATTTGCCGGTGTTTTTTGATATTTTTTATATCATTATTTTAACAGTTTATTTATCAAATCTTCCATTTGAATACGATTGTCAAATGCGATTACAAATTGCCCTGCCCCGCCCCGTTTTTCGCGCAATTTGATTTCTGTATCAAAATGTCTGGACAATTTCGATTCGATTTTTGCGACATATTCCGAATCCAGTGTAGATTTCACGATATTTCTGCTGGTTTTCGAACGGGTTGAATTTTTAACATGTTTTTGTGTTTCTGCGACCGACAGGTTGTTGTTTATAATATCGTGTGCCAGTTGTTCTGGGTTTTCAGAAACCGCGATTGTGCGCGCATGTGATGCAGAAATCTTGCCGTCTTTAATCAGTTGTTTAACAGATTCTGGCAACGAATTTATGCGCATTAAATTCCTTATATAACTGGTTGATTTTCCAATCAGTTTAGATACATCTTCCAATTCATAGCCGCATTTTTCCATCAGGTTTTTATAGCCTTCGGCCTCTTCTATCGGATTCAGGTTTTCGCGTTGCACATTTTCAATCAGTGCGATTTCCATCGCATTTTTATCTGACAATGTTTTTACCAACGCCGGAATTTCGCTAAGCCCTGCCCGCTGTGCTGCACGATATCTGCGTTCGCCCGCGACAATTTCATAAAGGTATGGTTTGTTTTGCACTGCACGCAGTATGATTGGAACCAAAACGCCCTTTTCCCGTATGGATTCCGCCAAATCATTTAATTCGGTTTCATTGAATGTTTTTCTTGGTTGGTCTGGGTTTGGACTGATTTGTGCGATGGGTATTTGTTTTACGACGACGCGTTCTGTGCCAGTTAAAACAGAAATATCCGGTGCAATTCCCATTTCTTCGTTTAATTGTGCCAGTGATTTCCCTAAAAATTTAGACATTTTTATTTCCTTTGTTCCAATGCGTTGACTACTTCTGTTGCGACACGCAGATATGCCTGGGCGCCGACGGATTTGAAATCGTAGAACAGGGCGGGTTTACCATGACTTGGGGCTTCTGAAACACGGACATTTCGCGGCACAACGGTTTTAAATACTTTGTCGCCAAATGTGTTGCGAACATCTTCTTCGACTGCACGGGTCAATCCCAATTTTTTGTCGTACATGGTTAAAACCATGCCCAGGATATCCAGTTTTGGATTCCATTTTTCCTGAATCGCCCGGATTGTGGACATCAGGTGTTGCACACCTTCCAGGGCAAAAAATTCGCACTGTAACGGTATAATTACATAATCTGACGCAGTCAGCGCGTTTATTGTCAGCATACCAAGATTTGGCGGACAATCTATTAGAATGTAATCATAATTGGCGTCAACACTTTTTAATGCGTCACGCAGGCGATATTCGCGGTTTTCTAAATCCAACATATCTAATTCCGCCCCGGCCAGTTTTGCAGATGCAGGCACCAGGTGCATGTTTGTGACGGCAGTGGTCAATATGTTTTCTGCAACGGTTGCGGTGCCCATTAAAACGCCGTATACGCTTTGTTTGTGGGCTGTACGCACAAACCCCAGTCCTGTGCCAGCGTTACCCTGGGAATCCAAATCTATCAACAAAACGCGTTTTTTTATTGCTGCCAATGATGCGGCGATATTTATAGCGGTTGTTGTTTTTCCAACCCCGCCTTTTTGGTTTGCAAATGATATTATTTTTGCCATTTTCACTTTCCTTATAATATACGGACCAGTATAAAGAATAGTAAAAAATAGTCAATACAAATATTAAAAATGGCTTTTTTCAATAACTTATTTTTTGTTTCATGTGAAATAATATGCTATTTTACATTGAATATACATATAATAAATCCGTCGCCTGTTTCGGATTTGTATAATTTATAGTCGAATTTATATTTTGTTTTTGCTGTGGTAATTTCGCTTTCAATTTCCCGGCCTTTTAGTAAAAAAAGCCGGCATTTTGTTTTGTGTGTATAGTCTAAAATTTTAATCAGTGGTGCAAATGCGCGTGCTGTGAATACAAAATCCCCGGGGTTTACCGGTGTTTTCGATAAAAAATTTTCGATTCTGTCGTTGATGATTGTTAGGTTTGGTAAATCCAGTTCGCTTTTTAATGTGTTTAAAAAATTTGTTTTTTTACCAATCGATTCGATACATGTGACATTCCAGCCCATAATTGCCAGGACGACGCCGGGAAATCCTGCGCCACTGCCCAAATCTATGATGTTTGTATCTTTTGGTAAATATTTTGCCAATTGCGCGCTGTCGCGGATATGGCGATTTTGGATATCGTTCAGGGTGCTGGGGGCCACCAGGTTCATTTTGGTTGACCATTCTTTCAGCAAATTTTCGTATTTAATAAATTTTTCTTCTCTTTTCATAATATTTATTCTAACATAATTTATTATGAAAGGAATTAAAAGTTTTTATATTGGGCCGTTCTTGATTGCGGTCGTGGTGTTTTGCTCTGCGTTGTTGGGGCAAAAAGTGTTTAATTATAATTTGCAGGCTTTGGGGCAGGGTGGAACTGTTGTGTCGTCTGATTATGGCGCGTTTTTGGCGGCCCAGCACGCATTGTATGTCAATGATTTTGAAAATGCTGCAAAAATAATAGGCGAAGTAAAGACAAGCAACAAAGCAATCGTGCAAACAAAAAATATTGCTGAATTTTTTGGTGGTAAAATGCCAGAAAACGCAGAAACATTCAAAGATTCCAAAGATGTGATTGAACGGTTGGTTTATGATGCGTATTTAATTCAAAAAGATGATTGGAAATCGGTATATAAACGGCATAACAAAGACGCATCACCATTATCTGTGCCAATTCGTATTTTTGCAGGAATCAGGACGGGAAATCCAAAAGATACCGCGAAATTCATAGATTCTATGAAAACAGACGATAATTGGAAATCTTTTGTCCGCGGACAAATAGCGGTGTTAAAAAACGACACGGACACTGCCGCCAAAGAATTTGCAAAGGTTCATCCTGATTTTATGAATATCAACGATTATTTTTACCTGATGTCGTTTTATCGTGAAAATAACATGACAGAAGATATGAATATTTTGCGTAATGATTATATGGCCAGAATAGGCAGTATGTATATGGCTGATTATGATTATATTCCAGATTGGTCGAATTATGCAGGGTATAAAAATAACCTGGTGTTCAGTTTGATTCAGGCTGTATCGCATACGCAAATTATGATTTACACAGATATATCTTTGGCGTTTTTGCGATTTGCCCAGGTTATATCAGATGGAACAAATGTTGATGCGATAAATTATTATCTGGGTCAGTATTATTTTTATAACAACGGCGATTATCAGGCGTGTTTTAACGCCATAGATAAACAAAGCCCACTTTATATATTTGGGCAAATGAAAATCGCAGAAAGAAAAGGGGACACAGACGCGATAAAGAAAATTGTTCGCAAACATCCGTTGTTTATGCCGGGGGTTCATACTGTTCTGCAATACAGTATAAAAAACGGCGATAAACGGCATGCGTTGAATGTTATAAAACGCGGCCTGCGGGATAAAAATTTATCTGCGATGGGCAAAGTGTATTTTATGAAACAGCGTGCGTATGTGTACACTATGTTTGGTGATGTAAAACGCGCCCAGGCCGATATAGATACCCTGCATTGGTTAGAAGGAAAAATGACCCCAGACACAATTGTTTTACAGGCGCGTATTTGGGTGCAACAGAAAAAAAATTTAGATATGGCGTATGATTATGCGATGTCGTTGATAAAAATGAATCCGTCGGATGTTGTTGCATGGGATTTGTTAAGTCAGATTGTTGCCCTGAAAGAGGGACCCGCAAATGCGTTGGAAATTCTGGAACGCATAGGCGAAGTGAATCCTTTGTCTGATATTTATGAACATATGGGTGATTTTTATAAACAACAGGGTGACAAAGTCCGGGCAAGGCAATCTTATCTGCGTGCGCTGGATTTAAGTGATGATGGTTTAGTTATTGTGCCTGTTGTGAAAAAGAAAATAAGGAAATTAAAATGATAGTTGGTGTTTTTGGTGCCGGTGCGTGGGGAACTGCGTTGGCGTATACATGTGCAAAATCTGGAAATGCGGTTAAACATTGGGCGTTTCGTGGTGTTTTTGATGGATTGGCAGATTTAGAAAAGCCAGAAAATGTGTCGCGTACAGAAGATATGGCTGATTTGGCGAATTGTGAATATTGGCTGATTGCGACGCCGGCGGCATTTTTTCGTGAAACAGTGCGTAAAATGCGCGATGTTTATAATGGACAACCGATTTTAATCTGTACCAAGGGTATGGAGGGCGAAACCGGTGAATTTATGTCAGAGATATTGAATGCTGAAATTCCAGAATGTGTGGATTTTGGCGTTTTATCTGGACCGCAATTTGCGCGCGAGGTTGCAAATGGTGTCCCAACAGGTTCCACAATTGCAGGAACAGAACGGGTCAGGGCAGGCGGACATATTGCACTGTCTAAATTATATTTACAGGACAGTTCTGATTTTATTGGTGCGCAGTTGTGTGGTGTTGGAAAAAATGCAGATTCTTTGATATCTGGTTATATGACGGTAAAGGGTGCGGGCGAAAACGAACGCGCACTGGTATTTACCATGGCATGGAATGAAATCGCCGAATTGGGGGTAAAAATGGGCGCAGAATGCAAAACTTTTCTGGCGCTGTGTGGTGTGGGTGATTTGTTTTTATCCGCAACATCGACGACTTCTCGCAATTTTTCAGCGGGTCAATCGATTGCCCGTGGCGAAGCATTCACTGCAAACACAGTCGAAGGCATTTTTGCATTGCGCGGACTGATACGGCGCGCAGAAAAATTGGGCGTAAAAACACCTGTTTTATGTGAAATGCGCGACAAAATGGGATTATAATATTTATCAAAAATATTTGTTAAAATAAAAACACCCCCGAAACCGGGGGTGTCTTCCCCAAAGGAAGGGAACTCTTTAGTTGCCACTTGGTTTGACAATACGCCAGCCAATGAACTTTTGCCCGGGCAATTCAATTGGCGAATTTGGCGTTTTGATGTCGGCGCCATAATCCATGGTTTTACTAAGTACGCCGTTCGCATCTGCGCCACTGTCACTGACATTCTGCCATTTGATTGTGATTTTGTTTGCCGTCCATGTGGCAACAAATTCTATGTTGTCATCAATATTCCATGTAATCTGACTGCCGCCAGCAGCTGTGCCTTGAGAGTAATTCCATCCGTCAAATGTATAACCTTGTCTGGTACAGCCTGTGCCATCTGCCAGTGTAAAGAGGCTGTCCATGGCTGCTGAGGCAGATGGAACGCTGCCTGAACCTTCGCCACAAGAATATGTTGCAGTATAATCGTTTGCGTTACACATAGTCGTTGATGCGGCGTGAGATAACAATGAATTACGCCATGTGGTTATACCGGCCTCATCATTGAAAAACTTATTTGCGCAAGCCTGTAAACATGCTGTCTGGCTAGATTCCAGTCCTGCGTATTTATATGCGGAATGTGTTTGTGTATATCTGTTCCCACCACCAGTGTCATAAACAAAGTATTTTAAATTACAATAACACGGCATGTTTTGACCGTCCCAGCTGGAATTATAAGTGCTGTCCATTACAGGGTAAGTGTCGTATTTATGTGTTTCGTATCCATACGGTAACATATCTGGTGGAACATCTGTATTCAAATCTATACCTAATTCATTCAGTCCAAAAGTGTTCAGCCATGCGACACCACCAATAACCGCACCATATCTGTTGTCGGACGCCAACCATCCGTCATCGTGTGTCAACGGGGACTCAGCAATCCACGAATAGTAACTTGGTGAATGAAAATCGTTACCAGACCAATATCCGGTGCCACCTGTCAGTCCCTGATCTTTGAATATGCTGATATCTGCCAATGGTGACCACCCCGCGACACAGGCTGTTGGTGCACAGGTGCTGACGCCGTCAGCATAGTTTCGTCCAGCAAGGGAAACCTCGCCTGCCGAAGGTTGACCACATGATGTATTGTAACAAAACATCTCTGCATAAGAACCTTCATCGGCACTGGGATACCCAGATGGACAGGAAACGGGCGACCCCTGAACGGCCGTAGAACGGGTTTTGTTTGTTACACCTTTGCAATACATGTTCGCTGGACAAATTTGGGGTTCATATGTGTTTGCTGGCAAATAATACCCAGGTAAAATATCATAATATGCCGCGGCATTGACCGATCCTGATTCGATACCTAAATTTTTATAAACCGCCGCTTGGGTATATGTTGTGGATGCGCCATTGGTCAATTTTAGCAAACCGTCCGATGGGAATGTTGCAGCCATCGCAGGTGTGACAGTAATCAACGCCAAAATTGATGTTAAAAATACGTTTTTCATATGTGGGTTCTCCTAAGTTTCCTTACTATCTAAGTGTGCCATAAACCTAGGTTTAAAGTCAACCACTTTTTTGAAAAAAACGAAAAAATTTTTTCCCAGATTTCTGGGATTTTTTGATTTTTCAAAATTCGTTTTGCAGGCGGTACAAAAACCTAGGTTTTTCAGTACAAGTGTTTGCCCGGATTTCTGGGATTTTTGCTGAATTTTGTCGCCAGATTTTTCTGCAAAGGAATGAAATCGCACGGCTTTTTTGTTGCAAATCGTTAAATATATTTCTATAATCCAACCCAAGGTCGCGAAGAAATGATTGTTCTTTCTTGTGTTTGCGCCAAAGAATGCAAAAACGAATGATTTTTCTTCGCATAACATGAACAACCAAGCAAAAAAAGGAAAATTATATGTTTGGAATTTTTAAGAAAGGCGAAAAAAACGTTTTGAATAACCCGACTGCTGTTGAATTCCAGTACGGCGATGAAACAGTTCGTTTGGAAACAGGACGTTATGCAAAACAGGCAACCGGTGCTGTTATGGCAACTATGGGGCAAACAATGGTTTTAGCAACAGTATGCGCAGAAAAAACAGCAGTCGAAGGTCAAGATTTCTTTCCATTGACCGTTGATTACCAGGAAAAATATGCGTCTGCTGGTCGTATTCCGGGGTCGCGCGACAGACGCGAAGGCAAAGCCAGCGTCAGCGAAACTTTGATTGCGCGTTTGATTGACCGCCCAATCCGTCCACTGTTCCCAGAAACATTTAAAAACAAAGTGCAAATTATTGCCCAGGTATTTTCGTATGACAAGAAAAATCAACCTGATATTTTGGCGATGATTGCGTCCAGTGCCGCGTTGGCAATTTCAGGTGTTCCATTTGCAGGCCCAATTGGCGCAGCGCGTGTTGGATATCGCGATGGCAAATATTTGTTAAATCCTTCTAAGAAAGAAATCGAAAATTCACAAATGGATTTGGTCGTTGCTGCAACCAAAGACGGTGTGCTGATGGTTGAATCTGAAATCGGTGAATTGGACGAAAAAACAACTTTGGGTGCTGTGAAATTTGGTTTTGACCAACAACAAACCGTTATCAACGCAATCAACGAATTCGTTGAAAAGGCTGGTAAAGAACGTTGGGAAACCCCAGAACACAGCGAAGAATATGTTGTTATGGAAAAGGACTTTGAACAATTTGCACCTGAAATCACAGACGCTTTGTTGATAAAGGAAAAATTGGTTCGCCTTGATACTTTGGCAGAAATTCATGCAAAAGCAAAAGCGCGTATTTCTGAACTTTTCCCAGAAACCACAACTGCAACTTCCACTTTGGAATCTTGGGCTGATGAAATTGTAGAAAATATTACTGCGCGTATTATGCGTGGAAATATTTTGGCAGGCAAACCGCGTATCGATGGCCGTGACACCAAGACAGTTCGTCCAATTGAAATTGAATTGGGCGTATTGCCACGCGCACACGGTTCTGCATTATTTACACGCGGTGAAACCCAGGCGTTGGTATCGTTGACATTGGGCGGTGGCAAAGATGCGCTGCCAATGGAATCTTTGGACGGTAATGACGAACGCGATTTCATTTTGAATTATAATTTCCCGGGTTATTCTGTGGGCGAAGCCAAAGGATTAAAATCCCCAGGTCGTCGTGAATTGGGACATGGTAATTTGGCGTGGCGTGCAGTGCACCCAATGGTTCCAACACGCGCACAATTCGATTATGTAATTCGTATTTGTTCTGACATTTTGGAATCAAATGGTTCTTCATCTATGGCGACAACATGTGGCGCAACATTGGCGATGATGGACGGCGGTGTTCCAATGAAAAGACCGGTTGCGGGTATCGCGATGGGACTTATCAAAGAAGGCGACGATTATGCAATTTTGACTGATATTTTGGGCGACGAAGATCACCTGGGCGATATGGACTTTAAGGTGACAGGTACAGACCAGGGTATCACAGCGTTGCAAATGGATATTAAAATCACATCTATCACATTTGAAATCATGGAACACGCGTTGGCCCAGGCAAAAGATGGCCGTATGCACATTTTGGGCAAAATTGAAAAGGCAATCAAGGCGCCACGCAAAGAATTGTCTGAATTCGCGCCCCAGGCCTATGAAATGAAAATAGACCCAGAAAAGGTTCGTGATGTAATTGGCAAAGGTGGTGCTGTTATCCAGGCATTGACCCGCGAAACAAATACACAAATCGAACTGGAAGATGATGGCAGTATCAAAATCATGGCTGCTGACAAAGACGATGCAGAAAAAGCAATTTCCCGCATCAAAGAAATTGTCGCAGAACCAGAGGTTGGTACAATCTATCACGGTGAAGTCACTGGTATCAAAGACTTTGGAATTTTTGCCCGTATTATGAAAAATTTCGAAGCCATGGTTCATATCTCTGAAATCACAGGCGAAAGATTGAAAACAATCGAAGATGCCAAAATAAAACCAGGTGATTGGGTTTATGTAAAATATACTGGCATAGATAAACGCGGTAAAATGCGCTTTTCGATGGTTGGTATAGACCAAAAAACTGGCGAAGAAATCAAAAAATAATATAAACATTCGCCCCGGTTACGGGGCGTTTTGTAAATAAAAAAGGAAAGAAAATGGATATGGAATCTTTGATGGCCCAGGCGGCAGATTTGCAGACAAAAATTGCGACGGCGCAAGATTCACTGGCGCAACAACAGGTCCGCGGAATAGGGGGCAACGGCAATGTTATTATAACAATGACGGGCAAATATGATGTTTTGTCTGTGGTTGTGCAACCCGGTGCATTGGAAAATGGGGCAGAAAATGTTTCTAAATATGTTTTTGATGCCTATAAAGACGCCAAGGCAAAGGCAGATGTTTTAATTGAAAAAACAATGTCTGCAATCACAGGGAACATGTAAAACGCTAAGACCATAAATAAAACCGCCAGGTTGGCGGTTTAATTTCTGGTGGGTGTTAAGGGACTCAAACCCCTGACCCTCTCGGTGTAAACGAGATGCTCTAATCAACTGAGCTAAACACCCAAAGTGATAGTAATTTTATCGTGTTTTTTTCATTTGTCCAGAAAAAAACATATAAACTTTACTTTTTGTGATTATAGGTTATAATATAACTGAACCAGGAAATGGTTCGGGCCTTAGTAAGCCTTTATCAAGTCGGTGCGAAAGCATCGTTAAAAAAAGATGTTTCGGTGTTTTTGCGCCGTTATATCCCTGACAACTGGTCGGGGTGCCGTCGGTTATAAGGCAAAGCCGAAAGCCACGGGATTATCACTTGATATGATTTACTAACCCCCGACCACCTTTTCTTGGTGGTCTTTTTTTGGTTTTATACAAAGGAGTCACCACATGCCAAAAACCATCCCACAAACCGATAAATCAGAACAAATTGAACGACTGATACATGGTATCGACAATCTGTCTTTCAATATCGAACGATTGCATTCGCAAAATCGTGATTATTCTCAATTTTTTATTCAAATTATTATGGCTTTGAAAGAAACAGGAAATGGTATGACGGGAAACGGTTGCCTGAAAAAAATACACCAAGAATTGCGTTTATTAAACAAAACAATGATTATGTCTGCGTTATTGCTAAGCGCAACCAAAGACCCAGAAAAAACATTAAACGAATATCACAAAATCATTGAACAATATATAAATTAAAACACCGCCCAAACGGGCGGTTGTTTTATGCAGAAAGTGTTTTATTACAGTCCTTTTGGTGTTGCCATTTTAACCGATGATACTTTCTTGTTCAGCGCGTCAACAACTTCGTCTGTGATGTCCAAATCCTTTGCATTAGAACCCATACGCGCCATACGGCCATCGATTACCAATGACAAATCTTTCTTTGCGATTATGCCCTGGATAACTGGGTCCAGATGTTCTTTCTGGATTGTTTGCAGTGCGTCTTGGTATGTCGATTCAATCGATTGCGCGCTGTCAGACAATTGACGTTGGAAATCGTTTACGCGGCGTTGATAATCAACCACGCGTTTTTGTAATGCCTCTGGTGATAAAACATCCTGGGATTTTTCGATATCAGCCTTTTCTTTTTCAATGGCCTTTTGTTCTTTTTCTAATTTAGCCTTTAATTTCTTTTCGAAATCGTTGCGTTGTTTGTGTAAATCTTCTAATACTTTTGCTTCGACCTGGATTTTATCCATATTTACAATTGCGATGCGCAAATCAGACGCTTTGGCGGCGTCTTCGCTTACAGATTCAATTGCAGATTCTGTTGATGCCGAACGATGCGAGCCTGATAATGCCCACGCGCCCAAAATTGCAACGATAATTACAGCCGCTGCGACGATGCCCATAGATTGGTATTTTTTTACAGGTGATTTTTGTTCTTTTTTCATCTTTTCTTCCTTTTGTTTGTTTGGTTGTTAAAATAATATCAGTTTTTGCATAAAAAAGTAAAGTGTTTTATCGTGCCGGTGTCAATCGAATTTCCACGCGCCGATTTGTCAATCGACCAATATCGTCTTGGGCAGCAATTGGGCGTGCTGCGCCGCGTCCGACGATAAACATGCGTGATGTTGAAACATTATGTTGTGCCAGATAAACCCCGACGCGCGCCGCCATATCCATGGACAGTGCATGTGCGGCATTTTTATCTGACATCGCATCAGTATAGCCTGCAATTTCCATAAATGTCGCGTTGTATTTATTCATTATCTTTGAAATAGTTTTCAGTGTATCAGCGCCGTCTGGTGAAATGTCTGCGATATTTTGATTCATAATGGCATCGCGAACCAGAATGATTACAACATCTGTTCCTGCGCGCTGGACCGAAATTCCAGGTTTACGCAACGCGTCATACAATTCGTATTCCATTTGTGACATGTATCCAACCAAAACAGTGTTGTCTATTGCGTTTTTGTCACCGTATTGCATTTTTTCAGACAATTCGCCGGTTTGCGTTATTACTTTGCCACCATGCCCCATATATACCGGCATTTTTGCTGTTCGTGTTGTTTCGTTCATTTCAGTAAAACTTGCGCCCGCCAGATAGTGTGACCAACTGGTGCGTGTGGGACTGTGGTATTGCAGGCACCCCCCCAATACCAAAGATAAACACACAAAAATAATTTTTTTATAATTCATATATTTATTGCGCAAAAAATGATATTTTGTTGTCGCCAGTTTTCAGGCAATACGACGCATCTTCTGCATCAAGACTGTTTACGCGAATATGTGTGGTCCAATTTAATTTTTTTGTCATGAAATATACGCATTCATCATAACTTAAATCAACCAGGTTGATAGAAAATTCTTTGCCGTCGATGCTGGGGGTCACAGACCAATCTTTTCCACCGGCGGGGGCTTTGTCATTAGTGATTGCGCCAGATTCAATCAAAAAATCGACCGATACATTTTGATATCCTGAATATTCCAACAAAGTTTTTGTTTTTGTTGCGATATTTTCCAGATTGCTGGCGGCAATAAGTCTTTTTTGTTTTTCGTTTGTTGAATTGTATATCGCATATGTCCCGGAAACCATAATTGCGCCGATGGTCAAAACACCGATGATTTCAATTAAAGAACGACCTGATTCCTCTCTCATTTTTTTAGCCTTTGTTTTTATTTAGATATGTTTACGATTTCTGCATCTTGGAATAAATCCATTGCACTGGCGACCATGGGGTCTGCCTCTATCTCTGCCCTGGTGTGTTCAGACAATGTTTGTTGGTGTGGGTCTTCTGTGATTATTTCCAGTGTCCAATTTTTACCAGTTTTATTATGTAACCACAATGTCAGTTTTTGTGAAAATTCTTTATCGTTTTTGCGGTCGAAATATGTGATTTTCCCGTTTGTAAATTCAGTAATTTCCAAATTTGTTGTATAGTAAGAATACAACAATAATTCACGACCAGCCTGCAGTGCGCGCGCCAATTCATCAGAATTGTTTATTTCCATAAATTTTGGTTTTTCATCAACTGGTTTTTCGGGCGCCTTTTGCGGTGCGACAACATCAGAATTTTGTTTTAATAATTCCGGAATCGATGGCATGTCTGCAATATGCATTAAACGCACAATCAACATATCAAAACATTGTTTTTGGTTGTTTGATGCCTGTAATTCAGGGACTGCCGCGACCATAACCTGCCATATACGGGATAAAGTGTTTAATGAAATTGTTTCATTTATCTTTTTTATTGTTTCGCGTTGGTCTGCGGTATAAGGTGACGAAGTCACATCTTGCAATCGCAGTGACGGATACATACGGGTTGCCCAATGGGTCCATTCCATCATATCGTTTAACAGCATTGTTAAATCTGCGCCGTTGGTATAGATTTCATCCAACCTGGTCAGTGCAGCATTCACATCGCCGGATAAAACTGTTTTCATGAAATTGACCACAGTGCCGCGGTCTGTGCGTTTCAGCATATCCAGAACTGCGCCTTCGTCAACATGACCACCTGTTTGGGCAATTGCCTGGTCTAACAAAGACAGTCCATCGCGCACAGAACCATCGGCGGCGCGTGCTAATAATTCATTTGCACCATCTGATAATTCAATGTGTTCTTGTTCGGCAACCCATGCAAAATGTTTTTTTAATGTTTCAACTGGAACGCGTGCTAAATCGAATCTTTGGCAACGCGATAATATCGTGACGGGCACCTTTCTGATTTCTGTGGTTGCCAGGATAAAGATAACATGTGCAGGTGGTTCTTCCAATGTTTTCAGCAACGCGTTAAATGCGCTGGTTGATAACATGTGAACTTCGTCGATAATATAAACCTTGTACCGGGCGTTCGTTGGGCGATACAGTGCCGCGTCCAGTATTTCGCGCATGTTATCAACGCCAGTGTGTGACGCCGCGTCAATTTCCATAACATCGATGTGTTGACCTGCGGCAATCGCACGACAATTTTCGCAAACGCCGCATGGTTTAGATGTTGCATGGTCAGATGATAAACAATTTAATGCCTTGGCAAAAATGCGGGCTGTACTGGTTTTTCCTGTTCCGCGAATTCCTGTAAAAATATAGGCGTGTGCAATACGACCAGTGTTGATTGCGGTGGTCAATGTTTTGACCAAAACATCCTGGCCAATCAGGGATTCAAAATCTTGACTGCGGTATTTGCGCGCCAGAACTGTATAGTTATTTTCCATAATGCTTCCTTTGCGTGAAAGCATAGCAAATAAATATACGATTTCAATAAAAATCAGACTGAATTATTTCAAATTTGCAATAAAATCTGGGAATCCCATTTCATCATCATCACCAGAATCATTTTGTTCTGCTGAATCCTGGGTTTCTTCGGTCACAGGTGTTTTATCCTTAGGGTCACGCAGGGAATCGATTTTTACCTGTTCTTCGTTCACCATGCGTCCATAATGTTCGGCCGTTTGCAACAGGCGTTCGCGTTCGATTTCGTCGCTGGTTTGGCGTGCCTGGTCGATATATTGTTTTCTTTTTTGACGCCATTTATGACAGCGCTGAATCATCTGACCCACAGATGTTTGATTTTTTTTACTTGGCATATTTTTTCTTTTATGTTTTATGTGGAAATAATATTCTCAAACAACGAAATAAATTTCATTATTTGTCTTTCACTGCTTAAATGATAAAACATCTTAAAACTGATTGCAATAATTTTTTTCAATTGCTATGCTTGTCTTCATAGGAGGGGGCATTTGCAAAAACAAAGCGGTAATTTTTTGTTGCAGGCATTATTAGCGTTGACGCTGGTATTTGCGTTTATGCCGTTTTTTGCATCGCGCATTGCGTCGCGTGATTTGGCTGCGCAAATGTATGCCGCCACAGAACAAATTGAAACCGCTTATGGTGCAGCGCGTATTTATCTGCGCGAAGAAAAAGATAAATTGCCATATAAAAAACAAGAACTGACCCAGGACAATTTTGTTTCGGTTTTGGAAAGTTATGGTTTGCCATTGGGGTTTGTACCAAAAACATATTTTAACCAAGATATTTCGTTGGTTATCGATAAAAACGAAAGGGGGCTGTTCGGTTTTATTCGTGTCACTGGTGGAAAAATGTCGCGTGTGCAATTGGCAGAATTGGCGCGCAGAATAGGTTTCTATGCAAAAACAAATGGCAACAGTATAGAAGTTGATATCCCACTGGACACTATGTACAGCGATATAGTGTCAAAAAAAGAAACAGATGAAAATGTTGGTTTTTTGTCCGAATTGGACATGAACGATTTCAGTATTGACAAAGCGGGTGTTTTCTTTGCGCGAAATGGCGCGTTTGAAAGTGCACAATTCACAACTTTGTCCCTGTATGGTGTTGAAGAAAGCAGAAAGGATAAAAATAAAATTTCCGATTTGTATGCAAACAGGGCAGTGTTCCAAAGCGCGGACGGTGGTGCGGCATTATCGTTGTCGCGTGGTGAAATAAATACTGGTTCGGCGTCGCTGCGCACGATTTCTAGGTTTGGAACGATGGGGAATTTTGAATCAAATGCTGCGTCTGTTTATGATTTTGCGATGACAGAAGGTCATACAGGATTCGAAGGCCCCGCCGATTGGTTGGTTCGTGGTTCGTTGCGTGCGGATAATTTCAGTTTTACCGTGGACAGGTTGGATATTGGTTCGTTCCTGGACGCGTCACGCGGTCAAGATGTGTATGTTGACCCTGAAAGTTTGACCTATAATACCAACAAGGGCGTTTATGCCAAAAACATATATGCAGCAAACATATCGTTGCGCGACCAGACTTCGTATGGGTTGTTGGACGGACAGACAGGGCCTTTGTTGATAGATATTCGACCAGCCGGGGTTTCATTATTGCCTGATGTTTTTATTGACACAATAAATAATGATTCTTTTGAAATTATCGCAGACCCAAAAGATACCAGCGGAAAAATGATTTCCTGCAAAGATATAATCGGACAAACAGATGTGACATATAACAGTAAATCTTTGGCACAAAATATAATTTGCCAATATGTTTTTTGGCAAAGACTGGAATCAAGAATAAATATAAAACAATGTTTACAAAGTGGGCGCAGTGACTGTATATAAAAAATATTTTGATAAACTGAACGCGAACCCGAATCGTGGTGCAACCATTACCGAAGTGGTGTTGGCTGTCGCGGTTGTTATTGCTGTTTCGCCATTCATGTATAACCAAATAATCGAAATGTCGCGCGAATCAGAAGATATTGCGCGTGCAAATGAAATTGTGGGTCTGCGCGATGATGTTATAAATTATGTTCGCGTAAACCAGGACAAATGGTCTGATGTTGCTGAAATAAAATTAGAGGATACAGATATACAAAAAATATCACCGATGGCGCACAGTGTCTATGTTGATAAATACAAAGTGAACGGTGCATCGATAGTTGATGTATATTTGGCCATAGATTTAGATTCTGGCGATTACCGAACTGCGAATATTGCGAAACAAATTGGCGAAGACGCCGCAGTTGTCCGCGAAGATGGAATTGCGTATTCACAAAGTTGGGCTGTGTCTGCCCCCGAAGATTTTTATGTCGGTGATTTAATTTATCGAATTTCCTATGATTTCGAAGGTGCAGATAAAACCAGATTTTTACATCGTGGCACCATGGGCGAAGACGAATTAAACAAAATGTTTCGTAATCTGCATATGAATAATTTTAATGTTTATAATGTTTCAGATGTTGATGCATTGTCGGCAAAAATAACAGATGTAGATGCGGTTTTTCTGGAATCAGATGTTGTTGATGCGAACAATGTGTATTTTTCGTCTGGCGCGAATATGGATTCTGAAAGTATAAATATCTCCAGTATGCGTGTCACAGGCGATACCAATGGTTTTCGTACGATAAAGGCCGACAAATTAAATGGTGATAAATATACCACAAATGGCAGACTGATAGTTGACCGTGCAACAATCGGAAACAGTGTAAATGTTGCCGGCAATTTAATTTTGAAATCAACCAGCAGTCGCAGTATTACTGGGTTCAGCGGAATATCGATGAATAAACTTTTGACACCATATTTGTCTGTGACGGATTTGGTGTTTTTTGAAAACTTTGGGATAACAGTATCTGGTGAATTGTTATTGGCAGGAACCGCACCATTAAAAATTGGTAATTGGGTGTTCCCGTCTTTGACGCCACCATCTTTTTCGAAACTGATATTGTCGCGTGCGTCAATACCGCCTGTTCCAGATTCAGACGAATTCAGAAAAATAACAGATAAAGATTGGCAGACAAGATAATGAAAAAACAAAACAGATTTTTTTATAACAATACACAACGCGGTGGAATGTTGGTTGAACTGATGATGACAATCGCATTGGCGGCAATAATAATTCCGTTTGTTTTTCGGTACCAGCAATCGGCTGTGCTGCGTGCTAAAAATGTGGCGATAAGCAAACAGATGGAAAATGTGCAAAGTGCGCTGGAAAGATATATTGTGGAAAACAAAAACGAACTTATGCGGCCCACAGGTAAAAATATATCGCGTATAAAAATTGCTGATTTGGTAAATTATGGGCTGCCAGAATATATCGCCCAGACATACGCCAACGATTATCAGTTGCGCATTTTGAAATCTGCGGATAACAAGGGCAAACCGACCCTGCAGGGAATTGTTATTTTGAATAATCAAGAAATAACCCCAATCAGAACACGTGAAATAGTAAATTTAGGCGGTGGCAAATTTGGCTTTGTCGAAGGAAATGTCACATATGGTGGTTTTGGTGCGTTCCACGGGTCGGCAGCAGATTTTGGTTTGCAAAATGCCAAGGGTCTGGTTGGTACAACAAATGTCAAACGCGGAAACGCGGAATATTTATGGCGCCTGCCATCTGAAAACGAAAACGATGCAACGATGCAATCTGCATTGAATCTGGACGGTCATGATATTCGCGGATTGCGTTTTCTGGACGCGTCAAAGGCACAGTTTGATGAAAAGTTAAAGGTTGGAAAACTGGATGTTGGGACATTGGTTTTTGCAAACCGTTCAACCATAGATTCTGTCTTTACGGCGAACAGTGCGGTTGTGAATGGTGCGTTGACTGCGGATTCGCGCAATTTAAATGTAAACGGGACATTGTCGTTGGCGGATTCAGCAAAATTTTCATATTTTTATACAAACGATTTATATACGAACACACTGACGCTGGGTGGATTTGGTATAACAAATACATCGGGCAAACCGTCTGCTTTACGGGTGATTGGTGATGTAGATTTGGTGATGGGGCGCATAACTGCAACATACGCATCTGTTGGTTATACCGGTTCTGTGACACCACAATTAAACATTTCGGATAAAATCCAGGATTCCAAAGATTCGTCTTTTTATTGGGATATTAAAAATAAAAAGGCGCGTTTTGCAGATATAAATTCCCCAGAATTATCGCGTATGGCGGCCTTTGTTGTGGCAAATGAATCTGTGCGCGGAACCGTTGCGACAACTGTGTTTGGTGGTGTGGCGGCGAACGCGAATGCGACTGTCGCAGATTATATAAACGCAATCAACACTATCCAGACGCAAATTCGTGCAAAATATGAATTGTTGAATTTGTAATAATTTATGGTATAAAAATGGATAAACAAAGGGTTTTTGTATGAAAATAACATGTGATTATTGTAAAACAGAATACAGCCTGGAACGCGCACCGAACACACCTGTGAAATGCGCGGTTTGTGGTCATGTTTGGACACCGCGTGTACCGATTTTACAGAAAACAACAATAAAATTTATTGCTGCAATTTGCGCGTTTATTGCTGCGTGTATATTTTCGTTCGTCGCGATTGTGAATGTGGCTGGGCCAAAGAAAAATCAGCCCCTGGTCACACGCATAGACGAAAAGAACATTCATACCATCGTGGACGAAAACGGGAACAATCGTATATTTGTGTCTGGGGATATAACGAACACGACCAAGGATATATATGGATTGCCGAACATAATAATTATTTCATACGATGCGAATGGGAATGTTTTGTCGCGCCAGGCATTTATGCCACCTGCGACTTTATTGGAAGGCAAAACGACAGTGACATTTAACCACATGTTATCGGTTGACCCGACCAAGGTAAAAAGATTGTCTGTTGAATTAAAGGAATCAAAATGAAATTATTTTCCGCAATAGTTTTATCTGCATTGTGTTGTTCTGCGTTTGCAGACACTGTGCCACCCGCCCCTGCACCATTACCTGGACCGCGTGTCAGTGTTTTTTCAACAACTGTTGATTGGGCTGCGGTGACAGGTTTAACACTGAATCAGTACACTGGTACGGTTCAGGGAACCGACAAAGCGTTGGTCAAAGATGGTTTGGTATTATATTACCTTGATTCTTTCCCGTGCTATGGCGAAGCGGACAGCGTTCGTGTCTGGTTATCGCCGCGTGGAAAAATGTCGGGACATTTGCGTTTGGTCTGTGTATATAAACCAGAAACAATTTCTTTTGCATGGCGCAACGCAGACGAAAACGCGACCCAGGCGCGGACAAAGGGTATTTTGACATGTCCGATTGACGGCAATCGCAATTTTACAATCGATATTTCAAAATGCGAACAGGGACCAGATTGGGCGGAACGCAGATAATGTCAGATATACGAAAATTTTTGGTTGATGAAAATAATATTGGCGTTCGCACAGACAAATTTCTGGCGAATGAAATGCCTGAATTTTCGCGCAGTGAAATTCAAAAATTTAAAATAACACGCGCGGATAATCGCCCACTGAAATTGTCAGAAAAAACAAAACTGGGCGATGAATTTATTGTGGAAATTTCCGAAAAAAACTCAGATGTTGCGCGCGATAATATTTCGACAGATTTTGATTTGGAAATTTTATACGAAGACGATGATATTATCGTGATAAACAAACCGCGTGGGGTTGTGATGTACCCCAGTGCCGGGAACAAGACTGGAACATTGGTTCAGAATTTATTGGCATACACGAATTTATCTGCGCTGGGCGGGGTGACGCGTCCGGGGGTGGTTCATCGTTTGGACAAAGATACCAGTGGCGCGATGGTTTTTGCTAAAACTGACGCGGCATATCGCGGTTTGGTCAAGATTTTTTCTGCGCATGATTTGACACGAAAATATGTTGCGTTTGTTTGGGGTGTTCCAACATGGGGCGGTGCAGAAATTACTGGGAATATTGCCCGTTCTTCGCGCAATCGTCAAAAAATGAGTATGGTTAAAACAGGTGGCAAACCGGCACACACAATTGTGAATGTTATGGACGCCTGGACGCGACCAGGGATTTCGATGTTTCGTTGTACACTGATGACTGGGCGCACGCATCAAATCAGGGTTCATTTGTCTGCACATGGTTTTCCTGTTTTGTGCGACCCGCTTTATGGGCGCGAAAAGAATCATATTGGTTCGGTAAAAGACCCCGAATTATTGGAATTTTTAAAATCCCACAATGGTCAGATGTTGCATGCAGAAATTCTGGAATTTGTGCATCCGATAACTGGCGAAAAAATGCATTTCAAAGCGGCACTGCCAGACGACATGATTGAATTGAAAGAAATTCTGGACGCCGAATAAAAATTCCCTGCGAATAACTTCATTTTTTGCTTTTATTATTTTATGTTGTATGATAAAATAAACATAAGTAAAAATGGAGAAAGGGGATGAAAAACATCATCAAAACATTTGGTTTATTGTCTGCAATTGCTGTAATTCCTGGGGCTTTGGCGGCCACATCGCGTGTCGGAATGGTATCACGGACATCGCCGCGTCTGCCGTCGATTGCTGGGTACATTATGGCGAATTCGACTTCGACGACGGGGGCTGTTGTGAATGGTTCGGCAACAACCTATTTGGCAGATGTTGATTGTATCGACAATTACACTGCGTGTATCAAGGGTAATGATACCTGTGGTTCTGGATTTGAAGATTGTACGACGGGCATTTTACTGCATGCAAAAATGCCAACATGTTTGAATGTTTTGTCCCAATGCAGTGCGGCGGGTCGTAATTCTTTGTTTGGAACATCTGATTTGAATGCGATTGCGACATCTGCCACAACGAATGCGAATGGCGAAGTGACCGCGTACACATATCCCACAGCGGGCAGTGTTTTGGGGCAAATGGTGACAGCGGCACAAATTGAAAACCGGTTGTCAACAGACCAGTGTGTTAAAAAATACACTGCATGTTTAAAGAAAGAAAATGTTTGTGGCGCAGATTTCGAATTGTGTACAGATAACACAGAATTCAAAAAACAGGCGCTGGCATGTGATTCCACATTGGCGCGTTGCCAGACAGATGGCAAAACCGAATTATTTGGTTCGGTGACTGGGGCGTCATCTTTGTTGCCGGGCGGAAATTCGCGTTTGGCTGAACTGATTACCGAAGGTTCGGCATTGGCGGTGAATAACGCGGTTGCAACCTGTAACAAGGTGACAGATCAATGTATCCTGAATGCGTGCACAAAGAATCCAAATAAATGTATCGTCGACAGACCTGAAATTTTAATCAGAATTGCAGACGCGACAAATGGTGGTCGTGCTGTCACAACCCAGGATTTAATGGAAATTTCTAAAATTACAACTAAACGTGAGGTTGCTGACTATATCCGTCAGGAATGCAAACAGACAATTGGTTCGAACAGATATTGTTATATGACTGTGATGGCAAAGCCTGTGACCAAAGAATCTGTTTTGACGGACCCAGACAATGTTGACGAAGTGTTTAATGATATGTACGGCGGTCAATTTGGTCGTTTTGCGGCATTGGACGATAAAATTAAACAAATTACAGATAAATTTGATGCCAAATTACAGGAAAAATGTATCGACACAATTTCATCGTGTGCGATGCGTTCTTGTGGTTCGGGGATTGGTTCGGTTTGCTATAAACAATCGCGTAAGGCTGATGGTTCTGTGAATTTGACGGCATCACCAAAATCGTATCAAGAGGTTAAATCTGCATGTCGTGCAATTGTTGATACAGATGCAAATTGCCAATACGCAGCAGTTTTAAGCAAGGGCGATTTGTATGCCGGATATATGAACGAAGAAAACAGCGTTTTCACAACTTTGTATCCTGCGGACGCGACAGGCGACGACCCAATCGGTGTTGTTGCATCGTTGAATGCGACATTGGCGACATCTTATAATGATGCAGCGATTGAAAATATGAAAAAACAATGCCAAACGGTTGCATTGGGTTGTGTAAAATCTTTGTGTGGCAAAGATTATGAAAATTGCTATCGCAATCGTACAGATATCGTTGCGGGCACATATAACACAGGTTCGGCGAAACTGGACCGCAGCATGAACAAAATGGGCGGTATTATGGATTATAATATTGTTATCGGTTTGTGCATGGATACAGTTAAAAACGCATCTATTTGCGAAGAACATTTGAAAGTAGCGGCGGCTGATTGGCGCGTTTCCCAGGACAATGACAGTTGGGATACTGGTACGGTTCGTGCCGGTTGGTTGGGTGCAAACACAACACAAATCAACAAAAATGCAAACGATGTCTTGATTGCGTGTGCGATTTCAAGTCAAGAAGCACAAATGAAAGACAACTGTGTTGCATACGACCGCGCAGAACCAATAAATGATTCTTGTAATGGCGTAATGGACGAAGACGGTTGTTTATATACAGAACCAGTGTATCAAAGCAACGCTGAATTCGTTTTGGAAAACGCGGGTAAAACATTGTTCCAGGAATTATTGGCAGATGTTGAACGCGAAGCCCAGGCGAAATATAACGCTAAATTGACCAAAGAACAAAATATTTGTTTGGCACAAAACAATGGCGGAATCCGTGGTTCGTCTGATAACGGTTCGACATTTATGTGGGTGAAATTAAAGGGTAACAAAATCCCAAAGAATTATAATATGAAGGGATTGACCACAAACCAATTCATGGCGTCAAATGATTTGTATGGTTCGTTCTGTCGTGCGCGTATAACCGTGACATCTGACGATAAAGCGATTCAGGACGCCCTGGGGGACAAAGCAACCGCATATTTCGCAGTTGGCGATGCATTCACATGTGGTTCCTGGATTGACCAAAAAACATTGAACAAGATAACAGATGCTGTCGCAACAGAAGCCCGCGAAAAAGCCGGCGAAGGTTCAGACAAAGAAAAAATCGCGATTGCATGGGGCACGGTTGCACCTGCATTGGTTGGCGGTGTTGCGTCGTATTTTGGTGCGAACGCAATCCAGAACAAAGGTTTGCTTGGCGGTACCAGCAAGAAAGACATAGAATCTTGTTCAACTGCTGTTTCAAAGGCTCTGAATGCGAAAGGTTCTGAAAAAATAAGACTTGCCAACGATGCGTTACGCAAGGCCCGTGATGCCGGCGCAGATGTTGACGATATCTCGATTTTCTATGAAGACCAATTGGGGCAACAGGCAGTATATAGATATAATACTGACGATGTGGCAGCTGTGGATGTGTTTATAAAAGCAATGGAAGACACGGGCGAATGCCAAGGGTCGGAATCGGAAGAATATCCGTGTGGTTCTTATATTTATCGTTTGAGGACAATGATTGCTGAAAAACCAGCAAGCGATACCGAAGTAAATATTGTAGGAGATTTGCAGAATGGCGCAAAGGCTGCGTGCAAAAATTCGTGCAAAGACAAAAACTGCAAGGAAAAGTGTGACAAGCCCAAAGTTCTAACAGAACGGTTAAGGGTTGTCACAACATATGAATCAACAGCCAGCAAACGTGATATCGATGCTGATTTGGCAAAAATTGACAAGGCTTGCACAGAAGCACAGACCAGCAGCAAAAAGAAAAATACTATAAATTGGGTTTCTGCTGGGGCGGGTACTTTGGTTGCAGGTGCCCTGGGTGCGGGTATAACCCGGTCTGTCCAAAAGGCTAAATATGAAAACGCTGCAAATGAAGCAGTCGCCGCCTGGATGGAAGAAATCGGTGAACATATCCAATGCTACTTGGGAACCGAAGAACTTGGAACCTATGGCGATGTGATAAGCTTTACGGTTGAATAAATAAAACCGCCCATCGGGCGGTTTTTTTATTCGCCCCCCGGCGTGGAATAAATAAAACAATTGCCTTTCGCAATCTTTCTTTCTATAATCCAACCAGCACAAAAGGAAATACAATGAAAGATTTATTGCGTAAAATTTTCGGCCCGCGCGGAATTAAAATAACTGCCGGGGAATTGGCAAAAAAATTCGGCCTGGAATTACAGGGCGATGAACGGGTTGTGGTCAATGGTGTTGCCCCAATCGCAGACGCAAAACCTGGGCAATTGGCGTTTTATTCCACAGAACGCAATTCCAATGCTTTTAAAATTTTGCCAATCGAAGTTTTGCAGAAAACACGTGCGTCTGTTATTTTATTGCAACGCGAACAAATCAAAAATGCACCAAGTGGCGCGACACTTTTAATCACAGATTCCCCGCGTGGAAATATAGTCAAAATTTTGGGTGTGATTTATGCCGAAAAACCACGATTTGGGGTGTCTTATTTTGCGACGGTCGAACGCGGTGTCTTTTTTCGCAAAAAACGCACGAACTATATTGGTCAATATGCCACCGTTGAACGCGGTGCCGTCCTGGAAGAAGGGGTCAAGATTTATCCTGGTGCCTTTATCGGTCGTAATGTGGTTTTGGGCGCGAATACAGTCGTTTATTCTGGTGCCCACATAGAAAACGCCACAATCGGGTCAGATTGCGTGATAAATGCAAATGCGGTAATTGGTAAGAACGGGTTCGGTTATACGCGTCAGAACGGCAAAAATGTGTTTATACCGCATACTGGACGCGTTGTGTTGGGCAATCGTGTTTCGGTTGGGTCAAATACATGTATCGACCGTGGTGCGATGACAGATACCGTTGTTGGCGATGGAACCAAGATAGACAACCTTTGCCAGGTTGCACACGGTGTTATTATCGGTCGCGAATGCTTTTTGGCATCTGGCGTTGGTATTGCCGGCGGAACAACAATTGGTGACCGGACATTGTTGGGGGGTCATGTTGGAATTTCAAATGGGTTAAAAATTGGTGACGATGTTGAAATCGGTGCAAACAGTGGTGTTTTTCGTTCTATCCCAAATGGTGAAAAATGGATGGGAAATCCTGCGGGCCCGGGCATAGAATTTTTCCGTCATTATGCGTGGGTTAAATCCCAGGTTTCAAAGAAATAATAATTCCGCCCCCCATGGGGCGGAATCTGCTCTCGGCTTTAGTTCCCGCTTGGTTCATTAAATACCCAACCGGTAAAGATTTTACCATTAATATGTTGGGCCTTGACAGGTGTGCGAATATCGCCACCATATGTGACGCTGCCCGCGTTGTTGGCGGTTATATCTGATGAATCTGCATGATCCCAAGTTATGTTGATTAGATTTGCGATACAATCTGCAACACTGACCGAACCAGCCGCAGAATGATACCCCGTTGCACACGCGGTAATACCCTGGGTAAGGCTTTCGCTGTACAGGTAAGTTCCGCCCGGACAATATGAATTTTCAGGACATTGTGTACATTCATAACCATGTGCAACAAAATATTCCCCCGCATCACAAGTTAAATTTTCATCAACACAAGAAACTTTGCCACCCCAATAATCTTCGTATCCGGTAATATATTGCACGGTTCCTGACGGACAGGCTAGTGCCAATAGAGTTCGTTCAAAAGTATAATACCACATATAATTATCGGTCGGATGGTTGTTTGCGATTAAACCTTTGAATGTAGATGGGGGAATATACCCCCCAAGATTCGAACAACCATAAAATGTTTGACTAAACATGGAATTCGCAGCACCAGAAACCCCTGCAAACAGATTGTCTGGAATCTTTGTTAATGAACTACAGTCCTTAAATGTTAATGCAAACATATATTGTGCTGCACCATATACGCCGGAAAAAAGATTTTCTGGTATTGAGGATAATTTGGTACACCCTTGAAAAGTTCCTTGAAACATATAATTTGCGGTCCCGACTATTCCGGAAAACAAATTTTCAGGTATCGATGACAATTTGACACAATCTTGAAATGTGTCTCTAAATAAAGAACTGGCATTTCCCTTGATATTAACAAACAAATGTTCCGGGATTGATTTTAAATCCGAACAATCACGAAAGGTAGCGTTAAATAAATCGCTTGCAACATTAGTGAGATTATAAAAAAGATTTTCGGGAATAGTATTTAATTTCAAACACCTATAAAAAGTGTAAGCAAACATCCATGGGGCAGCAACAGTTATGCTTTCAAAAAGACCTGCCGGGATAGTTGTTAAACTTGTGCATTCAAAAAATGTATTTAAGAATAAATTATGACTGTTTGAATTTGATGTTATATTTTGAAACAAACTTCCTGGTATAGACGACAAATTAGCACATCTTCCGAATGTTGCTTCAAACATATAATCAATGCTGCCCGTTATACCAGCAAATAATCCTTTGGGTATTGTTGTTATATTTGTTTTGTTGAACGTTGAAACGAATCGTGGCTGTTGACCATTTGTTTGTCCCAATGTTGAAAATATTGCACCAACAGAACCAGATATTGATGAAACTTTTGGTGAATTTGTTTCAGTGCTTGATCCTGTAATACAAAAACTTATCGCTGCAATATTATGATCTGTGTTATACCCTGTTGCTGATCCACTAAACCGGACGATTTGTGTGTTGGCATCATTCCACGAACAAGTATATGTCGCTTCTGTCACTTCGGAACGCGAAATTATTTTACCAAGATCGTTATTGTTGCTGTCTATCAGCGTTCCGCCGTTTCCGCAATCAACATAAAAAATTCCAGTTGCAGACATTTTAAACTGAAAACTATCTGTGGAAGTTGTTGTTAATTCAAACTTTGATGTTTCGCATTGTGTGCCATCACCCAATACATCGATTTCATTTGTTTCACAAGCCATGGCCTGAAAGGCGAAAATAATCGCAGATACAACCAAGATAAATAATTTTTTCATTCCCTTCCCCTGTTTGTAACAAACAAAAACCACCAAGGAAACTGGTGGTCGGGCGTTTTCAAATCAGCATGTGAAGATCCCGCGCTTTTGGGTTTGCACCCTGTTTTATAACGACGGACACCCAACCATATAAAGTCAGGCATTAACGATGCGAACGCATCATTCAAAATCGGATCACGATGCAATTCGCACCGCACATACTGGGTTTGAAAGACCCGAACCCCATATCCCTATGGAATTCATTTTTAATTATAGCATGTTATCGGAAAAAATACAATCACTGAATTTGTTTTTTAATAAAACCGCCATTTTGGCGGTTTTTGTTTATATTATTTCGGGCAATAACTTAATGTTCCAATTGCCTTTTGCACATCTTCATTCACAGAAACATTTATTTCGCGTCCCATGCCGTCGATATATGAATACATAAACGCACTTTCCGCAAAATCTGGTACGCGATAGTACATATCGTTAAATGGCTGCAACAGTGTGTTAAACCACTGTTTGTTTTTGCATAAACACGCGTTGCGAACATCTGCGACCATTTGACCGGTGACCCCACGTGAATAACCAGATGTAATATCTTCGTCAGACATCACCATGCACCGTTTAGTCACAGCAAACCGATTCGCATCGTCTTTCAAGAATTCGTAAACATCACCGTCGTCTGCCCCGTTTTGACGCATTTTATATACGATACCGGCAGTGCAACATGCGTCGCTGGCATTCATCAGCATTTTGTATCTTTGAACCAACGGTGCCATATCTGGATTGTTCGCATTTATTTCGTCATACGAATACAGTGAATATATCATGTTGTCAACCAACGCCGGATTCAGATGTGGTGTGCGTGGTGCGACGGCTGTTTTATATGCCGGTTTTTTATACCAAATTGCACAGGCCTCTTTACTGTCAAATGGACAGTTATAATCGTGTTCGCATGTGTTTGCGATTTCGCATATGCTTTCTGTCATAACCGGTTCAATCCAATCGACAGTGTACTGCACAGGTGCCAACACTTCGTATGTTTCAACATTTTCTGATATTTCAATCGGTGTCAATTCACATTCGTCATCAACACATTCAGATGCGCGAACACAATTTGCATTCAACGCAAAGGCTATTATCGCCAAAAAAGAAATTTTGTTTTTCATAAGACTAATTTTATCACAAAAAAGCCCCCTTTTAAACAAAAATTTTATTGTTGTGTGAATTGTATTAAAACTTTATAATGTGAATAGATTCTTAAAAAGGATAAAATATGAAAAAAATTTCCATCGTATCAGTATTGTCTGTTTTAGTTTTTCCAGCGTTCGCAACGAATGCAGAAACCCTGCCTGTTGCGGAAACAGCGACGAACGAATCTGCTGTTGTTGAACAATATTCGAAACAATTCGAACAGCCAATTGTTAAATCGCAAACAAAATATTCCAATCCTGAAACAAAATTCCCACACGGATTACAGTTGGGAATCGGGGTGTCGGCAACATCTGGTTTAAATGCATTTGTCGGTTATAACAATAAAAAGTTTGATTCTTTCTGGTGGAAACGATTCGGTGTTCGTTTAGATTTTGCAAGTTATTCACCAATTAAAAACAGATTAAACAGAAGTATAAACAGCACCATCGGTGATGACGGAATTAAAATCGACGATAATTTGAAGGTAAATAATGTAAATATAAATGCTAAACATATTGGTGCGTTGGTTGATTTTTACCCGTTCGGTGATACATGGTTTTTGGGTGGCTTGCGTATCAGTGGTGGTTATATGACCGGGAACCTGGATATGAGTGCTGATATTTTGGGAACCAGAAAAATAGGTGAAATAGAATTTGAATTGGGCGGACGAAAGTATAAATATGACGGAAATGAAATGCGTGGAAAATCTTCTGTGAATTGGAAATATAATGGGCCTTACCTGGGTGGTGGTTTTGATTTAGGAATCTTTCACGGGTTTAAATTGTTCGTGGACGCCGGTGTTGTTTTCGCAGACAATCATGCAAATGTTGATTTGAATGTTCCAACCGACGGATTGAAAGATATAACCAGTGGAACCCCGGAAGACATAACCGGTATAATCGAAACTAAATTCGAAGAAGCCAAAGCCAAAGCCTTGGCAGAGGCCAAAGAAGAAATGGACAAAGTCGATTATTATCCGATTGTAAAGATTGGCTTTATGTATCGTTTCTAGAAATTACCGCCCACGGGCGGTTTTTTGTGCGAATCGTTCGATTCGGTTTCGAATCGGCGCTTTCCGAATCGGTTTTTGGGCTTTTTTTACCGGCGCCAGAAAAAAATTAAAAAAAATCCATGGGATAAAATGCCGGTTTTCTGCGGATTTTGAATTTTTTTCGGATTTTTTGAAAATTATTTTTGAAAAATCGCTTGACTTTTTCAGACTTCGAACACATAATAACCGGGCTTTAAGTTGGGACCGTATAGATAAAAAGTTCTAACCTCTGAAATTCAGTGATTAAGAAATCACAACATTGTTAATAAAAGCAGCTCATCAAAATGATTTTTGATAATTCAAAAATCTGTTCAAGAAGAGATATGCAGACAGTTGAATTTGGAATATCCAAACTTTGACTAAGTCAAATGTGCATATCCTAGACAGGTAGTAGGTTAAAATATAACCTCGTTAAAAAACTTGTCTTGCGAATATATATAATATGTAAAGACGAACTGATTAAAGTCAGCTTTGTTAAATGCACAGGACTTAAATTACAAGTTTTTTTTAGAACTTGAGAGTTTGATCCTGGCTCAGAACGAACGCTGGCGGCAGGTCTTAGGCATGCAAGTCGAACGGATGACAGAGTGGCTTGCCATTCTGAAGTTAGTGGCGCACGAGTGAGTAACGCGTGGGAAACTGCCCTTCACTGGGGAATAACGTTTGGAAACGAACGCTAATACCGCATACGCCCGCAAGGGGAAAGATTTATCGGTGATGGATGTGCCCGCGTTGGATTAGCTTGTTGGTGGGGTAATGGCCTACCAAGGCGATGATCCATAGCTGGTCTGAGAGGACGATCAGCCACGCTGGAACTGAGACACGGTCCAGACTCCTACGGGAGGCAGCAGCTAAGAATATTGGGCAATGGAGGAAACTCTGACCCAGCCATGCCGCGT
>JAZURV010000007.1:0-33442 GCA_045606425.1 Candidatus Enterousia sp.
CGTTTCGGGGTGTAGCTCAGTCTGGTAGAGTACTTGGTTTGGGACCAAGGTGTCGAAGGTTCGAATCCTTTCGCCCCGACCAGAAAATTTAAACCGTCCATATGGACGGTTTTAATTTTCTGCTTAGGTCGGTGCGAAAGGATTCAAAGAACATTCGGGAAGAAGGTTCGACCCGCTGGCGAAAGGATACGCCAGACTGTCAACGACACTAAATCAGTTCATTATCTGATAACCCCGCACGCAATTCGTGCACCACCGCCACCCAACGCAACAGGTTCATCACTGTAATTATCCCCATTTGCATGAACCATAATGGAACGATTTTTGATTTCCTTAACACGCAGATTTTTAACAGTGAACGATGCCTTAACCGTACCGTCTGGTGCGACCGTCAGAACCGGTAAATCACCCCTGTGTCCGTTTTGTTGATTTGGCCCCAAATGGTGTCCAGTTTTATCTGGGTCGTAATGTCCGCCCGCCCCCAGTGCAGCCTGCACAACACCGTCTGCGCCAGCCATCGCACCACAATCCGGATTTTCATGGATATGGAAACCGTGTTCCCCCGCCGGCAGATTTTGCAAATCAACATCCACCAACAGTCCTGATTCTGTATCCTTAAAAGAAACGCTGCCTATTTTTTGTTCCTGACCTGCAGGCGAAGTCAAATAAACATCTGAATGTGCAGTATCATAATAACTGTCACACCCTATCAACAATAAAGTGGAACCCAGTAATAATTTTTTCATCTCTGCTTCCTTTTTTATTCAACAATCATTATTAAATATAAAAGCAGAGTTATAATTTTGCAAAAAAACATATTCCTATGACAAAAGCGCGTGTCACTGCTAATAGGTTTCCAGAATATTCTATTTCACACGCGCGGAAACTTTCGCAATTAAATTCTGTTTAGGGTCAAACGATTGCATTTCATACATTTTTTCAGCCAGTTGATACAAAACACACGCCTTTCTGTACCCGTCATCACCAGCGCACAATAAATCAGAAATATTTGTGCCACGCATTATTGCCAACTGGGCACAATCCTGGACACTGCACAACGCAAACATATTTTTGCCGTTTTTCATGAAACGATATACAACACCAGATTGTTTTTTTGCCGTATTTGCGCGTTTAACAGTGACGCCCGGCGCGTTGACCGATTCAATCAAATCTTCGATATCTTTTTTTGAACATCCGATGTATCCATTCATACCGTCCCCCTTTTGTGACTGTCGGGAACACAGAATAATACAAACAAGCTGTTTGTCAAAGGATTTTATTCTTATAGCACAAAATCCCGAACTTTTACCTGGGGCAACAAAAAACATTATGCGTTTCCCCTTTTTCGTGGTAAAATATACAACATGAAAAAAATATTATATCTTGCATTTATAACCAGCGTATGTGTCCCCGCGCATGCCGATTTATCAGCGACCGGTTTCCCGAAAACTTTCCAAGATTTATCCTTTAAATCCCGCGTGGAAGTCGCACGCCAAGGATATATACCGCTGATGGACAAAAAGGCGTACCAGGAATTAAACATTGTCCCAGGCGAAGAATTTTACACTGACAGAATAATTACCCAGATAGAGGCAGAAAACCAACAACAAGCAGCAGACAGAAAAGATTTACCACATAATGAATATTGTGCAAAATATCCAGATGATACCATAACTTGTCCTGAAACGCAGATAAGTGTTCCTGAACAACAACCCGTCACGCCCAACAAACAACAGCAGCAGCAGCAGAGCACACAGCAGCCACCGCAAACACAACAACAACCGCCCCACAATACATCATATACAGGCAAAACCATTGGTGGCGGACCGGTGGTAAAAAATAATTTTGTGGTCGGGGGTTCTTGTTATCCGGCTGCACGCGTTCATTCAAAATTGCCGAACCAAATTTTTACAACCGGAAAATACGAAAATATACACCCTGCATTTGAAAAAGGGTTGATTTCTGTATTCAGAAAAGAAGGTGGCTGTGGCAAAATCAAAGGTGATAAATGCGGTTATACATGCTATGGCATAAGCGAATGTTCCGGGGTCCGCGTTAGTTCACGCGCCGAAGCAGAAGATGTATATTATAACCAATATTGGAAACCAAAAAAACTGGACAAATTACCAGACGTTATCGCCACAGATATATTCTTGGCATCCATGGGCAGCGGTACCGGCACAGCAATGCAACAATTCCGTGTGTTTTTAGGTTTACCCAAAAAAACATCGCCCGTGGACGCAGAAATGATACAGGCTGTAAATAATTACAACGGTGATATACATAATGACTGGATGGATGCGCGGGAAAAATTCCTTATGAAAGTCGCAGACAGATACAAACGCGAACACGGAACAGATATAAGAAATGGGTACAAAAATTCAATTGACCTGAAACGAAAAAACGGATGTCATGTTATCCCAGCCGAACCAATTTACAGATAATTTTTTGGCTTTATTTTATAAAGAAAATATTTTAATCTGATAATAAACCAAAGGATTTATATCATGAATTTTATAAAAACAGCCCTTGATGGTGTTTATATTATCGAACCAAAAATCTTTCGTGATGAACGCGGGTACTTTTTCGAAAGTTATAATGAAAATGAATTTATAAAAAATGGCATTGTTGCCCGCTTTGTCCAAGATAACCAATCAAAATCTTCATACGGTGTTATCCGTGGATTGCACATGCAATTGCCACCATTCAGTCAGGCAAAACTGGTTCGCGTTTTATCGGGTCGCGTTCTGGATGTTGCAGTAGACGTTCGCCCAGAATCAAAAACTTTTGGAAAACACCTAGCCGTTGAATTATCTGATGAAAACCAAAGACAATTATTTATCCCACGCAATTTCTTGCATGGTTTTTCTGTTTTAAGCGATGAAGCTGTTTTTGCTTACAAGGTTAACAATGTGTATAACAAAGAATCTGAATTTGGAATCAGATATGATGACCCAGAAATCAACATTGATTGGAAAGTGCCATCAAATAAAATTATCACTTCTGAAAAAGACAGAATGGCAAACACATTACAAGATTTGATACAAAAATTACGATAAAAATATACTTGTATAAATCAACTAAAATATCTACAATGAAAATATGAAAAAAGGATTCTTGGTTTTTGGTTTGTGTTTTCTGACCGTCACAAATGCGATGGCTGTGAATAATTATGTTCCAAAAAAATTTAACACAATCACATCACATGGCGATGTATATCCATATGTGTTAAACAACACAAAAACAAACACAAATGCAAAAAACATTTCTGCAACAACAAATACATCTGCCACTGCCGCGCGCCGCAGTGTCGTTCCGCGTTCAACCAATTCTGGTGGTTCTGCACGCGTGGCGACTAATAACACATCTGACCCGGCACGACGCGTGGTTCGTCGTACAAACACAACCGCACGCGCAGCAACCGCCCCAGTACGCAGCGGAATAAATCCAAATGTCATAATACGAAATACAAACCCTGTTCGCACCACTGCAAATTACACGAACACATCGTCTGCGCGCCCATCGTCTCAACGTTGTTTTGCAGATTACAAAGAATGTATGGAAAATTATTGCCGTCGCGAAGACACACCATACAATCGCTGTTATTGCAGTTCTAAATTGGCGCAAATAGATGCAAAATATCAAAACAAAATCGATTCTTTGATTCAACAAATCATTCGTATGAAATATGATGCGAACCTGGACAGCGACGAAATCAAAGACTATTGGGATAAAACTGTTGCCGGTTATACAAACGACAACCCATGGGTAAATATCGACAACGCACTGAATATAGAATGGGCAGACACAGAAAGCCGCATTCGCGGTCAAAACGCTTTTAACATTGGACACGATTATTGCGTTCAACATTTACGCGCATGCTATTATATGTCCAGCAATTTGCGCGATGCGTATAAATCTGAAATCGCGCGTGATTGCGAAACATACGAAAAAAGTTTGCAAAGAATTCAGGGCGCCGCCGAAAGTGTTATAGAGAGTTATCATGATTAAATTTATCGGTGCGGAATACAGCCGTGGCGCCACGGCACATGTTATCAACGGTGGGCCAGCATTGGCGCCACGCGCAATTCAAAAAATGTTTCCAAACGCAAATTGGACAATTATCAGCGCAGACCCAATCAGCGAATCTGATTGTATGTCTGACAGATTTGGCGATGCATTGAATGTGCACAAAAAAGTCTATTCAAACACACCACACGAAAAACATATTTTTATTGGTGGTGACCACAGTCTGAATTTTTCACATTTTGCGGCGATTGCTGACATGTACCCAAACGAAGATTTGTGTTTGGTCTATTTTGACGCCCACCTGGATATCCACACACCAGAATCTTCCCGCAAAGAGGCATCTGGTGCCCCACACGGGACAAATGTTCGGCACCTGTTGGGCGAAGGTGATACGCGTTGGTTAAGACTACAAAAGAAACACCCTGCTCTGAAACCAGAAAACTTGTTTTATTTTGGTTCGCGGTCATTCGAACCATCTGAAATAAAATTCGTCAAAGAAAAAAATATTTTTTACAGGACGCCTTCACAATTACGAACTAAATCCGATTGGGATGCCGCGTTCAGGGAAGTTCGCAACCGCATCGGCGACAAAAAGTTTATTGTATCGTTCGATTTTGACGGATTGGACGCGAACTGTTTTAAAGATGTCTGGGTCCCAGAACCAAACGGATTATCCCTGGATTTTGCACGCGCTTTTGTAAAAGAATTCATTGACGCAGAAAATTTCGAATTTGTTGAATATGCGGTCACCGGGGACAAACAAAGCGCGAATATTGTCCGCGAACTAATCAACACAGTCGCAGAAAAACTTTTGACTAATTTTCACATCCAATATTATGTCGGTAAATATTGCGCGCCAAATCATCGCTGATATTTTCCCAATCGCTGGCGCGCCCGTATATAATTTCACAATCACAGGGTGTATTATTCGCTGATTGTGTATTTATCGCGCAGGATGCGACGAATATCACGCACCCCAGTTTTATAAACTTTATCATTTATATCCCTTTTGTTTTGTTGAATTTGTTCATTTGTTTCGATTCGGTTTTTCAAATTTTGCATTTGACATTTGTTATTACCATGTTGGTCACCATAAAAATATGCGCCAATTACAGTGGCGCATACCAGAACAATTAAATACACTTTTGTCATTACTTTCCCCCACAAAAAACCGCCATAATGGCGGTCTTGTATTACTGATTCATTGAATTAAAGAAATCTGCATTTGTTTTTGTCATTCGCAATTTATCCAGCAAGAATTCCATTGCCTCCAATGTTCCCATCGGATTTATAATACGACGCAAAACATACATTTTGGACAAGACATCCTTTGGCACCAGCAAATCTTCCTTACGCGTGCCAGATTTTGTAATATCTATCGCAGGATACACACGTTTATCAGACAATTTTCTGTCCAAAATAATTTCACTGTTTCCGGTTCCTTTGAATTCTTCGAATACCACTTCGTCCATTTTTGAACCCGTATCTATCAACGCAGTTGCAATAATTGTCAACGAACCGCCACCTTCGATATTACGGGCGGCACCAAAGAAACGTTTTGGTCGTTGTAACGCATACGCGTCAACGCCACCGGTTAAAACCTTTCCGCTGGATGGAACGACAGTATTATAGGCGCGTCCCAAACGGGTTATCGAATCCAAAAGGATAACCACATCTTGACCGGCTTCGACCAGTCGTTTCGCCTTTTCAATAACCATCTCCGCAACCTGGATATGACGCGTCGCAGGTTCATCGAAGGTCGAAGAAATAACTTCACCACGAACACTGCGTTGCATATCTGTCACTTCTTCTGGACGTTCGTCAATCAACAAAACTATCAATTTTACATCTGGGTAATTTGTGGCGATTGAATGCGCAATATTCTGCAACATAATCGTTTTTCCGGTTCTGGGTGGCGCAACAATCAGCGAACGCTGCCCCTTACCCGTTGGGGAAATTAAATCGATAACACGCGCAGACAAATTGCGTCCTTTGTCGGTATCGTTTTCAACCTCCATCTTTAACTTTTCATCTGGATAAAGTGGGGTCATATCATCAAACGAAACACGATGACGCAATTTTTCCGGATTATCACCATTTACGCGTTCAATTGTTTCCAGTGCGAAATAACGTTCAGATTCATTTTGTGGGGCCTGAATTTGACCTTCGACATAATCGCCTGTTTTCAATCCATATTTTTTGATTAAATTTGGTGACACATACAAATCATCAGGTCCAGCCAAATAATTACTTTCTGGGGCACGCAAGAAACCAAAGCCGTCTGGCATACGTTCCAAAACCCCGTCCCCAATTAAAACGACAGATTTGTCAGCCGCGTACACACGCATAACCGCGAAACGCAGTTGTTGGACATTTAATTGTGCAGGATTTTCAATCCCCATATCTTCAGCCATCTTCAACAATTGTTGTGGTGACTTTGTTTTCAATTCATTTACATGCATAAAAAAGCCTTTTTGTGGAAATTGCGAACGAAGAATTCCGTCGCCTTAGTGTTGTTATTATAGTAAAAAAGCATAAAAAAGTCAAGTGGCTTAACAAAAGTGGCCTAAAAAGGCCACAAAACTTTTGTCTGAAATGCGTTATTTTTCCAAATCTGATTTTCCGACACCAATACCGCGTTTTTCAAATTCTGCGGCAAAATTAACGACATTCATTTTTTTCACAGCGCCCTTAAAACCGGCTGTTTTCGCGGCTTCTGTCGCTTTTTTAAAAGAATCCAGTTTCGTCATCTTTATACCTTTTACGCTTTTATCTCTCTGTCAATTACGGATATAATACACCAAACAAACTTTTTTGTCAAGCGTATTTTTTTGTCAATATATTATAACATATCCATTTCTTCACAATCTGCACAATCGTCCACGCTGCTGTATTCTTCAACAACTATTGGCGCAGGTTTTTGTGGTTCGGTATAGTGCACTTCCTTTACCACACGAACGCGACGATTTTCAGCGTTTGGTGTATTATTTGGTGTTGGCACCTTTAAATCTTCTTCACCCGCAGACACTGCAATAATTTGGGACGATGGGATACCATATTCAATCAGCATTTTCTGAACTGCTTCGGCACGACGCCCACCCAACGCATAATTATATGCACTGGAACCGGCAGTATCGGTATGCCCAACCACAGAAACCTTTACATTTTTATTTGCCTGGGTTGTGGCTGCCAATTTTCTGATTAAATCTTCGTATTCAGGTTTAATTGCGGATTTATCGAAATCAAATCTGACTTCGAAAATTTCTTCCATAACATGCTGTTTTGGTTCCAAAGGAATCTGTTGCACCTTGATAACGGTTTTATCATTACCATTCCCGATATTATCCAGACGTGCATTTATAGCCGCCAATTCGGCACGCATAGCCATCATCATATCAACAAATTCATCCCTGGTCACGAAATCGCCATTTGTTCCTGTCTCATTATAGGTATCATCGCCACCATAAATATTCTGATTAAATACCATTGGTGCCTGTTGTGTGTTAGGTTGCGGCACATTTACCGTCACAGGTACAGGCTGAACCAAATTACTTGGCACATTGACATTATTGACAATGACCAAACCTTCGCGGGAACGCGACGAACCAGCCATCGCATTCAAACGACGGGTTTCAGGATAATATTTTTCTTCGACTGGTTTTGGCGTCAAATTTTCAGATTTCACATAAGTTGGCGCAATCACCTGACCATTCGAACAATCTTTCATAGTCTGCAAAGTTGTGAAAAAACGCGAACGACATTCTTCTGCTGTGGCATTTTGACCACTGGCCGCTGCAGAAATCCAACAATCGAATTTGGCCTGTGCCTCTGCTGCCAATTGTGGTTGTTCAAATGCCGCGTCACTGTTTAATTCATTTATCAAATCATTGTAAGATGTATATATTTCGAATCTTTCACTGTCATCTGCGATTTGCCAGTTATCCAAAGATTCAGGGAAAGGTGTTTCACCAGAAAACGCACCAATAGCCTTTTGTGCGAACAATTCTGCAATTTCAGGATAACCACTGGTTCTGGCATTATAAATGGAATAAGAACGATAATTCATCGCCAATTGGTTTAAAAAGGAATCCTTGTGCGGTGCATCATTTACATTCAATTGTTCAACATATTCCACCGCTGGCATATCATATTCTGGGGCATTATTTTCAGTGCCGACACAGCCCGCCAACACCACGCAAGCCAACACAGACAAACCAGACACACAGTATTTATTTTTCATAATAAATTCCTTTCCTTATTTTATAATGTACTATTATACATTTTTTTGAAAAACTAGTAAAGCGAAAAAGACTTTTATTTATCCAAAGTTTGCATGGCCATCTGTCCCAACGACGGCAACATAGATTTTATATCACTGCCACCACCCAACGAAGTGACGGCCCCCAAAACACCGGCTGTCCCTGCTGCGCCCGTTGTCTGCCCCACACTGCTTAAAGTCTGGGTCACAAATCCACCCAACAATTCAGCCTTTGCTGCCTTTAATTTAGATGGCGCACAACGTTCGGCTTTTTCTTTCAGTTTTGCAATTTTCTTTGCCTCTGCCTTGGTATAATCGGCGTCAGTAAATGGAATCCGTTCAAAAATATCATATATGTTGGAAACAGATGTACAATTTTTACTGTTTCCGTCTTTGCATTTTTTACCAGAACTTACCTTTGGGAAATTTTCCCAAACCGTATCTTTATCTGCACTGCTGACAAATGTTTCATAGCACGCATCGCCGTCGTCATATTCCAAACAGCCCTGATAACCACCATTACGCAGTTGCCCCAAACCACTGGCCGCCGCTTCGGCGCTGGTTTCGCCTAATTTCGCCCATTCTTTGACCAAATCATTTACGGTACTGATTTCATCAGATGTTGGTGCACAATCCGCACTTAGTTGCTGTTGTTGTGTCTGTAAAGTTTTCACACTGCCGACCAGGCCAATAACTGTCGGTAACAAACTGGTTGCAGATTCTGCGGCACTTGTCTTTTTAGTCGAAACAGATGGCGCCTTTTTAATATTCACCGCCGCCTGTGACGCACAAATCACAGCGAATGATAACACCATAAAAATAGATATCAGTTTTTTCATCTCTCTTGCGAACTATTATATCACAAAAAAAAGATTATATAAATATAAAAATTGCATTTTGTTTTATAAATCGCTACAGTATCGGTATGCAAAAAAATAATCGTAACCTTATTATTATATCTAAACACAAGCGTTTAACCCGACTTTGGCAATTTTTCTTTACTGGATGGGGCCTGGTTATGGTTGCAGTATTGGTCGCAGCGTCCCTTTTGACTAAACAAATTTTGTGGACACCTATCAGTGCGATAAATATGCACGACATTGTAACGAATCAGTTCAAAATGACAAACGCATCATTTGTTGGCACCGACAAAGACGGAAACCCATTCAAAATAAACGCAAAATCTGGGCGCAAAGAATATAACAAACCAGATATAATATTTATGGAACAACCATACGGAACAATCGTGCGCACAACAGACAATAAAAAAATAACCGATAAAGTGTCTGCGTACACAGGACGCTTTAATCTGCGAACCAAGGAATTAAAACTGTACGGACATGTACGCGTGGATTCCAGCAATGGCGACAAAATTTTAACAGACGAAATGGTGATACAATTATGATAAAAAAATCTGTATTAAAGGTTGAACATCTATCTAAAAACTATGGCAAACGCGTGGTATTGCGCGATATTTCACTGATTGCGAACCAAGGTGAATCTGTGGGATTGTTGGGACCGAACGGGGCGGGAAAAACGACCGCGTTTTATTGTATTACCGGTCAATTATCTGCATCCAGCGGACAAATATTTCTGAATTCCCAGGACATCACACACCTGCCGTTTTATCAACGTTCGCGCCTGCACATCGGCTATCTGCCCCAGGAAAACAGTGTTTTTCGTGGTCTTTCCGTCGAAGATAACATTATGGCGGTGCTGGAAATCGTCGAACCAAATCCAAAAAAACGCGTTGAAAAATTAAATGCACTGTTGGACGAATTTTCGATTGCGTTTTTACGCAAAAGTCCTGCCACTGCTTTATCTGGTGGCGAACGCCGTCGTGTTGAAATTGCGCGCGCGTTGGCGAATGACCCGAAATTTATATTACTGGACGAACCATTTGCCGGTATTGACCCAATCGCAGTAAATGAAATTCGTGAATTAGTGTCCCAATTAAAACATCGTGGATTGGGCGTTATTATCACAGACCACAATGTTCGCGAAACATTGGGCATCACAGACCGCAGTTATGTTTTGCACGATGGCAAAATATTAAAGCACGGAACGACTGATGAAATCGTACGCGACGAAATGGTAAAGAAAGTTTACCTGGGCGAAAATTTCACTATGTAAAAAATTTTTTTCAACAAACAAAAAAAACGAAAGGAGATATAGACATGTTTGCTATTAAAAAAATTCATGCGCGTCAAATTATGGATTCTCGTGGTAATCCGACAGTTGAATGTGACATTTGGCTAGATGATGGCGCGTTTGGACGCGCATCAGTTCCATCTGGCGCATCCACTGGTTCATTTGAGGCACTGGAACTGCGCGACGGCGATAAATCTTATATGGGCAAATCTGTTTTCCAGGCTGTAAAAAATGTAAATGAAATTATTGCACCTGCCCTGATTGGAATGGACGCATCAAAACAATCTGAAATTGACAATAAAATGCTGGAATTAGACGGCACACCAAACAAAGAAAAATTGGGTGCAAACGCAATATTGTCTGTGTCTTTGGCGACGGCACACGCGGCTGCAAACGCACAAAACATTCCATTATACAAACATATCGCAAATATTTTTGGCAACCCAAATCCAAACACCCTGCCCCGTCCAATGATGAATATTGTCAACGGTGGCGCACACGCAGATAACGGATTGGACGCCCAAGAATTTATGATTATTCCAAACGGCGCGAAAAACGAAGTCGAAGCGATTCGTATGGGGTCTGAAATTTTTCACAATTTGAAATCTATTTTAAAGAAATCAAAACATTCAACCAATGTTGGGGACGAAGGCGGTTTTGCACCAAACTTTAACACATGTGTCGAAGCCCTGGATACAATCGTTGCTGCGATTCAGGCATCAGGCTATACCCCAGGCAAAGAAGTATCGATTGGTTTAGATGTCGCATCATCTGAATTTTATAGTGATGGCATCTATCATTTTGAAGGCACCACAAAAACAGCAGATGAAATGATTGCTTTTTACCAGGAACTGATTTCCAAATACCCTGTAATTTCAATCGAAGATGGTCTGGCCGAAGAAGACTGGGATTCATGGAAAAAAATGACTGATACAATTGGTGACAAATGTCAATTAGTCGGCGATGATTTATTTGTGACAAATCCGTCGCGCCTGAAAAAGGGGATTGACAATGGCTGTGCAAATGCAATACTTATCAAAGTAAATCAGATTGGTTCATTGACCGAAACATTGACCGCAATCAAAATGGCACAAGCCGCAAACTATGGCGTCATCGTTTCCCACCGCAGTGGTGAAACTGAAGACACCACAATCGCAGATTTAGCCGTCGCGACAAACGCAGGTCAAATCAAAACTGGTTCAATGTCACGCACAGACCGTATGGCAAAATACAACCAACTGATTCGTATAGAAGAAGAACTGGGCAACAATGCAAAATACGGTATATAAAATATGATAAATTTGAATGATGTTTTGTTGGTGCTGAAATATGTTGCGATTGTCACAATATTTGTGTGTATTGTTTTGACACCGGCATATCTGGCATCCGCAAACAATCGTTCAAAATTTGATAAAATGCGGGTTCGCACTGGTTCGATTTTATTCGGCTGGTCATTTGTTGGTTGGTTATTCGCATTATTTATCAGCGCAAAAAAATAACCGCCAACCGGCGGCTATTTTTTTATTTAACCAACCATATTTCAGCATCACTTACAATTGTGTTGCTGCCATTATTGCGCACAGGTGCATACAACAAACGCGTCTTTTCTACCTTGACATCGTTACCATCTGCTGTCACCCCGGTCACATAATGACCATTTCCAGATTCCACAACATTATTCAGCGCGCCCCCAACTTGATTCTGGGCTGTTTCGGCCTTTTGTTCCGCAACATCAGCCTTTTGTTCAGCCGCGTCGGCTTTTTGTTCTGCAACTTCCGCCCTTTGTTCAGCGGCTTCGATTCTGTTCACAGCCTCCATAAAACGTTCTTCTGAAACACCGGCCACAACTGCGGAACCGCCGCTGCCAGGATTCACAGGAACAATCACACCGGAATTCATCGTTTTAATAGTACTTATAACCGGAATACGCGCCCCAGTGTCACCCGCCACGGTTTTGGTTGAAGTCAACTTTTGAGACTGCAACACAGATTCCTTTTGTTCTGCCGCCTGTTGTTTCAATGGTGTTGGTGCAGTTGGTTTTGTCGTACTGACAGAAGCCCCCGCCCCACCCAAATGTCGTACAGTCGGCACAGCGAACGCCTGTGTTCCCGACAAAGAAACAACAAACGCGACAAAAAACTTCATAAATATTTCTAACATTATCATTCTCCTTGTGCTGTATTATCATGGATTGAATATTCAATACCGTCGATTTTTGTTCTTAAAGATTTAGTTGTTGTGCCATTCATCGGCTTTGCGCCTGGTGTTGTTTTGGCATAGTAAACCGTACCATCTATCTTTGCCGCCAACGCAGGCAATGTCTGACGTTCTGATGTCAAATACAAAACATCTTCGCCGACATGCATCACCTTACCACAGGCACCGGCAAAACTTGAACCAATTGGCGCCACTTTACCCGCCGGACAGGACGCAATACCCTGGGCGCTTGCAATTGGGTATTCGAATGTACCACCGACGCAGTAACTATCTGCCGGGCATGTTGTGCACGAACTTGCATTCGCTGGCAGATATTGACCTGCTGGGCAAGTCTTGCTTGGCAAATGACAATCTGACGATGCGTCTGAACCGCTGGCCGATATCTGACCCGCAGGACAGGACGCGATACCCTGGGCGCTTGCAATTGGGTATTCGAATGTGCCACCGACGCAGTAACTATCTGCCGGGCATGTTGTGCACGAACTTGCATTCGCTGGCAGATATTTACCCGCAGGACATGTTGTGCTTGGCAAATGACAATCTGACGATGCGTCTGAACCACTGGCCGATATCTGACCCGCAGGACAGGACGCGATACCCTGGGCACTTGCAATTGGATATTCAAATGTGCCACCGACGCAGTAACTATCTGCCGGGCATGTTGCGCACGAACTTGCGTTCGCTGGCAGATATTGACCCGCCGGGCAAGTTGCACTGTGAACAACCTTTTTACATGTTGGATTTGCCGTACCATTGTCAACTGGTACATAATCTTCTGCGCATTGTACATTATATGCACACGAAGATTCAGAACCGGCACCATAATAAATCTTTGCCACCACAGGCGTCACACTGGTCGCATGTTCAACCGTCTTGGTTGGACAACTGTAATAACATTGTGACATACCATTGCTGCCACCTTCGCTGTTTGGATGGCTGGTCGGACAACCTGTACATGTCGCAGAATCACCAGTACCATTCACATAACTATTCGCACCAGCCACCAATGACGACACCACATCACCCCACATTGTCGCACTGGTCGCAGTCTTGGTCAACGCGCCACCGGCACACGAAGAAACCGATTTTGTTTCTTTACACTGACTGAAATTCGTCCAACCTGTTCCACCGACATAATTATAACCGTCGGTCAAACCAGGACACGCCGTACAACTGGTCGCACCATTCGGCGCAAAATATCCATTCAGCGCAGAAACCGACTTGACAGTCTGGGTACAACTTTCATTATTGGTTGCACAACCACTTTTCAAAACACCATCAGTATTTCCAGTCGCATCAGCATACGCCACATAATCACACGCATTCACAGAACAACTGTTCCATTCTGTCACCGAACAACCCGTCGGCGTTGTACCATTCAATTGTTCACCCGTCCACGGACGCGATTTTGTATTACTGTAACAATTGGTCATAGCGGTGCTGCCAGAGGCACTGTTTGGATATGATTCAGGACATGAATTTACACCCTGATTACTTGCAACAGGGTACCCAAATGTTCCACCCGAACAATAACTGCCTTCTGGACATGTTGCACAAGAATTTTCGTTTGCAGGCAAATACTGACCTGCCGCACAAACAACAGAAGTATCTTCATAAACAGGAATAGCCTCAACAACACCTTCATACACACCAGTATTGTCGTACACCGCCGCATTTTCGTAAATCATACTGGGTTGCATCAAACCATCAGCAGGAAAAGGATCCGCCAACGCCGGACACGCGACAACCATCGCAGATATCGAAGTAAGCCAAAAATTTTTCCCCACTTATTCTCTCCCGTATCTTAACAACCCCGATAAAAAATTATTTTAACTTTTACCAAGTCTGTCACCGTCACCACAGAAACAGAAATCAACCATAACAACACGCTACAGTCCCAAGAAACAAGGTATTTCTGTTTTTATTGGTTTCTTTTTCTCTTAGGTATTATACCACATTTTTGACAACAAAACAAATCAAATAACAAAAAACCCCAGGGTAATTATTTATTAGACGATTTACGACCAGATATCAAGCAAAAAAAAACGCGAAAAAATTCGCGTAAAAAAAATAATGATTGTTGTAGATTATTTATCTTTTTCGTCTGTTGTCAAACGAACAATCTGGGACGGATTATCTTTCAAAGACTTGATTGTCGAATCTATCAACGCCTTGCGTTCCATGAATGTTTTTTTGTTCGCGGCGTCCAAATTATCTATCGCCGGCAATTTAACAGTCATTGGATTCACATGAACACCATTTTTAATAACTTCGTAATGCAAATGTGGTCCAGTGGACAATCCAGTTGAACCAGAATAACCAATAATTTGTCCCTGGCGAACGACAGTTCCAACATTCACACCCTTGGCAAATTTAGACATATGGGCATATAAAGTTTCAAATGTTCCATTATGGCGGATTTTCACAAAATTCCCATGCCCACGATTAAAACTGCGCGCGATAACACGCCCTGCCCCGGCAGCCGGTATCGGTGTCCCGGTTGGCGCACGGAAATCAACACCTTTGTGGGCGCGGGTAAATCCCAACACAGGGTGTTTGCGCCCACCAGAAAACTTTGATGTAATCTTTGCATTATTTATTGGTGTGCGTTTTAATGATTTAATCGCACCGTTTCCGTTTGCATCATAATACCCAGATTTCCCATCTTGTTTAACATAGCGGTACATTTGAACATTTCCGCGCAACGCATCAAAAGACACCGCCAAAATATGACCATTATCAACTTTTTTATCAGACGCAAAATTTTCTTCATATAAAACATAGAATTTTTGTCCTGCGCGCACATCGCGTTCGAAATCCATTTCAAACGCCAACAAATCATAAACATCTAATATGATACCTTCTGGTATCCCAGCATCCATCGCAGACAGATAAAAACTGCTGCCCTGGGCAATTTCAGCCTCTTTATAAGCGATTCGTGTATCGCGTGCAATTTCTATTTTCTGGCACTGCCATGTTGTATCGGGCGCGCCACAGTCTATTTCAATTCTGTTCCACGGTCCGTTTTCAATCACAATCTTAGAAATCGGGGAATTTTCATCAGCGCGAACAAAATCAAACTTATCGCGCCCCGCACGCAGGGTCGTAAAATCCGCATCTTTCTTCAGATTTTTTGAAATGGCGTTTATATCCTGAATTGAAAAACCCTGGGCGCCCAGTATCTTTGACAGAGTATCCCCAGATTTAACCTCTATCACCGTATGCGATTCTTGCGAAAACACCACTTCTCGCGCTGGTTTATAAAAACAAACAACACCAATTGCGACCAACACCAATACCGCAGCGATTCCCAAAACAACACGCGACAAAACATGAATATTGCCGACTTTTTTGCAAGATTTCACCAGACAGGCATTCACCTTGCTTATAATAATTTTTGCTTTTTTCATGAACGCCATTATAATAAAAATATGAATACAAATCAAGCGTTCGCGATACTAGAAAAATCAGGTGGCATTCGTGCGGCCAGAATTATAACATCTAAATATCCGAAAATTTCGTATCTGCGAACACTTTATTATGCGCATTTGTTGAAACGCGGCATACCCGTGGCAAAAATAATCCATTCAAAATGGTTCTATGGTATTGAATTTTACACAAACAGACACACACTGGACCCACGCCCAGACACCGAAACACTGGTCGAATCGGTTATACACGATTGCGACACAAATACGAATCGGTATATTCTGGATATGGGCACAGGAACCGGCTGTATAATATGCGCACTGTGTAAAAATATTTCTGGCACATCTGGCGTCGCCATAGACAAATCAAAACATGCACTGCGTGTTGCGCAAAGAAACATAAAAAAACTGGGGTTAGACAAACAAATAAAAACCAAACACGCAACATTTTCTGATTTCAAATCAAATAAAAAATTCGACATTATTGTTTCAAATCCCCCATATATAAAATATGGTGACACGCGTGTGAATGACGGCGCAAAATTTGATCCCGCAATCGCGCTTTATGCGAAAAACGATGGTTTGGCGGCTTATGAAGAAATTGCAAAGAACGCAACGAATTTATTAAAACCCGGCGGAAAAATATATCTGGAAATTGGTATTGGACAATCTGCCCCTGTCATAAAAATTTTTGAATTTTATAAATGGCAATTTGAACGAACAGATAAAGATTTATCAGGAATAAATCGCGTTCTGGTTTTTACAATTTGACAACACTGCAATTTGTGCTATGTTCAATATCAAAACAAAGGATAAAAAATGCCCGAAGAGAATCGAAATTGTTTGTATTGTGGCAAAACACCAATGGATGTAATTACGTTTAACACGCCACGCTCTACAAAACATTACACAAAACAAATAAGATCTGACGGCAATATCGAATATACTATTCAATACAAAACTTTTGTTATAACACCTAATTTTACCAAAATCTTGGTTGGTCCGAACAATGAAATATTGGCATATATTGATGTTCAACGCATTCCAAAACCATTTGAATCACAATTCAAAGACTGGAAGTGGTTTGGCATCCAAGAATTTCATCCAGAATTAATTGGCGATTTTGAATATGTGATATCTGACAAAAAAACCGAACCTTTCTTCAGAAACTTTTGGGAACACCGATCAGATGACCATTTGTATATCTTGGATACATCTGGTTTGACAATTAGTAAAGATTGGTATCGTGTAAAAACGAACCCGTTGATTGATGGAGAGATTGAAACTAATTTTGGTATCCTGGACGACAGCACACGTTCATACAAATATAATACTCATCCGTCTGCGCCGACAAATCGAATTACACTTCTAACAAATGCGATATTAGCAAACGAAGGTATAATAAAATCACAACGGAATTTCGTCGCACAAAGAATAAAAACATTTTTTCAAAAAAGAAAATAAAAAAACCGAATGCTCGGTTTTTTTTATTTCAACATCACTTAAAAAACTGATTATGTTTTTTCAGCCATTCAATAGTTGTATCCATACCGTGACCATGCACAACATAGGTGTCATCACTAAGATTTTTTTCATACAAATTCCGAATCGATTGTTGCAGTTGTTTTACATCGCCGCCTGGAAAATCATAGCGGCCATAACTTTCTGCAAATAATGTATCACCTGTCATCAAAATTTCATATTTTGGGAAATAAAACATTAAACCGCCCGGCGTATGTCCCGGACTTTCCATAATTTCCATTTGAATATCAGGTAATATTTCAATCGTTCCAACAGACAAATCAAGTGGTCGTTTATAATCAGTCTGAATATGCGGGATACCAAACATATCCAACAGCCCATTTCCCCAACCAATCAAAAAATTATCTTTTGAATTTAAAAACCAATCAACATCTAAATCACGCGCCAATGTTGGGGCTGCCGATATATGGTCTGGGTGTCCGTGCGTTGAATATATTGCACGCAATTTCAGACCGCGTTCCTGTAAAACCTTTTCCCAATCTGATGCGCGCCCCCAGGCATCAAGAATAACGGCATCCGTTCCAACACTGACCAAAACCGAATTAGTATTCGTTGGTGGCAAATGCAGGACTTCGAATTTTACATCATTATTTTTTTGCATCGGATTTTTTCACTGTCTTTTTCTTTTTAGCGGTTTCTTTTTTGCCCAGAACAATTTCGCGAATTTCTTCGCCAGACAATGTTTCTTTATCCAACAACGCCTTTGCCAATTTTTCAACGGTTGCTTTATTTTTAGAAACCAAATTTTTGGCATCTTTATAGGCGTTATCTATCCATGCACGAATTTCAGTATCAACAATTTCTGCGGTTTTTTCAGATGCGTTTTCCAGCGCAATTTTCTGACCGAAAGTATTCGCTTGGTTTATCGCGACCAAACCAATCTTGTCCGACAATCCCGCCATAGTAATCGAACGACGCGCAATATTTGTCGCCATTTCAATATCAGACGCAGCGCCGGTTGTAATTTTATCTTTGCCAAAGAAAACTTCTTCGGCGGCACGACCAGCCAAATCTATTGCCAGGTTTGCACGCACTTCCTGTAATGTCATGGACACTTTATCGTCAATTGGCAAATGTTGCACCATACCAAGTGCCTGGCCACGCGGAATAATTGTTGCCTTGTGAATTGGGTCAGTAATATCACGGTAATGCACCCCAACGAACGCATGTCCTGCCTCATGATACGCGGTCAGTTTAATATCTTCTGGGCGCATTTTACGATTCTTTTTCGGCCCCATCAGGATTTTATCACGTGCTTCTTCTATATCGTTTTGTTCAACGACTTTGTGTCCAACGCGAACAGCGTGCAACGCCGATTCGTTCAACAGGTTTTCCAAATCCGCCCCTGAAAATCCAGTTGTTCCACGCGCCACATCCATCAGTGACACATTATCAGACAACTTAAATTTCTTAGCATGTAATTCCAATATATCACGACGCCCTTCAAGATTTGGTAAATCGATGTGAATCTGACGGTCAAAGCGTCCCGGGCGCAACAGTGCCTTGTCCAACATATCAGGACGATTCGTTGCCGCAATCACTATTATCCCTGTATCATTTGCAAAACCGTCCATTTCAATCAGCAACTGATTCAAAGTCTGTTCGCGGTCATTATCATTCAGGGAATGTTTGCTGCGACTTTGTCCAATTGCGTCAATTTCGTCAATAAATAAAATACATGGCGCATTACGTTTTGCCAATTCAAAAATTTCCTTGATTTTGGCGACACCCAAACCAACGATAATACCAGAAAAATCACTGCCCGATGTGGCAAAGAACGGAACATTTGCTTCACCTGCAACCGCACGCGCCAACAAAGTTTTACCTGTTCCTGGTTCACCTGACAATAATATCCCGCGTGGTATACGCGCACCCAGTGCCTTGAATTTATCTTTGTTTTTCAGGAATTCTACAACCTCCATCAGTTCTTGTTTTTCCGAATCGATTCCAGCAACATCTTTAAAGGTTGTTTTTGTTTTTCCCGTGGTAATTTTGGTTGGGTTTTGTCCAATCAGACTGCGTGTGATACCACCACCATTTCCGCCACGCAAAATCTTTAACAACCAAATCAAAAATAATGCGCTGACCATTATAGGCAACCATTTCGCAACATTATCCCACATGGAATCGCGATTATTTATTGAAACAACGGCGCCATTATTGGAAATTTTTTCCAACAATTCAGGATTATAAGTAATTGTTGCACGATACTGTGTTCCATCTTTCAGCACACCAGTCGCAACATTATCTTTTCCTATATCCATTGTTTTGATATCGTTGGCGCGACGCAACACATCTGAAAAAGACAATTCAATCGGCGCCTTTGCCGCAACAGCATTTTCCGCATTTGTGTTCCCTGTATTCGCCCCACCCAAAAACACAATACGCGCAACCAACGCAACAAACAAAACAACAAACGCAATCAGATAAAATCTGGAACTGTCTTTTTTAAAAATGTTTTCTTTTTTCATGTCTTTTCCTAAAACTTGTTCGTTTTCCTTCTGGCACAATCAAGATTCTGTCATTTAATCGACGAATCGTACAATGTCCCAATGTAAATTTGCAATCCGCACCCAATCTAGATAGTGCATTTTGCAAAGAATTCAATCGTACAGGGTAAATATCCCCACCTATCCTTTGAATCAAAGTTCCAATAAACTTTAGTCTAATTTCTTCTGCTTCGTCAAACAAAAAAGACGCAACAAATAACGCCCCCCACGAACGCAGCACCATTTCAACACGCGCGACAACATACCTGTCCATCCATTCGCGTGTCCGCCCCAGGTTTTGTATTGCCAACAACAATCGCGCATCACTGATTCCCAGTTCATCATTCAACAAATGTCGATTTTTTCGGATTTTCACACGGGTATAATGTTCATCACTGTTCATTGAATCCACAAAATATTTGATATTGTTATCATCACAGTATTGCTTTATTTCTGCCCGCGATACATTTAACAACGGCCGCAAAATTTTAATTCCATTTCGTTCTGATTCTGGCATCATCGCAGCCAGCCCATACAAACCACTGCCCCGCGACAGATTCATCAGAAAAGTTTCAATCTGGTCATCGCTTTGGTGCGCAGTCAGCAAATATTCGATATTATTTTCATGACAAAAATCCGTCATCATTTTATAACGCGCTTCCCTGGCGGCGGCTTCCAATCCTGTATCAGGTTTTTCACCTGTCCAATAAAAAATTTTACATGGGATATTCAATGAATCACAGGTGGTTTTAACATATTCAGTTTCGACATCTGCCTCTGGTCGCAATTTGTGGTTTACATGCAGACAAATTACATTTGCCCCACATTCATGCAACCAGTATAACAAGCACACAGAATCGACGCCGCCACTGACTGCAACAGCCATTTTCGCGCCATTATATTTGGCAATAAAATCTGAAAACTTTTGATTCATAACAGGTTTATTTTATGGTATAATTTCGAAAAATAAAGGAAAAAGAAGTATGAACAACAAAATAAAATCAGTAGCAGTTTATTGCGGTCACCAATTTGGAAACAATCCTGAATACGCACGCGACGCCAAACGCATTGGCGAATTATTAGCACGCAACAAAATAACATTGGTTTTTGGTGGCGGAAATGTTGGCCTGATGGGGACTGTGTCCAGTGCGGCATTGGAAAACGGCGGAACAGTAATAGGCATATCGACAACGCATGTTATGTCATTGCAAGAACCCGCCCACGAAGGAATCGATGTAAAGGTTGTTGATGGCCTGTCCGCACGCAAAGAAGAAATGTTTGATTTATCAGACGCATTTGTAATCTTGCCGGGTGGCATGGGAACCCTGGACGAAATGACAGACATCATGACAAAACAACAGGTTGGCGAATCCCACAAACCTATTTATATGATGAACACCGCAAAATATTGGGAAATATTTGGTCAGGTTATGACACACATGCAAAACGAAGGCTTTATGCCCAGCGCAGACGATTATAACCTGCATGTGGTGAACACACCGGAAGAACTTATAAAAAGATTACTCAACGGAAACGACCTTATCTCGGCCTGATAATCCGCGCAATATTTTGATTCTGGATTTAGGAACATCAAAATATTCAGCCAGCAATTCCACAACGGCCGCATTTGCACGGCCGTTTTCTGGTGCAGTTGTTGTGTACACACGCAAAACGCCATCGCTTTCAACGACTTTATTTTGCTTTGCGTGTGGCGTGACACGAACATTAAAGTTCTTCGACAAATCTTTCATCGCTCATAATGTGGATATGGAAATGCATCACAGATTGCCCCGCCCCGCGACCAGTATTGGCAACAGTTCTGAAATTATCGCGCAGCCCCAATTTTTCAACGGTATTACGCACCCCATCCCAGAAAGCCGCCTGAAGATCCACCGGTGCATTTTTCGTAAAATCAAAAATATCAGTATATTCACCGCGCGGAATTACCAAAACATGTACACGCGCCCTTGGTGCAACATCATAAAAAGCCAGCACATTATCGTCACTGTAAACAGTTTTATTTGGGATTTCCCCGCGTAAAATTTTAGCAAAAACATTATTTTTATCGTACATGACATCCCCTTTGTTCTTATTATGGACATGATACACCGCAAATATATGTAAAATCAAGCCCCTTGAAATACTAATTTTTTGTACTATATTTCACGCATAGCAAAGGAGTGCTTACTATGTTCAAACCATTGCATAATTATATTTTATTGGAAAGAATCGAAGAAGAAAATAAAACAGCCGGTGGAATTATTATACCGGATAATGCAAAAGAAAAACCGTCCCGCGGGCGCGTGATTGCGACTGGCGATGGAATTTATGAAAACGGACAAAAGATTCCAGTGACAGTAAAAACTGGCGATGTCGTATTGTTTGCGAAATGGGCATCGTCTGCGAACGAAGTCAAAATTGACGGACACGATTATGTTTTAATCAAAGAATCTGACATTCTTGGAATTTTATAAAAGGAATAAATCATGGCAAAAGATATTGTATTTAATACAGACAAACTGGCGGCGGGCGTTGATAAATTGGCGAACGCCGTAAAAATCACTATGGGGCCAAAGGGTCGCACAGTTGTTATCGAACGCGCATACGGGGCGCCCGTCGCAACCAAAGACGGCGTTACGGTCGCAAAAGAAGTTTCATTGAAAGATAACGCTGAAAACATCGGCGCAAAAATGATTCAGGAAGTTGCGAAACGCGCCGGTGATTCTGCCGGTGACGGAACAACAACTGCGACAGTGTTGGCACAAAACCTTTTCAAAGAGGGTCGCCGTGTTATCGCCGCAGGCATGAATCCAATGGATGTTAAACGCGGTATCGATATGGCGGTCGAATCGGTTGTCGCCGACATTGAAAAACATGCACGCCCGGTCAAAGATTCTTCTGAAATCGCCCAGGTTGCAACAATTTCTGCGAACAGCGATTCGGAAATTGGACAAAAGATTGCTGACGCCATGGAACGCGTTGGCAAAGAAGGCGTTATCACTGTCCAGGAAGCAAAAGGACTTGATACAGAAATCGATATAGTCGAAGGAATGCAATTTGACCAGGGTTTCATGTCGCCCTATTTCGTGACAAACAGCGAAAAAATGTTGGCAGAATTGGAAAACGCGGCAATCTTGGTTTCTGAAAAGAAAATATCGGGATTGCAGGCATTATTGCCAATATTGGAACCGATTGCTCAATCGGGACGCCCATTGTTGATTATTGCCGAAGATGTAGAATCCGAAGCATTGGCGACATTGGTGTTGAACCGTCTGCGTGGTGGTCTGAAAGTATGCGCGGTCAAGGCACCAGGATTCGGCGACCGCCGCAAAGAAATGTTAAAAGACATCGCAATTGTGACCGGCGCAACAGTTATATCTGACGATATGGGTATGACATTTGAAAACATCAATCAATCTGTATTGGGTTCTGCGAAACGCGTTGTTGTATCCAAAGATAAAACTTTGTTGGTGAACGGTGGCGGTGATGGCGATGAAATCAAAGCGCGCGCCGACGAAATCCGCAAAGCATTAAAAGATTCAACCAGTGATTATGACCGTGAAAAATTGGCAGAACGGTTGGCTAAATTGGTTGGCGGTGTTGCGGTTATCCATGTTGGTGGCATGACAGAGGTCGAAGTCAAAGAAAAGAAAGACCGCGTAGATGACGCATTGGCTGCGACACGTGCTGCCGTTGCCGAAGGCATCGTTGCCGGTGGTGGCGTCGCATTGGTACGCGCGGTTGAATCATTAAAGGGATTGACTGGCGCGAATCCAGACCAAAATGTGGGTATTGACATTGTGCGTCGCGCAATCGTTGCACCATGTATGCAGATTGCTGAAAATGCAGGCGTATCTGGCGAAATTGTGGTCGGCAAAATTATGGAAAACAAAGATTACAATTTCGGATACAACGCACAAAATGGCGAATATGTTGACATGATGAAAACCGGAATCATTGACCCGGCTAAGGTTGTAAAAACCGCGATAACGGCGGCGGCATCCATGGCGGGCGTATTATTGACAACCGGCGCAGTAATGTCTGAAATCCCAGAAGAAAAAACATCAACCCCATCACCACAAATGCCGGGCATGATGTAATATAACACAATAAAAAACCAACCGCCCAATTGGGCGGTGTTTTTATTGTGGTGTGGCGTCCCAATGGAATCAAACCCATGTCAGGATTAAACCCACGTTATGCAATAATAAAAAAAGTCGTGGTTCCCCACGACTTTTTTGTTTTCATACCTAAACGATTTAGTTTGAAGAATTCGTTTTGCTGAATCTCCATCCCAGGAATCGTTTACCCGTGACAGCCTTTACGCCTGCAGGTGTCACAACATCACCGTCATATTCAACATCTGTTGGTGTTGTGATATCGTTACCCGATGCATCCAACGCATTCTGCCAACTGATATGGATTGTATTCGCAGCCCAAATTGGATTCAATGTGACAGCCGAAGTATGGTTAAATGTTTTTGTTTCCATCGTCGAACCATCATAAGTCCAAGTTTGACCATTCGATGTATTCACTTTCCATCCTGCAAAATGATAACCTGTCTTTGCACAACCGTTATTTGTCAGATTAAGCGCAGGTGTAAAGCTGGCTGCGTGTTGTGCAGAACCCGCAGATGGTGCACTTCCTGTCGCATCCGTTCCACAGCTATATGTGACGGTATATGATGCACCAGTCCATTGTGCACGCAGGACTGTATTTTCTGTTCTGTCCCAATTACGTGCACTGGCACCCGCGGCGGTATAATACTGTATCTTGGTATTACCCGAAACATAGTACCATCCGTCGAAATCATAACCAGTACGCACAGGTGCGGTCGTAGAAATTGTCGGCATCGGCTGACCATATTCTGCGATAACATTTACACCTGTCTGAGAACCAGTTGTGCTGGTCGCATCAGGCGCCAAGAAAGACAGAGTACTTTTACCCGCCTCCCATTTTGCTGTAAATGTCTTGTTGGCGGTATATGTCCACGAATCTATAACATTTGTATAAAGATCTGTTCCAGACCCAGATTGTTTTGTGGTTTCCCAACCAACGAAATTATAGCCTTCGGTTGGATTACAGTAAAGCTGTTCTGATGATTCGGAACTCATCGATGGCAATGTAAATTGTGCACCATATGTGGCATAACTGTCCTGGGTCCCCAACCAATTCAAGCGTGGCGAAATATCCGTACCGTTAATTGTTCCACAAGAAAAATCTGCCTGGTACTGGTTTGGTGCACACATTGCAATCTTTGGCGCGGCCCCAAACAAAGCATTTTGAAAAACACCACCATCAGAATAACCAAGACCACTTTGCCGAACCACTGCTTTTGCACAGGTTTCTGAACATGAGTTATCACATCTTGACATAGTGCCCGCGCTTACCCATTTGGATTCAAACGGCGTAAAATCACTCAACTGCAGGTCGCCACTGGCCTTGTTTCTTTCAAAATAACGTTGACCAACAAATCGACACCAACATGTCCCCCCCGAAGCAGCAGAACCGATAGCCTGATTAAACTGAGGATAATCACCAAAACTTGAAATATCCATGGTTGCCCCAGTCGCCGTGGCAATTGTATTTTTAATATCACCCACGTTACCCGTTGTGGAACTGCAGTATGCCTGACCATATAAAACAGGTGTTCCAACATTATTGGTCAAATTCAATAATGCACCACTGGCGCCGTTCCCCAAGGCAACTGCCCAAAGCCCAGTGTTTGCATCATAATTAGAAACCCTGAAATAATAATATGGATTATCCGGTTCGGCCACGCCGGCACTACCATTACCAACATATCGCAAAGTCCCCCCAACATAATCCCCATCATTCAAACTTTTTGCCACAATATATGCTTGACTCTGAGTATAAGCCGAACTCATACCAGCCGAAGTAAGTGTCGCCCCAGAAACGGTATATCCGGTGGAACAAGTATCTGCCGCACAATTATTCTGTCCGTTTGAAAACAATCTACCACTGACCGTTGCCGCATGCGAAATATTTGCATTTGCAATTGTACATTGTGCATAACAATCGTTTGTGTCATTTCCCCAATCGATATTTGTATACGGACTGGTTGTACAAACATTTTCATAATCTGCCAATGCATAAACCGTCGCATCGTTTGCAGAAATTCCATCCATATTTGTTGCGGTTGCCGCACCTGTATATGTGGTTCCAGTTTGCATCAAACCATTCGATGGGAAAGTTTCCGCGATTGCCGGAACCGCGAAACCAATTGCCAACATCGATGTTAAGAATATTTTGTTCATTTTTCTTCCTTCCTTTGGTTCTTATATTCGTATTTTATAAAAAAACACATATCTGGGTCAACAGTTTTTTATTGACCACCCGATTCCTGACCCGTATCATTTTCCGGTTCCGATACGGTCGCCGGGTCGATACTGTCATCATAGACAGAATAAACCTGGTCATTATAACGGATTTTCATTTGACGCTGGGTCGAACTGTTCATCGGGACATCCACCAATGTCATATTGCCATAAAATTCCGCCACACCGTCATGATTCATATCCAAAAACAGTGCCGGCGATGTCTTTTTATTTGTACGCAAATATAATTCTTCGTTTCCAACATGCAAAATACGACCACATTGTGCAGCCTCCCACATGCCGGTGCGCGTAAATGTTCCAACCGGACACGGATTTATCCCAACGGCAGCATTCGCAGAAAATGTATAATTTCCACCCGGACAATATGAATTTTCAGGACATCTTTCACAGCCTTCGGTGTCACTGGGCAAATAATAACCCTGTGGACAATCATAAACCGAATCTATATACACAGGTATCATCCGGATTGAATAAGTGTTTTCAAAATTGCATGCGTTTGGATTGACCGTATCCGGCAATAAATTTTCCGCCATTACCCCATAAAGCGGCATTCCAACAGCACAACAAAACAAAAAAGAAAACAAAACACACCTGGTTTTTATCATATCCCTTATTCCTTTCTTGCACAAAAACCGACAGATTTCTGCGTCAAAACACCAAGAAACCCTTCTGATTACATACATTTTATCAGGAACCCCCCGTTTTGTAAAGGAATAAAAAAACAAACCGACTGATTTTTATGGTAAAAATCTTTGCCCTAAAATTTGCAAAAACGCTTTTTTCTGGTAAAATTTTCATATACAAAGGAATTTTAATGAACAAAACATTTAGGAAACTATGGAAAGGTTTTTGGGAACCAATACTGCATAACACTGTATTTCAGTGGGCATTGGTTGTTGTTCTGGCAGGTATGACATGGTTTGTTTTCCTGACATCGCGGCACAAATTCACAAACACAGAATCATTAAAAAAATATCGTAAAAATCCTGTGGTGTTCGTATTTTTTCATGGACGCTGTGCAATGTTATCACCGGTGGTTCGACGCGCCGGCATTAAATCCTATTGTGTGGCATCACGACACAAAGACGGCCGTTTGATGGCGCGTCTGCAACGACTGTTCGGATTGCGCGCGATTTATGGTTCGACTTCAGATGGGGCTGTCGCGGTTTTACGCGAAGGCGTCCGCGTTATGCGCGAAACAAATATGTCTATGTGTGTCCCGGTTGATGGCCCATCTGGCCCGTCATTACATGTCCAAGACGGCGCCCTGTATTTTGCACGCATGACCGGCGCACCAATTGTACCTGTATGCTTTTCTTGTTCGCGCCCAATGTACATGGACCGGTGGGACAAATTCATGGTTCCTAAATTATTCGGTACAATATCGTGCAAAATCGGGAAACCAATATATATAGATTCTAAACTGCGTGGCGAAGATTTTGAAAAGAAACGCGTCGAAATCGAAAAACTGATGGTAAAACAATTGCGCGAAATGGATGCTGAATTTAATCTGCCGAAAATCGAATCGGGGATACACGCCACAGAATACAAAAAACGCGCACAAAAAAAATAAAAAAACGGTTGCAATCGCAACCGTTTTTTTGGGCCTTAGAAATTATATCTGAATTTCAACATTCCTGTCTGGGAAGTGTAATCTTTGCGCACATCGATATCATAATTCAATGACATTTGTACGCCACGATAATTCATCCCCACACCAATGCCAAATTCACCACCAACACGGTTCAAACGATTTCCATCCAATGTATACGAATCGATGCCTGGCAACGCAACCGTCGCAACCTGTTTATCGGACAACAAATCGTATTTAACCCCGGCATTCAATTGTGGCGCAAATGTCAGATGTCTGGTCGCAACAACATTAAACGCATACTTCAATCCGGCGACCCCGGTCAAGAAATCAGTGTCATCCATGTGGGTTTTGATACCATACGAATTCGCATAATCATTTGCCATGATGTGCATATAACGCAACCCAAGTTCTGGGGTCACACCACTGCCAAAATCATACCCAGTGGTCAATGCACCACCAAACGAATCGACATCATAATCGCCAGTCACAGCAATATTGTCTATCACCGTACCGCGTTCAGAATAATCTGACATAGTGTAATTCAACACAGCATTCACATACCATTGTGATGGTTTATATTGCCCATACACGAACAGAGTATTTGAATCGATTTCTGTTTCACGCGCCGACCCATCTATATCAGAATGCGCAAACGAATACCCGGCACCAATTGTCCAATGTTTGTTTATTGTTCCGTCTAAACCTGCCGCAATCCCACGGGTATAACCGCTGAAAGCATTATTTTGCTTAGATTTATTAAACAATCCCTGGGCCCAAACACCACCAGATGTAAAATTCACATCACCACCGGCACGCCCGACGGTTGGGGCAACCATACGCGCAGACGCCAAATTCACAACAGTATGTTGGGCTGTCGTCACCACAGACTGGGTGACCGATTCGGTTTCAGGATGTACCGCACGCGTTGCGTGTTCAACTGCGTCAGTATCACCCGCCGCCAATTTTTTCTGAATCTTTACAGACAAATCTTGCAACTGTTTCGATTCAGAAACCGCTGCTGCATCAGCAACATGTGAAATCATAAGAGCAGTATCAGTTGTCACCCCTGTATCAGAGACTATATTCTCTACAGATTTTTTAGACACTACAACAGAACCGTCATCATTCATCAACAATTCATACACAGGATTCGTATTCACGACATAGTCATTTGACCAATTTTCCCCAAATGCCGTGACATCAAACAAGTTATAAGTCCCAACCTTGGTCATTGTCAAATTCAACTTACCTGTTCCATCAAAAGAAGACGTTGTAATCTGCGCATCATCGCCTTGACGCAGTGTCGCAAACATATTACCTGCCAAATTAATGGTGCCTTGGACTACCGACGCAGTACCAATATTCAAAGTCGCATTTTCACCAATATTCAGCGTACCATCACCTGTTATGCCACCACTTATTGTCGTTGTTCCGCCTTCGATAGTTAAACTGCCCAGATTGTGAATATCGTTGTATTCACCACCTGTCACCGCACCCAAAACAAAGCCATTAAAATTGTCTTCGTCTTCAATAGTTGCAACAGTGACATTTTGCTTGTTGCCAGCGAATGTCACATCGTCTTGGAAAACCATTGTCCCTTTGTTGTAAATCGCGCCACCTTGACCTTCTGCATAATTATTAAAGAATTTTGCCTTGCCTTTGATAAGGACATCGCCCCTGTTGACTATTGCGCCACCATTACCAACATAGCCATTATAATTGGCTTCGGTCCAGCCCCAATCTTTGATAACATGTTCCCACGCATTATAGGAAATATTAGAAACAAAAGAAATATCTCCAAATTCAAAAGTACCAAATCCAGAAACTGCCCCGCCAAAAGAAGATGCGTTGCCAGAGAAAAACGCACCATCGCCAATGGTGACTTTGTCATTAGCATCGCCACCGATATAAATAGCACCCGCCCTTAACAAAGAAGTATTGCCTGTGAAGATTGCGTTCTTTCCAACAGTCAAAGTATTCACAAAATCTTTACCATGAAAGGAATCATAACCATTCAGCACAATTGCGCCACCACCATTCGCAGCGAAATTGTTTTCCATAACTAAATTATCTCCGATTGTTATGGTGTTATATCCATAAGTGTATATCGCGCCACCATCATATGCTGAATTGCCACTAAACGTGACATTGTTCCCCATATTGATAACATTAGCACCTTCGGCTGTCCCGTCAGACCAAGTGTAAATAGCACCTGCCATACCTTCGTAATCACTAGAACCCTCTAAAGCAGTTCCGCCAGAAAAAGTGACATTGTTGCCAATTTCTGTATTTGTTGCGTTTGCGCTGTAAATGTGAAGCGTCCCACCCCAACCTTCTGTATTATTGTTATCGAAAACAAGTCCGTCATTTATTGTCAAACTTCCTTGGTTTTTGAAAACACCATTTTCTGCGTCAGAATAACCACTGGTGACAGTTAAAGAATCTGCCGCTGTAACCAAATAAGGGTAAGATTCTATATCATCAGACGTGTAATCTATCGCCATCACTGGCATAACCAACAACGCAGGCAAAACCGATACACCTAATACTAAATTATGGAAATATTTATTCATTATGAACTCCCCTTTTTCTTATCACAATAAAATCATAGAATAAATATTCTTACATGCAACAAAAATGTTCGGGAACAAAATCACAAAATGACACGATTAAATTTTTGGTTGGGGCAGCTGTTCCTTGATAAACAATAACCAACCATAAACGCAAAAACTCTATTAAACATATCCGTTTTTGCATGGTTGCTAATTGTTCATCTGCGTATTGGTCATGCGTGCCGATGACACTCTGACCGATCCAGCTGCCCCGCGGATAAAAATCAAAACACCAAAAGGTGTTTTGATTTTTATTCTGGTTGGGGCAGCTGGATTCGAACCAACACTAGCGGAGTCAGAGTCCGATGTTCTACCATTAAACTATGCCCCAAGGCGTGTACTATTATATATTGATTATTCTAATTTTCAATCAAATATTTTCAAATCACCAAAATCATCATGCGTGGCATCTGGCACAACACGAACATTTGATTTATCAGTCCATGTTTTTGCCAATTCTGGCGGAACGATTTCGTCTTTTGCCCCGACAAAGTGCAATTGGGGTACATCTGGTAATTTTGTCAGGTTTAATGATTCTTTCAATGGTTCATCGCCAAAACGGTCTGTCCATTTTTTATGGTCCAAAACGCCCGCTATCGTTATCCATTTTTCGATTTTCTGTTTTGGGTTTTGTTCGATAATCAGCCCAGACACCATCGCACCACCCGAATACCCAATCAAAGTTATATTTTTATTTTTTGCGATTTTTTTCATCGCGCCAGATTCTGCGTCTATGATTTTTTGTGAAAATCGTCCGGTTGTCCAATCTGATTCACTGCAAGAATTCGTCATGATAAACTGACACGGGCGCGCCATATAAACAACATTTTCGAAATTGTCACGCGCAGCCAAATCACGAACGAAAGTTCCACGGGGCGTTGGGTCAGATGTTGGTTGACCACTGGCATTAAACGCGCGACCGTCGCCTTCTATATATATATGTATATTGTTATTTTTGGGGTTATTTAATTTTTGCCATGTGGCGATTTCGTAATCGCCCGATTTAATTGGGACAAAAATAAAATCGTCGGGCGCATTCCAAACCTGCCCTGCGCAGCCCACCAACAAAAAAACCAGAAGAAATTTCCACATACCATCATATTTACATTTTTATAAAAAATGGTCAACAAATATGGAAAAGATTTTTTTTGGTGCTATAATCGACGCGTATTTGAAAAACAAAAAAGGAAGCATATTATGAAAATAAGACCATTTGCAGGCGTACGCCCACCAAAAGAATTGGCAACCCAGGTTGCTTCGCGTCCATACGATGTATTGAATTCTGTCGAAGCAAAGGCAGAAGCCGGTGAAAAATCACTGTTACACATCATCAAACCAGAAATAGATTTCGACCCAATCGCAGACGAACACGAACAAAAAACATACGACAAAGCGGTTGAAAATTTCCAAAAATGGCAGGCAAACGGTTGGTTGGTTCAGGACGAAAAACCAATGTATTATATCTATGCCCAAACAATGGACGGTCGCACACAATACGGTTTGGTTGCGGCGGCGAATGTTGACGATTACATGACTGGCAAAATTAAAAAGCATGAATTGACCCGCAAAGAAAAAGAAGACGACCGTATGATTCATGTCCGCATTCAAAACGCGAATTTGGAACCAGTTTTCTTTGCATACCCAGATGTTGATGAAATGAATAAATTAGTTGCTGATTGGATTGCGAAACACGAACCAGAATATGACTTTGTCGCCCCAGATGGATTTGGACATACATTTTGGAAAATCGACGACGATTCCGTCAATGCGCACATCACTGAAATCTTTGCGAATGTTCCGGCATTCTATGTTGCAGACGGTCACCACCGTACGGCGGCTGCGGCGCGCGTTGGTTTGGAAAAGAAAGAACAAAATCCGAATCACACTGGCGACGAAGAATACAACTTTTTCCTGGCGGTGATATTCCCAGAATCACAATTACATGTCATTGACTATAACCGCGTGGTCAAAGATTTGAACGGGCTAAGCGAATCGGAATTTTTGGCAAAATTGAAAGAATCTTTTGATGTTGTTGAAATGGGTACTGAAATTTATCATCCAAATAAATTGCATAATTTTGCGATGTACCTGAATGGGAAATGGTATTCATTGACTGCGAAAAGCGGGACATATAACGACAATGACCCAATTGGTGTTCTGGACGTGACAGTATTGTCGAATCTGGTATTTGATAAAATATTAAATCTGGGCGATTTGCGTACATCGAAACGAATCGATTTTGTTGGTGGAATACGCGGACTGGGCGAATTGCAGAAACGCGTAGACAGTGGTGAAATGGCGGTTGCATTTGCGCTGTATCCTGTGACGATGCGCCAGATTATAGATATTGCCGACACAGGCAACATCATGCCACCAAAGACAACATGGTTTGAACCAAAATTGCGCAGTGGTTTGGTAATTCACAAATTATCATAAAAAACAGATAAAAACAACCGCCCGTTTGGGCGGTGTTTTTGTACGGATTCCAGAAAGCGAGTTCCCCTCCTGTGGAGGGGTGGCGGAACGCCGGGGTGGTCTTTTATTTCCCAGATTGTTCGTTTTTTTCAACCCTCCCCACCACTTGGTGTGGGGGAATTTTGCACCGTTCTTGGCACAGTCTAAATTCCCCTCCCACGGAGGGGTGGATTGGCGGAACGCAGTGACGACAAGACGGGGAGGGGTCAAATAAAAATTTATTATTTTATTTTTCATAAATAAGATGTAAAACAAGATATGTCGAATGTTTTGATATGGATAAAGCAA
>JAZURV010000008.1:0-21367 GCA_045606425.1 Candidatus Enterousia sp.
TTGAACCGCAGTTTCAGCGACATCTTCGTCGGTCAACATATCGTCAGTATATTCGATAATTTCGTCGTAATATACGGGCGCAACCTCAGCAAATGCGGGCAAAACCAATATTCCACTTAAAACAGCAATAAATCTTTTCATGCTAGACATCCTTCCTTTATAATGAATAATTTTATCATACCGCGATATCTTGTACAAGTAAAAAATTAAACAGAAATACAAGAGTTTTTGTTTGTTTTAAACCGTTATTAAAAAATTTTTTCAAAAAAATTAAATTTTTGTGTTTTTTATACTTGACCTGCGATTCGTTTTTGTTCTAAGATGTTTGTATAGACAAGGGGAAAGTTAAATAAAACCCCGGAAATCTGGAAAAAACTAGAAATCTGGGAAAAAACAACAAATAACAAAAAGTAAAAATAAAAAATTGTAAATACATTGGTAAATACAAAATTTTTACTTTTTTACAAAAACAACTCGAAAAGGGGGGAAACCACATGCCAAAAAATATCAAAGAAATCATGATTGCCCTGAACCAGGTTTTAACAACAACGGTGTGGGTCAATGCAGACAGACAAATCGTATCGCTTAGTGACGAATTGCACATTGGAAAAAATAATGCACCGCGTTCTATTGAAGATTTATCGCGTGCATCTCTGATTGGTGCGTATGTTTCGTTGCAAATCAGAACAGACAATTTTGATGTTGCCGCAGAATCTTTGGAAACCGCTGATTTGGCACTGCGTGTCAAAGAAATGGTCTTTGCAGAGGCGAAAAAGATTATGGATTCTGGCGAAGTAAGTCAACGCAAGGCAGCATAACACAGTTTCCGTTTATCGGAAGGAAGGGGGTCCCGCCACAGATACAAATCTGTGGCGGACTTTTTTTATCGGCCGTTATTTAACAATCTGACATCGTCGAATTCAGGGTGTTCAACAAATATCTTTGAAATATACGGACATATCGACATAACTTTGCGGTGTTGTTCGCGTGCGATGTTTATAATTTCCTGGACCAGGTACAATTCAATTTCTTGGGCCTGGAAATCCGGGTCGATTTCAGCATCACTTATCATGATTTTATCTGAACCGACGCGCACAAAAAATATATTGCCGATTTTTCGTCCGTCGCAAATCGCGTAAATTCTGCAACCGTTGTCGCCAATTTGAAAAGTTATCTTTTGTCGTTCCATAAAAAAATCCCGTGCCATTTTTACAAAATATAACAACGGGATTTTGCAAAGACTATAAGATTCATTTCTTTAAATCGAATCAAAGTTTTTGCGTATGATTTTCGCACTTTTGCGCAGGTTGTTATTTTCGTCTTTGCTCATTTTAGGGCGCAGGTTCATTATCACGCCATTTTCACCAACAATACGCGGCATAGATAATGCAACGCTGTCTTTGCCAACGCCATCAACAATCGACACAGACAATATGCGTTTTTCATCATTTACAATCGCATGCAATAAATCTGCGACTGCCGCACCAATTCCGTCCCATGTCGCACCACGCCCCTGAATAATTTCGTACGCAGCGTTGCGTACACGATGTTCAATTGTTAAACGCGTTGTTGCGGGCAGAGCACATTTTGTTTGTTTGCAAAAATCGTCCAGACAAATTCCACCAACCGATACAGATTCCCAGTTTATAACAGAACTGTCGCCGTGTTCGCCCAATACATAGGCGTTTATCGAACGCGTCGATACCCCCAGATGGCGCGCCAATATAACGCGCAACCGTGCAGAATCTAACATTGTGCCGGTGCCTATGACGCGCGTCGTGGGTAATTTAGAAATTTTCTGGGTCAACATAACCATAACGTCCAGAGGGTTGGTGACAACAATAATTTTTACTTTTTTTGCATCGACATTTGCCATAACGCGCGGAACAATATCTTCAATAACAGATGCGTTTTTTTGTAATAAATCTGTGCGTGTTTCGCCGGGCTTTTGATTTGCACCCGCTGCAATAATAACTATGTCGCTGCCGCGAATTGCGCGATAACTGCTGGCTGCGGTGATTTTTATATCGTAAGAAAACGCACTGGCATGTCCTAAATCTTCGGCGGCGGCACGTGCGCGGATTCCATCGCGGTCAAATAAAACGATTTCGTGTGCCAGACCTGTATTTTGAACGGCAGTCGCAACTGCGGAACCAACAGAACCAACACCTATAATTGCTATTTTCATAAATATCTCTCCATTTGTTACGAAAATATTATACCATATTTTTGTACAAATGTCAGCGGCAAGTTTTCTGTTATTTTATTGACTTTCTTTGTTTTTTTGTTCTAATAATTGAAAAAAAAGGGTAGTAATATGATAGAATTCCCAGCGAATTATAAGATTCATACTGAAAATGATTTTTATAACGATTATATAATTTCCGCACGTTTGGAAGATTTTCAGAAACATTTATCGCAGGCGAGCATAGATATGGATAGGAAAGGCAACGGACAAACAGTGGATTCTATGTTTACAGAAAAATATTATTTATGGCGTGTCTATGATATTGACGGTATTACAAAATATAAATTAAATTCGGGAATCGATACATTTTTTATAGAGCGTCAAGATCATGCACAAAAGGTTGATGACATGTTCCGTAAACGTAATACCCCAACAATGCATGTTAAGCATATGTGGCATTCAATTAAAAATCCGCCTTCTGGTCTGAACGTCATTGCAACAACAATCATTGCGGGGGTTGAATTACTTTATAATCTAAAAATGTGCAGATTAAATAAAACCCGGTAGATACCGGGTTTTTTCATTAGTACGATTTTGCGACAAAGACATAAGATGGGTCTTTGTCGTCCAGGCATCGTCTGGATATTTTGTATTTGTCAATCAGACCATCAAATTCATCGTTTGTTGTTAAATCGTATTTGATGCGGAAAAATCCAATGCGACCAGATTCCAGTGCAGATTCTAATTCTGCCAAATCTTTGACATCGTGAATCATGGTTTTGTTGCGGGCTTCGACTGCCTTTAACATATCGTGTTGAATCGTGTCCAGCATATTGTGCGCATCGTTTATAAAGTGTTCCGCGCTGACAGTTGTTTTTGAAGCCTTGCCCAAATCACGGCGCGTGACGGTCAAAGTTTTTTCATCCATTTCCCTGTTGCCAATTTCAACACGTAATGGAACGCCGCGTTTAATCCATTTCCACATTTTGTCTGGTGCGCGTGCGTCAGAATCATCGACCAAGACGCGGATACCAGAATTGCGCAACTGTTCGCCCAATTCATTTGCATAGGCATTTAATGCGCTGGCGTTTTCATCGCGAGTAATTGGAATAATAACAATTTGATACGGTGCAACCGCTGGTGGTAAAATTAAACCGTCATCATCAGAATGGGTCATGAACAAACCGCCCATCATACGCGTAGATGTTCCCCATGATGTTGTCCAGGCGTGTGCTAATTTACCATCTGTGCCCAAATATTGAATACCAAAAGATTTTGCAAAATGCTGCCCTAAATCATGAGAGGTTCCAGCCTGCAGAGCCTTGCCGTCTTGCATGATTTGTTCGACAGTATATGTATGGTCGGCGCCGGCGAATCTTTCTTCTGGGGTTTTTTCGCCCATGATGACCGGTATTGCCAAAACATCGGCCATATATTCTGCGTACATTTTATGCATTTTGCGTGCGTCAGCATTTGCTTCATCATGTGTAGCAAATACATTGTGACCTTCCTGCCAGTTAAATTCAGCGGTGCGCAAGAACAATCTGGGGCGCATTTCCCAACGCATAACATTTACCCACTGATTTAATTTCAACGGTAAATCACGGTATGATTGAACCCAGCGCGACATCGCTTCGCCAATGATGGTTTCAGATGTTGGACGGATAACATAGGGTTCTGTTAATGTTGCGTCTGGGTCTGCCTGTAATTTTCCGTCAATCATTTTTAATCTGTGATGCGTCACAACGGCACATTCTTTGGCAAAGCCTGCGACATGTTCGGCTTCTTTATTAAAGAAATCGATAGGTATCAACAATGGAAAGTTCGCATTTAATACACCATTTGCCTTGATGCGTTTATCCATTTCATCACGCATCAGTTCCCATATTGCCCAACCGTATGGTTTTATTGTCATGCAGCCACGCACTGGTGAATTTTCAGCCAGGTCTGCGGCTGTAATTAAATTTTGATACCATTCGCTAAAATTTTCTTCCCGTGTAGGGGTTATTGCTGTTTTCATTTTTTACCACTCTATTTTTTTATTTGTTCTTCATATATTCTTTTGAAATTATTTCGTGCAGCGTTAAAGCCATTTGTTTTCTGTCCATACCCGATAAATCGGGAACAGGCAATACATTTATTTCAATCAAAAAACCACCCAGAACCATAATGTGAAATACCTGCATAAATGCGCTGCGTTCGATTTTGCAGTATGGGCCACAATCCATTTTTTTATTGTCAAAATACGCAAAATGGTTTGCCAAATCTTCATCGTTTATTTTTGTGCCATCGCGCAGACGATAATGAACAACGACAGGTTGTACTGTTGTCCCAGTTTTTTCAACCACATCAAACATAGAACTTTTGAATTGTTTTATATATGCGCCATTGGTAGATGTCCCTTCGGGGAATATAAACAATGGATAATCAACAGATTCTAATTCTTTTTGTATCGCATTCAATGCCTCTGTTGCATGCGAAGGGCGACGGTCAATAAATACAACACCAAATTTTTTTGCCATCCAACCAATCAGTGGCCATGATTCTATGTCCTTTTTGCCAAAGAAAGAACCACCCAACGCGGCAGCCATGGTCGATATTTCAAAAACAGATATATGATTGCAAACACAAAGCAAAGGACGTCTGGAAGACAGTTTGCCTTTGATTTTATAACGCACACCCATAAACCAATTAAATTGGCGCATAAAAGTTTGCATGTATTTCACAGAAAACTTTCCGCGTGGAATAAAACACAAAATAATTGCATTTATAAACACATAGGTCCAGGCACAAACGAATTTAATAATCGCCCATGTTGTGTTAAATATGTTTTGTTTTCTGATTTTCATTATTTATTCTCTGTTGATTCTTCATCTGTTGTTTCTTTGTTGTCGATATATTCAAAATCGTCTGCGTCTTCGCGTAAAATCAGTTCTGCGAACGCGCGCAACGCCTTTGCCGTGCCAGTAATTGGCGACATGATGATTTTTGCCAATATGTGTAATGGACCGTCTTTGATTCCCAAATCGTCAAATGCGTTTTCGGAACCGGTAAAATGTTTCTGATATGTTTTGTCTATGTTCTTTGTTTGCAACATCACGAAAACATCATATGTTCCAAAACTTTTGTCGATAAACACGCCGCGCCCAAATGTTGCGCCCAAACGCAAATAGCCCTTTATCAAAGGTGTCATTTGTTTTTTTGCTTCTTCTTCGTCAACAAAAACGCGTGGCAAAATATTCATTTGGGTCATGCGTGGGTCGACACCTGGTTCCAGATTTTCTTTCAATACAGTTGCGCGTAAATGCAGCGGTGATAAACAGTTGTAATACAGATAAGAAATTGCCTGGGCTGATTTTGCTGGTTTTGTTCCAACGAAAGATGGAACGCCGAATAAAATTGCAATCTTGCGTTTTACAACATATTCGCACAGACCCGCCCACAACAGACGCATAACCAATCCGTCTTCGCGATAATCTGCACTGACACAGGCACGGGACATTTCGGCAATATTCCCTTTGACGCGTTTGATTTTGGATAAGTTAAATTCGTTTTCTGTATAGAACCCACCCATTTTTTCGGCGGCTTCGCGGTCAATAATACGATATGTGCCGACGATTTTGTTATTATGAAAAACCGCCATATAATCTGCATAGGTATCATATGCGTCGTATTCTTCCCCCAGGTTCTTTTGTTCTTCGGTTGCGCCTGCGCCTTCTTCCAGACAGAATACCTCGTACCGCAATTGACGCACCTGTTTGCGTTCTTCCTTGGTACGGGTTAAACGAACCTGATAATCGCGAACTTTAATAGCCATAATATATTCCTTTGTAATGTATTGTATAAATAGTACCAAAGAAAAACGGTATAAGCAATGATTTTTATTTTTGCTGGACTTTTGTGTTTTTTAGTGTATGGGAAATTTTTTATTTTATTTTTTCAGACAAAACGCCGATTGCAATCGCATACCATGACGAATTATTCCATTTTTTGATGCGATAAAAATTAGGATATGTTAAATACGCATGTATAACAGGTGCCGGCGCAACATCAGAATCAACAGATTGTGTTTCGTCATATCGTTGCGGTTGATATAAATCGCGTTGGGCGATTTCTTTGGTATCTGCGACCAGACCGACAATGGTTTCAGATTGTGCGATTGGTGTGCCATCTGTATTCGTGACACCCATATTTGACCATTCTGAAAATGTTTTTTTAACATCGCCATTCAGCATTGTTCTGTCAAAATCAGCCGGTAAAATAACAGCCTTTATAATTGGCTCGTTTTTATTCCACCCCAGTTTATTCAGATAATTTCCGGCGCTATACATCGCGTCGCCAACACTGTTGATAATATCAACACGTCCATCATTGTTTCCGTCGACACCATATTGTGCCAATGTGGTTGGAATAAATTGAAAGTGCCCCATCGCACCAGCCCACGAACCGTGTATGGTGTTGATTTGTAATTTGTTTTTATCTGCGATTTTCATCAAAGCCAACAATTGTTTCGTAAAAAATTCTTCGCGGCGTCCATCGTAAATCAGTGTTAAAAAAGCATTTACCAATTGGTGTCTGGATTTTACCACGCCATAATTAGATTCCATGCCCCAAAACGCCAATATAACATTACGCGGAACACCGTATTTCGCCTCTGCCCGGGATAACAGAGTTGGGTATTCGCGTGCTTTTCGTTTTCCATTTTTTATGCGTTCGGCACTGACTGTGCGATTCAGGTATTCGTCCAATGTCAATTTGAATTCAGACTGATTCTTGTCTGATTTTACAATTCCTGGGATAAATGCCGGGGATTTCAAAGTTGTGTCAATTACAGATTTGCTGATGTTTTGGGCGGCTGCTTTTGTGCGAATGTCCATGATAATATTATCCCAACGTTCCAAATCAAATGCACCACGATTTGCAAATGATGCGGTTATGGTGCAAATATAAAACATGCCAAACAAGATTGGTAATTTAAATTTCATCTTTGCCTATTTTAACAAATTAAAAAGAATATTTCAATCCGATATGTAAACCGAAAGATTGCCATGTTGCTTCTTTCAATGATTCAGACACATATTCGGTATATGCAGATTGTTTGTCGATAATGAAATTCCCCGGGTTTTGTGGGTCTTCGGTATATACATACGCTTCGGCCACATATAATTCACCTGGGATTTTGCCGACATGGAAATAGTTTGTGTCTGCTTTCAATGCCAATTGCATACGGTCAGATATATTGTATGTGTATTCTATTTCCGCTTCGTATGCAAATGCGCCATTGTCACCTTCGTCCAAGAAACTTGGGTTTTGTTGCCAGTCATCACGATTTGGCCATGTTCCTTCGGACGAGTATTTTGGCATGCTGACCTGGGCATAGAAACGCAGATTGTCTTTCAGTGTCATTTGCTTTTCCAATTCCAGTCCCAGATAAAACCCAGACCATGTTGTATTATAGATATGCGTTGTTCCGTCAACACGAATGACGCCATCGCCACCGATAACAATACAGTCGCCCTGAACCACGCCCCATGGTAAATCGCCCATGCTGGTGTTGTAATCTACTGTTGTCAAAGATGTTCCGATGTACGAAATGCCGCCGCCCAAATCAGAACCGCTGCCAGAATTTGCGACAACCTTGACATCTTCTGGTCCCATACAAATTTGGTACAAATCGGAATCGTCGCTGATATCGATTCCCTGGGGTACGGCATAGTAATTGCCAGATGTGTCCCCAAATACATAATCTGCACCGGCGGTCATCAACGGTAAATATATACCAGGATTCGGATATATATGGTCACCCATCTTCAAATTATGTTTGAAAATTTCATAACCGATATGTGGCGTCAATTTCCAGCCGCCCAAATCCCAGATATGATGTGCCGCCACACCAAATTTTAATTTGTTCAAATCGCCACTTTGATTTCCCATGGATATTGTGAAAATCCCATCCGTTGGGGACGCGTAATCGTATGGTTCCAAATCGTAATCCATCGACATACCGCCACTGGACAGTTTGCCGTATGTATATCCACCGTACACCGCCAAATCAAAACCACGAATATCAAATACATGTTTCGCACCGACATTTATTTCATTGAAAATCATGTCGTCCCATTCCAGAACAGAATTCACACCTGTGGTAAATTGGAAATCCGCAAAACGGCGGGAATAATCAGCATAAATTGTTGTTTTGTTATTTTGTGGTTGGGCGATACCGTTTGTTGTTGCCGTGCCAGGATACACAGGCAATTGTGGTCGTGGAACCTGGTAAGAATAAGACTGGGAAGAAACGATTTGTTTTTTGCCCGAATTACCGACATATTTTGTGTATCCATAATCCTGGTATCTGGTGTATGCGGCGCGGTTTGCATTCATTTTTGAATTATTTGAATAATACGACGGAACACCTTCGTTTGACGCGAAACACGCAGACGAAGCCACAACAGAGCATAAAAAGGTCAAAATCTTATTTCTCATTTATTCCTTTCAACTGGTTATTATATCATAAAATTTGTTTTAATAAAAGCGTTTGTTTTGGTTGAATTTTATTTTTTGTGTTTTAAGATAATTTTGCTATGACAACCGCCCACAATTTGTACATTCATGTCCCGTTTTGTATGTCAAAGTGCAATTATTGCGCGTTTTATTCATTTGCATGTTCAAATCCAGACTGGCAACAATGGGCGGACGGTATTTGCAGTGAACTGGATTTTTGGGCGCAAAAACTGGGGCGGATAAATATTCCTAGTATATTTTTTGGTGGGGGTACCCCATCGTTGATGCCAGTGGCAACATTTGAACAAATAATAAATTGTATAAGTCGGGCTTTTTGTGTTGATAAAGATTGTGAAATCACACTGGAATCTAATCCAGGGACCATTGACACAGATAAATTGAAAGGTTTTATCCAAAACGGATTAAATCGTCTGTCGGTCGGCGTGCAATCGTTGAATGACGATGAATTAAAATTTCTGGGGCGGCGACACAACGCAAAAACAGCGATAACACTATTGGAAAATGCGACACATCTAGGCCTGCGTGTCAGTGCCGATTTTATCTATGGCCTGCCAAATCAAAGTGTTGATAATGTTGTTGATTTGTGCCGTGGTATAAATGGGTTGGGCCTGTCACATGTGTCGATGTACGAATTGACGATTGAAGAAAACACTCCATTTGGAAAAATGAATTTGAATGTGCCAGACAACGATACTATGGCGCAAATGTATGACGCGATTCCCCAGAATTTATTGTTGCCCCGTTATGAAGTTTCTAATTATGCAAAACCAGGCGACGAATGTCGGCACAATGTGAATGTCTGGAATGGTGAACCATATATCGGCATCGGGCGTGGTGCAGCAGGACGCGTTTTATATAACGGACAATGGTATGAACAACGCGGTGCGAATGAACTGTTTAATCCGATATCCGATAAAACCCGTGCGATTGAAAAGGTTTTAACAGGTATGCGTACAATGCGCGGTGTTAAATTGAATAACGATGTGAAAAATATTCTGAATTTTGATTGGATAAATTCACACAAAGATTTGGTTGAAATTGAAAACGAATATTTGCATACTACGCACAATGGTCTTTTGATATTGGACGATATAACTGTGGATTTAATAAAATGAAAAGCAAACTGTTAAATATTATAGGGATTTTTGCCGTGTGTGTCGCGGTGATTTTTGCGTTTATTTTAACAAAGGGGAAAGTAATGAATGTCGGTATAAAAACTGAAAATATGGATACAACTGTAAATCCGGGAAATGATTTTTATGATTTTGCAACATTGGGCTGGCGCAAGAATAACCCAATTCCAGATGATTATACGCGCTATGGGTCTTTTGATTATTTAATCGAAGAAAACAATAAACGCGTTCGTGACATTGTTGAAAATGATAATGGAAAAATAGGATTGCTGTATAAAATTGCGATGGATGCAGATAAATTAAATGCAGAAAAAATATCGCCGGTTAAACCGTATCTTGATGAAATAGATGCAATAAAATCAAAAAACGATTTGCCAAAATATTTAGGGAAAATGCACCGGTTTTCATCTGCGTTTTGGGGTGATGGGGTTGCGCTGGACGAAATGGATTCAACACATTACATTTATAATATTGGACAATCAGGAATTGGTTTGTCGCGCGATTATTATTTTGATGATGATGATAAATCAAAACAGGTTCGCAAAAAATATAAAGAGTACATAAAAAAACAAATGGCAAATTTTGGTGTGCCTGTCGATGTTGAAAAACTGTACGCATTGGAAGAACGCATGGCAAAATCTTTTTACAAAAAAGAAAAACTGCGTGACCCATTGGCGAACTATCACAAAAAAACAATGGACGAATTTAAATCAGAATTTTCTGGATTTGATTGGAATGTTTATTTTGATGCGCGTGGTGTAAAAACAGACCGTATAAATGTAAATCAGCCTGAACCAATTCGTGAATCTGTCGAAATAATAAATGATACAGATTTAGAATTGTTAAAAACATATTTGAAATTCATAATCATAAATGGTTCCACTGCGTTTTTAGACGATAAAACATATGATATCGCATTCGATTTTTATAACCGTGTTTTGTCAGACCAGAAAGAACCGAAACCGCGTTGGAAAAGGGCGGTCGCCATGATAGATGGTTCGTTGGGTGAAATGGTTGGCGAATTATATGTTGAAAAATATTTTTCAAGTGACGCGAAAAAGCGTATGGAAAAATTGGTAAAAAATTTACAACACGCGTATGCAGACCGTATAAAAAATTTAACCTGGATGGGTGACGATACTAAAAAACGTGCACTGGAAAAATTGAATGCATTTAATGCAAAGATTGGATATCCAGATAAATGGCGTGATTATTCCGGGTTGGAAATAAAAGATGATTCGCTGTACGCAAACATGATGCGTGTCGCTGCATTCGAAGATGAATTTTGGTTGAATAAAATCGACAAAGAAAAAGACCCAACGATTTGGTATATGAATGCACACGAAGTCAACGCATATTACGACCCGTCCAGTAATGAAATCTGTTTCCCGGCGGGGATATTGCAATATCCGTTCTTTGACATGTCGGCAGATGATGCGTTTAACTATGGTGCAATAGGTTCTGTGATTGGACATGAAATGACACATGGGTTTGATGATTCTGGTCGCCATTTTGATATGGACGGAAATATGAAAGATTGGTGGACAGAAAATGATGCTGAAAAATTTACAGAAAAAACCAATAAAATGAAAGAACACTTTAACAATATCTTGGTTGCGCCAGATACCCATGCAAATGGTGAATTTACATTGGGGGAAAACCTGGCGGATTATGGCGGAATAACAATAGCATTTGACGCGTATAAAAAATATGGCGAAAAATCAGAAAACGCAATTGGTATGACACCAGAACAAAGATTCTTTGTTGCATATGCCATGACAGAGGCAGGCAATATCCGCGATGCAGAAATTTTGCGTCGAACAAAAATGGACGAACATTCGCTGTCGCGTTGGCGTGTAAATGGAATATTGCCACATGTTGAAAAATGGTATGAAGTCTTTGATATAAAAGAAAAAGACAATTTGTACCTTGGCCCAGACAAGCGTGTGAAATTATGGTAATAAAAAAACGCCAAAACGGCGTTTTTTTATTTTCAATTTTTCAAAGATTATGTTATAATACAAACGAATTCCATAGGGATATGGGGTTTGGGCCTTTCAAGCCCATACAGTGCGGTGCGAATTGCATCGTGATCCAAATTGAATGATGCAATCGCATCGTTAAGCCCGGCGTTTGGTTGGGTGTCCGTTGTTATATAAAAGGGGTCAAACCCGAAAGCGCGGGATCTTCACTGTATGATTTGAAAACGCCCGACCACCAGTTTCCTTTGGTGGTTAATTTTTTGCGAAAAACGGGGGTGATTATGAAAAAATTATTGTTGGTTGTATTTGCGGTGTTTATATGCACATTCGCAATTGCCGCAACAGAAACAATAAATTGGTATGTGGACGGTACGGTATACGATACTACAACCTGTCAAACTGGCGGGGATATAACTTTGCAAACCGCACCAGCAAAACGTGGACATACGTTTACAGGTTGGGCGGTCGCACTTTACGATTTTTCAACATTGGATGCGAGTATTAGTGGAACAGATTTTACAAGAAATGAAGCAAAACGGATATGGAAGGTAGTATTTCCATATGGTGCCGTATCTGGTAAATCGGTGTGTAGTGTGACAAGTGCTACATACGGACAAATTGGTGTGCCTGACGAATCAACGGGAGGTGGACAAAATTGTTGGTGTAAGGCGACAGGGTATATATCAAATGACAGTTATATCGTACATGAAAATAGTGTGTCTTCTGTTTGGGTTTTTGCTTCCGACTTTGCTAGTAACACTTCTTCTGTTTGTGCTTCTGACTGTGCACGTTTCTGTGCTATTTACACATATTCTTATAATGATTTTCGTCAACCCTTGTTCGGGATAACACAGTAAATGAAAAAATTATTTGTTTTATCTTTATTGTTTTTATCATCGCAAGCTTTTGCGATTATCGTTAATGATGGAACAAATATGTGTGGTGTTTATGCATATGATAAAATGTATGCAACCTATGAAGTGAATTCTTATAATTGTTCGTCAGGGCAATTTTTGCCAGCGGACGCATTGGCATGTGCAAGCTGTCCAACTGATTATTCTTGTTCGGGTGGAACGTTTGATTTTAATGCAAACGTTAATCAAGGATTAAGCGATCAGACAACATTTACACATAATTTAACAAATGTTTGTGCAGCAAATGCGCCGCACGGATTTATTGCGACTTATTCGGCAAATTCGTATACTTGTGCGGCGGGGCAATACTTGCCTGCGGATGGGATTGCGTGCGCCGCTTGCCCAACGGGCGGAAATTGTTCTGGTGGTACATATACTTATAACGCGACGACAAACCAAGGGGTTGATTCGTGTAACGCTGGGTACTATAAAGACAACGGCACGTGTGTTGGAAATACGATAACTGTAATCTGGGATGGTGCAGACAGTGAAGATATTGCCGCGAATAATGCAGGTACCATCATTTATGGTGGGGATATTCGTACACCCAAAAAAGCCCGTCATATTAACGGGAAAGTCTTTGTTGGGTGGAAATTTGACGATCCACAATAATCAGTCTTTATTTTTGTGGTGTTTTTAATTTCATGATATCTTCGTAATATTTCTGTTCCAGATATCTTATTTCTTCATTCAAATAACGAATTTCATTTCTGGTTTCTGTGGCAGATATCCCGGAATCGTAATCGGTGGTTTCGCGTTCCAGTTGCGCGATTTCAGATTCTAATTTTGCACGGGCGGCTTCGAATTGTGCGGTTTTGGCGTCAATTTCGCGTTGGATAAACATATCTTGCATGCCAGCATATTTATCAGTTTTTTTTACCATAGCATTATTCCTTTGGTTCAATTTTTTGAAACAGATTTTTTGAAATCATTTCCGGCCCGGAAAGATGCAACGCGTCGTGCAGATATTACAGCAGGAACACCATTTCGTGGGTTACGACCAATTCGTGCAGGTTTTGACAATATTTTAAATGTACCGAAACCAGCAATTTTGACATTTTCACCATTTGCCAATGCCTGTTCGATTTCATCGAAAATGATGTCTATCATTCGATAAGAATCAGCAGCCGTCAATCCAAAACGATTGCGCAGTGCGTTCGCCAAATCTATACGTGTCACAGTTGTCATTATTTTCCCGTTGTGTTTTATACTGATATTATACAGGCAAATCGCCAGAAATCAAATAGTAAATGTTGATTTATTTTTTTATTGTTGTAAAATCGAAATCGTTTGTCCCCATAGTTCAATTGGATAGAACAAATCCCTCCTAAGGATTAGATGCAGATTCGAATTCTGCTGGGGACGCCACAGAAAAAATGATAAAGGGTTTTATAAAATGAAAAACAAAGCAATTAAAATAGGAATTATTGCGTCGTTATTGCCACATTTGTTTTGCTGTGTTCTGCCAATGGTTTTGGCATTGGTTGGATTGTTTGCGCCTGAATTTGCGCATACTGATATAATACCAGAATGGGTTGAACCGTGGTTGTTTGTGTTTTCTGCGTTGATGTTGGGATTGTCGTGGGCGTTGGTGTTGCCAGATTGCCCGTGTGCGGAATGTGAATCAGAAAAATCACACAGAACACAAAAGATATTTTTATCTGTGGTGACTGTGTTGTTTATTGTCAGTGTGGCAATACATGTGTTTATGATTTAATTATTTGGCGTGTCTGGCAATTTATTACCGGCAATTTCGGTCGAATAATAACAGTTTTCGGCATTGTTATCGGTGATTTCATATATGTATGTCCCGGTTGCGTCCGAAAATTCCTGCTTATAACAATTTGCAATTGAATTCACATGCCAGGTTGTGCCATTCGTGTCATCGGTTGTTTTAGTTGACGCTTCGGTGGTTGTTCCGCCATTTGGACAGTCTGCGCATTTTCTAGTAATGTTTTCACCATCACAAAATGCGGATAATAATTTATTTCTGTCCGCAGAATATTTGGCATATGCGAATGTATCTGTGCTGTTCGTGAATTCTATACTGGCATTTTCATCGTTGTCAAAAAATATACGCAGATTTTTCATGTTGTCGTTTGTATCGCTGGAATAATAATTTTCAGTGGTGATATCGTTAATGCGAGTAGGTTTTAACCAATTTGTTCCGATTGCATAATTACCACACGATGCCAGATATTTATTTTTTGGGCATATTATTGTTGTTTCTGCAAAAGAATTTGCATGATAAACCAAAATCATGCTAAGCAAAATATACAGAAAATTTTGTGGTTTATACATATTCCTTACCTTAGCATTTATTCTATATTTTTTGCGTTTTTTTGGCAAGGGAAAAAAACAAAAAACACTTGCTTTTATAAAACTGTTTTTTCTATAATCACCCCATAAAGGATTAAAGGAGTTTTATCATGAAATTGTCAAAATTTTTAATGGTGTCATTGTTCGGTGCATTTGTTGGTTCTGCGAATGCGGCAGATATAACAATATACTATTCGCCAACATGCCCACATTGTCATCATGCGCGCGAATTTATCGAAAGCACTTTGATTTACGAATACGATGATTTGAAAGTGACAACTGTAAATGTAATGACGGCTGACAATCGTCAGGAATTTTTCGACACTATTAAAAAGTGCGAATACGAAAGCGGTGGTGTCCCAGTATTGGTCGTTGGCGAAAAATGTTTCCAGGGATTTGGCGAATCAACCAAAGATGAATTGCGTATCGCGATAGAGGCTGATTTGACCGATGAACAAAAAAAATCTGCCGCATCGAACAAGGCGCAACTGGAAAAAGACCATGATGCCTTTGTTGCCGCGCACAGTGACAGAACAAATGCTGTGTCTGAAAAAGATACTAAAAAAAAACTGAATAAAGGTGGCATGAACACATCTGATATCTTGCTGTATGTATTTTTAGGATTATTGGTATTGGGAATGTGTGTTGTTTTGTTCAAACGCAAAAAATAGGTAAAATATAATGTTTAATTTAACTGTACTGGATTATATTTACATTGTCGTTGTTTTTGCTTCCACAGTTTGGGCGACGGTTCGTGGTGGGGTGTATGAAACACTGGCGACTTTATCATGGGTTGTGGCGGCAATAACTGCGCGTTTTGTGTCGCCGTATTTGGACGGGCTGTTTCAGAAATGGTTCCATCTGACAGATTCGACAGTTGTGACATTGGTTGCATCGTATTTTGTAATATTTTTTGTAATATTGGTGATATTTGGTTTTGTGAACCAAAAAATTCGTGAACGCGTCCAGGACAGTTTTTTATCTGTCACAGACCGTACATTGGGCGTGGTGTTTGGTGTTGTGCGCAGTGTGATTGTTATGGGATTTGTTTATTGGGCTGTGCTTTGGTACTATTCAGATATGCCACGTGGTCTGCCACATTGGGTTGCAGATGCGCGTACGCGCCCAGTTATGCAATTGACTGCGATAAAAATGGACGATTGGTTTTTCTTTGGTAACAGTAAATTGTTGAAACAAGACATGGAACACGACCGTCAGCAACATGAAAATTTAATAAACCCTGTTGTTGAAAAAAAGAAACCAGAAAATACTGAACCGGCAAAGCCCACAGAAACAGGATATAAATCTTCGGAACGGGCGGCGTTGGAAAATCAGTTGTTGCAGATTGAATCTGTGGCAAACGCAATCCAGGAAAACGATAAACAATAACTTTTGTTGTTGTGCGGAAAAGCGTCCTGTTGATTCAGGACGCTTTTGTTATTTTAATTGTTGTATGCGAAAACTGAAAATATTTGTGACGATTTTATTGTTGTACGAATTTACTCTGTTGACGATATTACAGGTCCCCAGGTATTGTGTCGGTGTATTCAATGCGAATTTTTGTGCGATATCGTTTCGGTATTTTTTTATGTGTGTGGTTGTGCCGTCGTTGGTTGGGTTGTTGGTGTGGTGGTTGCCAGAAATGTCACGAATGTTTTGTAAAAAATGTGAATGCGAAACACCAATTGAACCGGCGCCAACAACAAAGCAATATATTGAAAAACTGGTGGTGGCGTTGGCAATAGTCGCAATTCAGAAATTTATATCGCGTCGCCCAAAAATAAAAAAGATACTGGACGATGTGCTGAATGAAGTTGTTGTTAAAAACAAATAATTGACGAATTGTGTTGTTTGCATTGTGTATAAAAACATGTGCGTTGCCAAACCTGGAATCAGATGTGTTGAAATTTCAGAACGCGATTCAATCACAATCAGTTATTTCAAATTATGATACGAATTTTTGTGTAAAATTAAATAAAATAATGCTGGATTCCATGCAGAATCAGAAATAACAAGGATTGTTTGTGTTGCTTTTTTATCGTTTTTATGATATAATACGAAACGAATTCGATGAACACTTGTTCATCGTTTTTTTTAATAACAGCCGGTATTTGCCGGCATTTTTTATATAAAAAATGGAGTTTATTTATGTCAAGACAAATACAAATTCGTCGCGGAACTGCGGCGGAAAATGATGCTTTTACTGGTGCAATCGGTGAAGTCACAATGGACACAACAAATAAAACTTTGCGTGTTCACGATGGCGAAACATCCGGTGGAACAGTTCTGGCAAAACAAAGCGAAATTCCGACCGTGCCAGATTTAACAAATGCAGATTATGTAATCGAATCACAATTACCAACCGCAGAAAACAATTACACATGGTACCGCAAATATAAATCCGGTTGGGTTGAACAAGGTATTCAAAGATTGACTTTTACCACATCGGAACAAACAGCAACATTGCCTGTCACAATGGCAGACACAAATTATTCGTGTTGGGTAACAAAACTAACTCTTAACGGTAATTTTGCTTATGCTTGGGTAAATACGACATCAACAGTAAAATATAAAACTGGTACAGGCAGCAATCAAGATAACGGAATAATAGCGGTTGGTTTTAGTGCAGCGTAAAATAAATCCACCAAATGGTGGATTTATTTTTTATAACTGTGCATAGAAAATGTTTTATATTTAAAATCTTTGTATGTGATACTATTCTCGTATCTGCATAATATATTTATTTTGCGTGATATATCACGTTATTTATTTTATCTGTTAGTTTTTTAGCACCTTTTTCATTACAATGATCGGCACTGTCAAAATCAGAATCATGAAAATCTTTATCACGTTGAAAGTTTAATAATTTTACATCGCTGTTTTTATCTAGAAAATTTAATAATTCAAAATATATGTCTTTATCCGCCGGCAGACAATTCAGATAATCAGACCTATACGGGGGCAAAACTATATACAGTCTATGATTGTGTTTGTGTGCCAAATCTAAAATTTTTTGTACCCATTGTATTTGATTATTGTTTCTTTTTGTATTTTTTATATGTTTGGCGACTAATTCAGATGTTATTTCATAATCATGATTTATGTTCCATAAAGATTTTCCGCGGTAATTTGGTGGAAGTTGTGTTTTCTTATACTCTTTTTTTATAGATTTTATATACAAATTGTCTTTTATTGGAAAATCAAAAAGGTAAGGAATATTGTAAAACGCTTTATAAGGAACGCATTTTAGATATTCTTGTGTTTTTTCAAGTTGTAATCCAGGATGAAATACAGACCAGAATAAAATTATATTTTGTAAATTTTTATCATTTTGTTTAATAACATATTCATAAACCTTGTACGCACGGTATAAGTCTTGGGATGAATTTGCCAGATTTAAACTTTTTTTATCTGGAATATATCCATCGCGTCCATGTGAAGAACCTAAAATAATTGTTATTACATTATCACAATAAAGCAAAGCCTTGTGTTTTATTATATCTGATTTAAACATTGATATGTCAATAGTTGGTTTCTTGCAATAACTAGCGATTTTTATGCCACAAAAATATATATGTCTGCGGCCGTTTGATAATCTTTCTTTGTAAAATATTTTCATGTTTTATATCCTTTTCCATTGATGGGGAATGTTGTCAACTGGTGACCCATCGGCTTTCCAGTGTTTTGGTGCAATAACAATTTTATCAGTATTCTGATTTAACCATGCACCCCACCAAGAAAAACTGCTGTTTGCAATAATGTTATGTTTACAATTTGCCATTAACCACATATCCCAGGCACTGTCACGACCATGATTAAAATATATAAATTCGCAAGGATAATCAAGTTTCAAATTATCTTTGACCCACTGTATATCATCAGAAAAAATAAAGAAATGCGGATTATCAACATGTTTTGTAATATATTCTATTGATTTTTTATAATATTCCAAATCACAAAGGCCGTGTATGTGTTGTAATTTTATATAATCGCCACGACGCACGTGTATCGATATACTGGTGCAGGATTGAATCAAATCCAACATTTTCTGATTTTTTGAATTTGGTTTGTTCTTGGGGACAAAATCTTTTAACAGTATATTACGAATTGGTTCATAATATCGGGCAACCTGGAAATAACCTTCAAAAATACAATTTTTTGATTTTAACAATTTTGGATTATAAATATTGCAAGGATATTCAAAAACGTGTTTTTGTTTTATGCGAATAAAACCGAACAGTTTTCCAGGGTCTTTGTTTATCAGTTTTGGGTTTATGTTCCAAAAATTCAGTTCGTATTCCCGTGGGGTAATATCAGGATTGCCCTTTGATTCGTCAAACCAAGATATGTCATATTTTGTATTCTTGCCCAGCAACACCCCAAATGCGTATTGAAACATTTGATTGCCCAGACCGCCCATCAACCTAACTGTATTCATTTGTGCCTTCTTTTAACCCATATTGGTATAAATTTAAATAATTTTATACGTTTTTCGTTTTCGTATTCATAAATATATAATATTGGAATCTTGCAAAATTTGTGTTTTGTTAGTTTATGATGCAGTGCATAAATAAAGGCACGATAATCGCCAGATTTTATATATTTATAGTATTTTTTATTAAAGTATTTTTTTGGTAAATAAGATGTCGCCAATAAATGCAGTAAATCAAACATGTTTTTGCGGTCGTCATCATTTTCATACTTTTTTTGTACTTCATAATCGGCATAAAATAAAACATGTTTTGCAATGTATTCTTGTTTTTGTGATTCTGTATCAAATTGGGTATTGTTTATATAATCCAGATTCATTTTAAACGCATTATATTTTGATAACGCCTTTGCATGATTTAACATGTCTGAATCCAAAGAACCAGGACGTCTGTAAAAATAATGATAGAAAGTATCTGGGACACAATAAATACTTTTTGCAGCCAAAGAAACCATGGTCAGAAACACACAGTCTTGCGAATATCTTATTTCGTCTGGAAATTTTATGTTGTGCTTTTTTAAAAAACTGTGTTTATATATTCCCGACCAAAAACATGTTGTAAAATCTATTACACCATTTTCTTTTATTGAAGATTGAACCCAACTGTTGATAAACACAGTCCCAGAATCATATTCGCTGATAATGATGTTTCCAATAACTACATCGTATTGATTGTTTAATGTGCTTTTATATAATTTTTCATAAAAATTCATATCGACATAGTCATCTGGGTCAACAAAGCCGATATATTTGCCACGCGCAATATTTAATCCGGCATTTCTGGCGATTGCAGCACCAGAATTACATTTTAATTCTATCAAGCGAATACGATTGTCGTTTTTTGTATAACGTTTAATTATATTTTTCGTTTCATCGTTTGATTTATCATCAACACATATAATTTCTATATCTTTCAGGCTTTGATTAGCCAAGCAATCAAGACAGCGCCCGATATATTTTTCAACATTATAACACGGTAAAATTACAGATACTAATGGCGTTTTCATTTTTTACTTTTTGTTTATTAAATCCAATAACTTGTTGACATTTGTCAAAGCATCAAATCGGTACATATTCTTTTTTGCGGTATTTATCATTTTGTCCGTATCGTATTTATTATTCGATACATTGTTTAATATTCTGGCCAGGTCTTTATAATCACCTGGTTTAAACAGTAATCCTGCTGCACCATCCATTAAAATTTCGTGTGGCCCAGATGGAACATCTGATGATATTGCCAATGTGCCTAATGAGTGTGCTTCTAATAATGTGTTCGGCAATCCTTCGCCAATGATTGTGGTTGAAGACAATATCAATGCTTTCGCATTTTTTATATACGGATAAGGGTTATTTATTTTTCCTGTGAATATAATTTTTTTATTACCAGATGCCATGTTTACTAATTCATCGTGTTGCGGACCATCACCAACAATATATAAAAAATATTCTGGGTGTTTTTCAGAAAAAACATTAAAAGCTTTTATGATAATTTCCGCATATTTATCCAGTGCATCCAGTCGTTGAACCGCGACAAAATAGGGTTCTTTTACTTGAATTTTTTCTGACGATAATTTTATAACATCTTGTGAATTTATCGGGTTATAAATATGATGAATCTTATTTGCATATTGCGGGTATTGTTTTACAAAATCTGACCTGAAAGAATCAGATAAACACACAATATCATCATAAATATCTAAAACCCTTTTGTCTATGGCAGAATTAAAAAATAGTATGCTGCCATGACAATAACCTATTTTTCTTTTGGGTATGTTTCTCAAAGTATTAAAAAAAGAAAAATTATCAAAATTTATAATTAT
>JAZURV010000009.1:0-41714 GCA_045606425.1 Candidatus Enterousia sp.
ATTCCCCTCCCACGGAGGGGTGGATTGGCGGAACGCAGTGACGACAAGACGGGGAGGGGTCAAATAAAAATTTATTATTTTATTTTTCATAAATAAGATGTAAAACAAGATATGTCGAATGTTTTGATATGGATAAAGCAAAATATAGATTTAATAAACTGAATTTAATTTGACCCCTCCCCGCCCTGCGGGCCCTCCCCTCCGGCGGAGGGGAATCTGCGGTGTTCCTAAGACGGCCTAAAAAAAAAGAACCCAGGAAAGCAAGTTCCCCTCCTGCGGAGGGGTGGCGGAACGCCGGGGTGGTCTTTTGTTTTCCAGATTGTTCGTTTTTTTCAACCCTCCCCACCACTTCGTGGTCCCCCCCGCCCTGGGCGGGGAATACAAGCAAGGTTTCGGAAACGAAGTACACCGAAATCGCTCGGACTTTGTCCTACGCGGCATTCGTTAGCACTCAAACTTCGTAAACACTCGTTTTCGTTTACTCATAGTCGTTGCGGTATATGCGCAAAAAAACAACCGCCCGTGTGGGCGGTTGTTTTTTGCCATTGGTATTATGTTAATATTACTGAATCGACCCGTACAGCCCCTCGCGCATGATGGAGGCGTTCATGGCGGGGAAGCCGCAGTAGTAAGCACAAACCCCGGCACACTCGTCAGCCGAAGAGTTCGAGCCGGACAACACCCAAAGCGATTGTGCAGATATTGTGTCACCATTTGTAGGTGTGAAATTATCCATACGACACCAACAATATTCCCCCGTGTCAGATTCATCAGGGGTGCCGGTTCCACCAACGGTTGTCCCCGCGGTCGATGAACACAGCGATGTTCCGGTTATTGTTCCATAATTAAATGTCGCACTCCATGATGTTGAACCATCAGGAACGCCTGGTGTATATGCACTTCCTTCTGTATTGACATTTTCCATCAACACAGCCAATGGATTTACAAATGTCCAACCGGTAAAGATTTTACCTGGTTTGTGAACCGCTTTCCGTGGCGTTCTGATATCACCACCGTATGTGACGGTGCCCGCTTCGTTTGCCGCGATATCTTCCGCCGATGCGTCTGCCCATGTAATGCTGATTACATTTGCGTTACATGCGCCATTGTTTAATGTATACCCCGTGTCGCACGATGCAATTGCACAGGTATCCGTCACATTTGCGCCAGAATAATTTTTACCCGTCACAGACGCAATATGGGAATTTGCCGGAAAATCAGAAACCGTACATGCCGTATAACATTCGTCGGTGCTGGTTGCGCCTTCGTCACTGTTCGGATAACTGGCGGGACAGTTCGCATAATTCGCGGTTGTTGTTGCGGTACCGCTTGACACTTTCAGGTTTGTGACATTCGCCTGATTTTGGTATGTATAGTCTTCCTCCATAATTCCGTTTGATGGAAATGTGCTTGAAGTATTCGATGGCACAGCCATTGCAGGTACTGCAAATGTCAATGCAACCATCGATGTTAAAAAAGACAGTTTTTTCATGGGTTTCCTTCCTTTTGTGTTGTTAAAAATTCCTATGGTTAAAGTGTGCCATAAACCTAGGTTTATGGACCACCCCATTTGGCAAAAAACGAAAAATAAAAAATCCCAGAAATCTGGGAAAAAAATTTTTGAATTTTTTGAAAAAAACCTGTTGCAATAAACCTAGGTTTTTTGATACACCCCAACGCCGCGGATTTCCGGGCAAAACCCCGTATTTTTTGACGCCGTTTTATTCTCCCCTTGGGGGGAGTACGGTCGAAGACCGGGAGGGAGGTCCCCCGCTGCTTCGCACCGCCCCTGTCAAAAAAAAAGGGGGGGGGGCGGAACGCAGTGACGACAAGACGGGGCGGGTTGTTCCAGAATTCCAGATTGTTCGTTTTTTTTCAACCCTCCCCACCACTTCGTGGTCCCCCCCGCCCCGGGCGGGGAATACAAGTAGATTTCGGAAACGAAGTACACCGAAACCGTTGCGGTATATGCGCGTAAAAAAACACCGCCCGTTTGGGCGGTGTGTTTTTTTTATTGTTTATATTAAAATGGAATATCGTCTGCGATGTCTTCGATGTTGACCTCTTCCCGTGGGGACGACGCCATTGGCGCAGATTCGCCATTACCGTCCATCGCTTTTGCGCCACCCAAAATCACCATCTGACCTGCAAACGGATTCAATACGATTTCAGTTGTGAATGTATCAACACCCTGTTGGTTTTGCCATTTGCGTGTACGCAGGGAACCTTCGATATACAAACGCGTACCCTTTTGCAACATGCGTTCTGCCACATCAACCAGTGACGGATTAAATATCACAACACGATGCCATTCTGTCTGTTCTTTCTGTTCGCCGGTCTGTTTGTCGCGCCATCTGTCTGATGTTGCCAATGAAAAAGTGACCACTTTCTGACCAGATTGCATTGTGCGAACCTGGGGTTCCTGACCGATGTTGCCGACCAAGATAACTTTATTTATGCTGCCTGCCATGATTTGCTTCCTTTGTTAGTTGTAATTGAATGATTGCGAAAAATCTTTATAAATACAAGTAAAAAAACGCGCCGTCAAAAACAGCGCGCAAAATTATTCTTCATCGGTTTCGTCCGCTTCGTCTTCGTCATCTTCTTCGACTGCATTCAAATCGATTTCTTTTGGTACGCCCAAAATATCTTCGATTTTATCAGACGCCGCCTCTAAATCCAGTTTATGCAAAACCGCGAATTCCTGGGCCATGCGTTCCAGCGCACGCAAATACAATTGACGCGCAGAAAATGTCATTGTGTCCGTCGCACTGCGTCGTTGCAGGTCGCGTACAACCTCGGCCAATTTCATGGGGTCCCCAGAATTTATGTTTTCTTCGTATTGTGCCGCACGACGCGCCCAAATCATACGCTTTGCCCCGGCCTTACCCTTAGCCGACGCGATTGCTTCGTCCATTTTTTTCGCACTGGTCAGCGGACGCAATCCGGATAATTCTGCCCGCTCTACCGGAACACGCAAAGTCATATGGTTGCGTTCAAAATCTATAACCATCATTTTGATTTTCTGGTCGCCGATTGTTTGTTCTTCGACACGAATCAGTTTTCCAACACCCTGGGTTGGATAAACAACATATTGACCCGATTTAAATTCTGTCTTTTTAGTTGGCATTTTTTACACACCTTTTGCGTTTGCCATTCCCTCTGATAAGGCTATTATAGCACAAAATTGTGAAAAAACAATCGTTTGGACAAAAAATTATTGTCCCAGCCCAGCCGGTGAAAAACGTCCAATGTTGTTAAACATTTCTTCCAATGCGTTCAATTCGATTGCCGCAGGTATCACTGTTTCACCATCTGCCATTTTAACATCTTGTAAATCTTCATCGTGCAAAACCTGGGTTTTCAAGACGCGTCCGCCATTTACCCACGCCAAAAGCACCGTTTTATTGTCGTATGTCTTTGGAAATGGTCCGCGCATATTTTCATCGGCACTGTAATAAACCCAGACTTCGTCACCATAAACGGTGCGCGTTTGTGGGTCGCCTATTTCATCTTGCAATTGCGCAGTCGTTTTTATATTCGCAACACGTGTTTCCAAATCATCTGGAAAAACATAGCCACGATGTTTCGTTTGAAAAGTGCATGCCGTCAAACCCAGCATTAAAATAATAAATAATTTTTTCATGTGTTTATCCTTCGCCATTATCTTTGTTTTTGTTCACAACAAAATTCGCAATATGTTGTTTCAGTTCTGTTTTATATAAATTGTTCGCTTTGGCCGCGTTAACCAATTTATCAAAATCTGGATTCACAGAACGCGCCAATGCAAATCGTGTCTCAGATTTCATAAATTCTTCCAATGGGAACGGCGTCGCAACATGCGAATCCATCACCAACGGATTTTGCCCATTGTCAATATTTGATGGGTTAAACCGATACAGTGGCCACGCCCCAGTATTTACCAAATTTATTTGATGTTCCACACCATTTTGCAGTGCAAATCCATGCGCAATACATGGTGCATACGCCAGAATAATTGACGGGCCATTGAAAGCCTCCGCTTCACGAAAAGCGCGCACTGCCTGGGCTTGGTTTGCACCAATCGCGATTTGTGCGACATACGCGCCCGACATCATCGCGATTAAACCTAAATCTTTTTTCGCGTGTTCTTTGCCACCAATCGCAAATTTCATCGACGCACCAAACGGCGTAGATTTAGATTGCTGACCACCAGTGTTTGAATACCCTTCGGTGTCCAGAACCAATACATTCACATTTTCGCCACTGTGCAAAATATGGTCAATACCACCATAACCAATATCGTAAGCCCAACCGTCACCACCGACAATCCATACAGATTTATCAACAACGGCGTCCAGCAAACTTTCGGCGTATCTTGCGCGCGGATTTTTGATATTCGACAACTGAACGCGCAAATTGTTTTCTAATTCGCGCTGTTGTTCTGTGCCAGATGTAGTCAACATCTGGTCAACATTTTCAAATCCCAATTCAAACAGAACACTGCGCAAAGCGGATTTCCGTTGGTTCAGCGCAATTCGCATTCCCAATCCATATTCTGCATTATCTTCAAACAACGAATTAGACCATGCCGGTCCACGACCATTTTTATCACTGCACCACGGTGTCGTCGGCAAATTACCACCGTAAATAGACGAACACCCCGTTGCATTTGCAACAACCATTTTGTCACCAAACAAATGCGCCATTAAACGAACATAAGGCGTTTCACCACAGCCCGCACATGCGCCTGGAAATTCAAAATAATGTGGCAACAATTCAATATGTTTTGGAATATTCAGATTTAATTTTTGTTTATCAAAATCTGGGATATTCAATGCCGCATCAAAAGTTTTTTGATTTTTAATTCCATCCGCCATAGGCACCAAAGACAATGCACCAACCGGACAATTCTTCATACACAAACCACAGCCCGTACAATCAGCCGGCGATATGTTCAGCGTATAAAATAACCCCGACCCCAATTCAGGCGTTTTCATTGGAACAACTGTAATTCCACTGGCGCGCGCGGCACGCATTTCGTTTTCGCCCATAACCTTTATACGAATCGCACCATGCGGGCAAAGCATTGAACACTTTCCACATTGAATACATTTTTCCAAATCGCATACTGCAACACGCGATGCCAATGCGCGCTTTTCGTATTTCGATGTCCCAACTGGATATTGACCCGCGCCAAAAGTACCATCAACACGGAATCGTGACACAGGAATTTCATCACCGCGCCCAGCCGCCATTTCACCCAAAGTCCCCGCAATTTCAGCCGGCGTACCCGACACCATCGCCGGAACAAAATCTGGCGCATTTTTTGAAATACTGGACGGCAAATTAAATTTTTTCAAATAAGATTCTGCCGCATCAACCGCAGCCCAATTTGCATGAACAATATCCATACCTTTCTTTTTATAGGTTTTTTCAATTGCTGATTTTGCAGCATCTTTGGCAGTATCAGGATTTATAACGCGTGTCAAATTAAAGAAATTCAACATTATAAATGTGTTGATTCGATTGCCCAATCCTAATTCATTCGCCGCCGCATTTGCGTCCAGAAAATAAACATTCGCCCGCATACGAATTAAATGTTCTTGGGCATCGCGTGGCAGGTTTGCAAATGCAACATCGGGTTTCAACGCAGTATTTATCATAACGGTTCCGCCAGCACGCAACGCCGAAAACACATCAAATCTTTGTGCAATCATAAAATTAGAAACACAGATAAAATCCGCACTGTCCACCAGGTATTCGCTTTTAATTGGTTCTGGGGAAAAACGAATGTGCGATTGTGTTATACCACCAGATTTTTTCGAATCATACACTGCATAAGATTGTGGATACAATTCAGAATTTTCACCAACAATTTTTACAATATTTTTAACAGCACCCACGGTTCCATCGCTGCCGATTCCATACAAAATTGCAGTTTGCACATCTTTGTTTTCAATCGTGAAAGCTTTATCTGTATCCAATGATAAGTGTGTTAAATCATCATCTATGCCAACTGTGAAATTATGATGTAAATTACCACGCATCATATATTCAACAATTGCCTTTACATCACGCGGCTTGAATTCTTTGGAACCCAAACCATAGCGTCCACCAAAGACTTTTATTTTCGAATCAACAACGCTGCGCACAATCTGATACAACGGTTCACCGATTGCGCCCGCCTCTTTCGTTCTGTCCAACACAGCAATTTGTTCAACAGTTTTCGGCAACGATTTCAAGAACGCGTCAACAGGGAACGGATTAAACAAATGGACACAAACCATGCCAACGCCGCGCGGCAAATACGGCAAAGTTTCTGCGATTGTTTCGCACCCCGACCCCATCGCAACAATAACATATTTGGCATCTTTATCCCCAACATAATCAACAACACCATATTTACGCCCGGTCAGTTTTGCAAATTTATCCATTTCGCTTTGCACAATTTCTGGCAACGAATCATACAAAGAATTTGCCGCTTCGCGTCCCTGAAAATAAACATCTGGGTTTTGCGCAGTTCCACGAATCGTTGGGTTATCGGGCGACATACCACGTTTACGATTCGCAACGACCAAATCATCAGGCAACATTTCACGCAAAACATCATCGCTAATTCTTTCCAACGCAGATTCTTCGTGACTGGTCCGGAACCCGTCAAAGAAATGTAAAAACGGTACACGACTGCGCAAAGTTGCCGCATGCGCGATTGCCGCCATATCATGCGCCGCCTGAACATTATGCGACGACAACATCGCAAACCCAGTATTACGCACAGCCATAACATCGCCATGGTCACCAAAAATGGACAGTGCATGTGTTGCCAATGCGCGCGCCGCAACATGCATAACGAATGGTGTTTGTTCACCGGCAATTTTATACATATTCGGAATCATCAACAGTAAACCTTGCGATGCAGTAAAAGTTGTCGCCAACGCCCCCATTTGCAACGCCCCATGCAAAGCACCCGCCGCACCTGCTTCAGATTGCATTTCGATTATTTCTGGCACAACGCCCCAAATATTTTTTTTATGCTGAAACGCCCATTCATCAGACAATTCCCCCATAGTACTGCTGGGGGTGATTGGGTAAATCGCCGCACAATCAACACAGCGATACGCAACATCTGCCACCGCCCAGTTACCATCTACAATCAATTTTGCCATACCTTTTCCTCTAAATATTCCCGGAAAGATGGTATCGCATTTTTACATCTAAGGCAAGGCGATATTTTGACAAAAAAATATTGACAAATATTTTATCTGTGCTATGCTTGTGATATAAACAATGACAACAAAAAGGAAAAGTCATGAAACAAAAAGAACTTATTAAACTGGCTAAAACTATTTACAAAGGTTCTGCTATCGTTGGTTCCGATGGACAAATAAACCCTCGCGAAGAAGATATCAGCGACAAACACATTTATGTAATTGTCCATGGAGGACCATTGAAAATAATGCGCAAAGCAAAAGAAATGAGCAAATAAAAACAGGGCAAACGCCCTGTTTTTTATTTCTTTGATTTAGTTTCTTTTGATTCAGATATTTTTGCATCTTCTTTTTTCGAATCGACATCATCTGTTTTTTCCAGATTCTTTTTTCCCACCTTTGACAGGGCGCGCACCATATCCATCGCGCGTTGCAACTGATAATCGCGTGCATCTTTTTCTTCGTCAGACAAACTTAAGAAATCTTCTTCGTCATCATCGTCATCGTCGGATTTTTTCGATTTTTTGGAATCTTTTTTCTTGGCTTTGTCTTTTTTATTCGACGCATCATTTTTCAGTGAATTATTAAATGTTGCCTCTGTAAACAATGCCTCTTTCTTTTCCAGTGTTTCGATTTTACTTTGTAACACTTCCACATCTGGTGTAATGCCTTCGTTCTGAATTGACCGCCCCCCAGGCGTATAATAACGGGCGATTGTGATATGAATCGCCGACCCGTCACCCAGTGGTTTTTGCTGTTGCACAGAGCCCTTGCCGAAACTTTGCGACCCCATAACAATGCCGCGTCCGTTATCCTGCAACGCACCCGCCACAATTTCAGACGCAGATGCCGACCCGTGATTTATCAAAACAACAACTGGTTTTCCATTTACCAAATCACCAGGTTTTGCAAACATTCTTTCAATATCTGCCTTTTCTTTGCCACGCGTCGAAACGATTTCCCCACCATCAAGGAAAGCATCCGAAACCTCTACCGCTGCGGTCAAATATCCGCCAGGGTTATTACGCAAATCCAAAACATAGCCTGCAACTTTTTTCTTTTCCAAATCTTTAATTGCATCTTTCAATTCTTTGGCAGTTGTCGCACCGAAATCAGAAATGCGCAGATAACCAATTTTTGGTAATTTATCATCATCCATCGCCGCGGCATCAGATTTTTCACTGAATTTCACAGATTTAACCTTTATAATTGCGCGTTTCAGTGTCATAACCTTTGGTTCGTTTCCATCGTGCACAATCGTCAATTTAACAGATGTTCCGGGTTTACCCTTCATCTTTTTAACCGCCTGATTCAGGTTCATATCAAACACCTGTTCGCCGTCAATATGTGTGATATAGTCGCCCGCCGCAATTCCTGCCTTTGCCGCCGGGGTGTCATCGATTGGCGAAATAACACGAATTGCACCTTTGTCACTGGTTATCTGGATTCCCAACCCACCGAATTCGCCATGCGATTTGTCATTAAATTCCTTGAAATCATCGGCAGACAAATACGATGAATGCGGGTCCAGCGCAGCCAGCATTCCATTCATCGCGCCTTCTAACATTTTGCGTTCATCGGCTTCTTCGACAAATTTATCGCGCGCAGTTTCAAAAACCAAAGCCAACTTTTTCAATTCATCATAAATTTGTTCATCGGTCAAATGCACCACCGGTTCATCTTTTTTTTCTTTTTTAGGCGCACCCTCGCAAACGAACGGTACCAGAATTGCCAACAACAATAAAAATTTCTTCATAGAAAACACCCCTTTCTCTTTTTTTTTCAGAATAATAAAATTAAAAATTTTGTGCAACACGAAAATTCATAAAAATAAAAATGCCCGAATGGGCATTTTTTATTATCTGGTCAATTGCTTTTCGATATATTGAATCCGTTCAATCAAACCATTCATAAATTTAACCTTTTCCAGGTTATTATTCACAGCCTTTTCAGATTGTGCATTCATGCGCAAATCATCCCCAGCCTTTATAAAGCGTTTCAACAACACAGTTATAATACGATAATGCATGATATTCTGGATTTCTGCATTTCGCGGACCATAGATATGATATTTTTCTTTGTCATGCAAATTAAAGTATTCTTCATATAAACGTCTGCAGATACCCAAATCCACCGCCAATGGGGAAAATATATCCCGAAAGATGAAGTTATAGTTTGCCTCTGCAAAATCGATAAAATACAATTTACTGGCATTTGAATCGTACAACACATTACCTGCATTCAAATCACAATGCGACCAGGCTTTGCATGTCACATATTCGAAATTTTGCACATCGTCCACAACATCATCAACATACTTTATAGTGCCAACATCAAACCATTTTGGCATTTTGTTATTGACGATATTTTGCAATCTTTGCATTTTTAATTCGTCTGCAATTTTGTGTGTTTCTTCATCCAGAACAGGTTTTGATTCATTCATATCGACCAAAAAATGTGCCAAACTGGTGACTATTTCATACCGTTGACGCCCCGTCAGTTTTTGGTACACAGCCACCGTCAAGGGTTCGCCCGGTGCGCGTTCTTCCAACAACTGATATTCGTCGTCTTTGATATGTACCATGGCGGGAACATTATACACAGGATTACCTATTGCACGAATATCGTCAATAATCTGCTTGGTTTTATGCTGTTTTGCCAACCATTTATCTTTCTGTTCAGGGGAAGATTCCGGCAAAGGACGCTTCATAACAAAGTCTTCGCCAAAATCGGCGATATATGTTTCGCGTCCATGTGGTGCCTTTATTTGTGTTTTCATACTATATATTATAGACATAATTTTTGTTTTGTCAACACTTTTGTTAAAATCCATGATTTACATTTTTTTAATGTTTTGGTAAAATAAATGCGATGTTCAAAGAAAGATTCTTTTTTATCGGTTCTGTTTTGTACGCCATCACCCTGCCCGCGCTTGGCGCGCCCAGTGAATTGGCGAAAATACAAAGCCAAATAAAACAGACCGAAATCCAAAACAAAAAAATCGAACAGCAATTAAAGGCATCAACCAAAGATGTCGAAAAAACTAAAAAGCAATTGGTGAAAACGGCAGACCGGGTTTCTTCATTGGAAGAACAACGGGGCGCCCTTATCAAACGAATCGCCGAATTGGACAAACAGCGCGACAAAATCAACGCAGAACTGGCACAAAGTCGCGACGGTATAACTGACGCAACTGCCGGAATGTTGTTTATTGCGTCTAATCCGAATTTTGATTCACAAACAATGCACGATTATGTTTTGACATCGGTTTTATTGTCCGCGGCATCTGATAAATTTGATTCACAAATTATGGACGCGACGAAAAAACTGAACGAATTGGGCAAAATTCACGAATCGCGCACAATTGAAAAAGAAAAATTAGACCGCAGCGCGAAAAAATATTCAAACGAAAAAAACGAATTGGATAAATTGCTGAAAACACGCAGCGCACAAAACGAAAAATTGAAAAACCAACAAATTGCTATCCAGGATAAATTAAAGAAATTGTCTGCGCGTGCAAAAAATATTTCTGAACTGTCCGCCGGCGTTGGTTCGTCCGCAATGTCCAGTGATGATAAATTTTCTAAACGCAAATTAAATGTTCCTGTACGCGGGAAATTGGTTGTGCGGTACGGCGAAAAAACCGCACTGGGGCTAAAATCAGATGGATGGCGCATACATACGCGCGGTGACGCATTGGTTATGGCACCGGCTGATGGTGTTATTAAATTTGCGGACAGTTTCCGCGGTTTCGGCAAAGTGGTTATAATGTCACATAAAAACGGATACAACACTGTTATGACCAACATGGGGTCTATCGATGCAGTTGTAGGCCAGGAAGTTTTGGCGGGCGAACCCATTGGTCGTATGAACGAAAACAAACCTGAAATGTATCTAGAGGTTCGACGCGGTAAAAATTCAGTTGACCCAGCACGCCTTTTCAACGAACCGTAAAAAACGAAATATTTGATAATTAAAATTCGAAACGCACACCAACCATTAAATTGGTATAAATCATATTATCAGCACTGAACCATTCGCGATGCTGACCACCATCACTGTTGACCAGGTTCCATTTTATTGTTGGAATGTACATCACGCGCGCGCTAAAATCCAGGAAAGTATATTCACTGATTCCATACGACGCGCCAATCGCGCCAACCGCCGCGATATTAGACGATGTTGGGAATTTAGAATTATCAGACGGACCTTCGAATTTTATAATCCCATCAGCCCCAACTGTACCATAATTTTGCAAATCCGAATCGGTCGACAAATCGCCATAAATATCAGACAATTTTAATGTTGTTCGTGAACTGGCGTACCCCACCCCCAATCCAACATACGGGATTATTTTGTTTAACGGTTTTTGTATCCCGTCAAAGAAATCATAATACGCCATCGCAGAAATCACATCTGTGGAAATACTGGACGAAACACCAGTACTGGACACATGAATTGTGCCATTAAATTGACCTGAAACATTCAGTGCGCCTTCGAACAAAGGCACCTGATTATAATCAGTTTCAGATATATAATCATATCCAGCCTCCAGACGCCATTGTGGGTGATACGGCACAGTAAAACCAACACTGACCCCCGCCGCAAAGGCAGTCTTGGAAAATTTTTCTTTTACCGGCAACGAACCGATATTTCCAACAGCCACATCGGTAAAACCTGCCGCCTCTGCATCTGTTGCATCAGAAAAATACCGCAACGAAACCGCAGCACCAGTTGTTGGGTTGATATAATAATATCCATCTAAATTACCAACATCATTTTTCATTTTTGCGTTTGCCAGGGACAAACCGCCACGCACCCCAATTGTGAAACGCGAACCATCATCTTCGTATCCGCCATCGCTGATATAATAGCCATCATATTGCCAATTCGCGAATGCAGGCACCACGGCAAAAACAGACATTAAAAAAAATAAAGATTTTTGTATTTTCATCGTTATCATATTATATCACAAAAGACACAACAAAAAAAGAACAAAGCGATAAAAAAATGCCCGATTGGGCATTTTTTATTTTACGATTGACTCTACATCTACTTCGGTATAGTTGGTACCTTTGTCAACACTGCCGTACACAGTCACAATATCGTCAACACGAACAGTGTTACCGTTCCAAGATTCTTCATCGATTTCCAACATAATTGTCCCCGAACCATCTTCGAATACAAAGATATTGTTTCCCATATTTTTGGTTATACGACCACGCATAACAACCGGTGTATCATCTGGCAAAGACACAACTTCTGTCACTGTCCAAACGGCAGGTTGATTATTCATATTATTGTTCATACCGTTATGATTCATGTTTTTACCAGGTCCAGCAAACGCACCACAAATTGGCATAAATGCAATCAAAGCCAACAAAGATATTTTTTTCATGATTTTTCTCCATTTGTTATTTTGTTTTCCACGATTAAATTATAACAAACGAACGAATAAAAAGGTCTAGGAACGATTTACCAAAAAACCGCCCATATGGGCGGTTTTGATTACATTTTTATATCTTCACACACAGGGTCCGATGTTTTTGTATCACAGGATTTATTCTTGTTATTATGGAACCAAGATTTTCCACCTGTTGTTTGACACGACTGTGTTGTGGTTATTGTGCAAACATGACATGTTCTGGACGAACGATCGAATGTAGATGTCACATCTTTCATTACGCCACCCATGCTGCCCATATCGCCAGCCCCCAGATAACCACTGGTATTGAAAGAACCAATTTGTTTATCAGATGTTCCGGCACCACCCTTTATCAAATCAGATGTATTTAAGCCTGCCCCAACATCATACGATATAGAAAACGGTGTGGTCAATGGCGTCTGTTCCAGGATTTCATTACCCATGCTGCCCGTGGTTCTGGCATCTGCAATTTTTTGACACATATATTGCGCAACATCATCAGAGGCATTCTTTGTTGCTTCGGAAATAGCATCATTTACCTTTTTGTTATAGTTATCCTGTGCCTTACGCAGAGCAGCCATACCAATCATTGTACGATATTGGTTCAACAACCGCGGGAAACGCGCTTCGGTTGAATTTTTCCGACTGCCACGACCATTTATTTGGGATAAATCACGACCATTTATACAATATTGTACCTGTTGGTCAGATTCTATCAAAGATATTGTACGATTTATCGTGCCGGCGATATTATTCAATTCTTCTTCTATAGACGATATTATCGCTTCTGCATTTGGAACATCTTTGTTCTTTTTCTTTACTTCTTTGATATAATCTTTAACCCCAATTTCCCCTGGTGCTAATACTTTGCCATTATCTTTTACATTACCGGCGGCATCGCCAACCTTTATGGAACCAAACGATATCATACCGGTCACGCGATATGTTGTGCCGTCTTTTTGAGATTTGATAGAACCAGTACCAATATATTCGTCTGCGGCAAACGCATTACAATCTGTTGTTGAACCGCACAATTCGGTCATTTTTGTTTCTGCCAGATTCTGACAATTTTCCAATGCCTTGTTATCTATATTCAAATACAGCCCCATCAACATAGAATCTAAATCAGCCATTTTGAAATCTGGGTTTGCCTGTTTACAAACGACCAATTTATCGATTGGACAAATATCATGAATGTAATTGAAATCCATTCCGATACAATTCATAAAATCTGGTCCACATCTGTCTTCGGATGTAAAGCAATCTTTGACTTCCTGGGTACAGGCATCAACACGCATCGCCGCCAATTTAGATACGACATAATCCCAAATTTGTGGTTCCATTCTTTCGCACGGGTCAATTTGCACTTTACAGAAAGAACGCGCCATATCAGGACGTGCCAAACACGCATCCATTGTTTCGACACCTTTTCCTGCAATATCGTCTTTACATGCCTTTTGGATACAATTCGAAATATCAGACAAACATGATTGACGTTTCTGGGATTCAACATTAGATTCTGCCAAACGAATTGTTGGTGCCGCTTCGCGCAGAAAATCGTTCCAAACATAATCACGAACTGCGACACAACTGTCCAGAACACGTTCACAAATGAAACGTTTGGATTCCAGTATGCTCATAGTAGATGCAGTTATATCATATGTGTTGATTGTTTCAACTTTTGTTCCTGCAACACTGGTTGCTGCGTTATTCTGCATATTTTCAGATGCAATTGTGAACACACAATTTTCCCAATTCGAACCACACGCATCAGAACTCATCATACATTTTTTATATTCCAACATACATGTTCCACGGTCGTATTTATTGGATTCTTCGAAACTTTCGCGCAACGCCCCACGCACTGCGGCACGCGCCTGTGCCAATACAGAATCAGCCTCTTGCTGTTTTTGTGTGATACTGTTTGCCAATCCCTTACAGTCAGAAATAATCTGACGCGAATACATCTGGGTCAACAAATTCATATCTTTTGAACAAGAATCTGGCATTTGATCTTTGCATAATTGGTTTGCGGCAGAATATAATTCGCCACCAGTTTTTCCATAAAATTCATTTTCTTCAAAGGCATCGTCTTCATCTTCATCATCGCTGTCGAACAACGATGAAAAAGTCAAAGATTTTTTATCCGGATTCTTTGCGACAGAACCATCTGCATTATACACACGTTCACCACCATTAAATATGATATCAGCATTTGCACCGGCCTGAATTCTTTCAACTTCTTCCGTGCTGATACGTTCTGCATCTGCCAAAGTTTTTTTGATAGATTCCAATTGCGCATCATATTTAGAAATATCGTCACTGCACTGACATGTTCCGCCACTTTCATTGTCACCTATACAGAACTGGTCCATACAACCGAAATATTTATTATAGCATTCTTCATCATACAAACCGTTTGCTTCGACCTTTGCACGGACTTTTGTTCCCATTTGTAATGCCGATGTTTTCTTTGCAGCCGCAAAAGAATCGACAGTTACAACAAACGCCGATAACAACGCCATACCAAAACCAAAACGCAAGATTCTTTTCATCTTTTCTTCCTTTTTTATTACATATTTATATCTTCGCAAGATTCGATTTCTTGACAAAAATCTTTCTTACCACCGGACATCGCACCCAGCACACCACCACCAACGGCACCGACCAATCCACCGATTGCAGTCCCCCATCCGGCACTGACCATAGTTCCCGCAGATGCGCCCGCAGACAAACCACCCGCCGCAGCCTTTAACGCAGATGTCGCCTTTGATTCACCGCCTTCTTCACAAACCTGTTGTTTGCGACAAACATGGCAATTACGTAAATCCGGTTCAAACGACACAGTATGGATATAACTGTAATTAGATTTTGATTCATCTGGTTTTTCTGGTTGATATGTGGTCAGACAGATATTGCGCGCTTCGTCCACATCTTTTTTGCGTGCCAATTCTGCAATTTTTGCATCTAATTCGCGCAGATTACGATTTTCTGCCGACATCTTTGCCAACAATTTCGCAGTATTAAACACACTGACCCCCAACGAATTCTTGTTTTTCAGTTTCTGTACTTTATCGCCAGTTTGTGAATCAGAACATGCCGCCACGGTTTTATCCTGTTCGAATTGAACAAAGAAATTTTCAACCGCCGCATCAGAATTCGCGATAACATTTTTACGCAGCGCCAGCAATCCCGCTTCGTCTGACGGCAAATCGGTCAATGCTTCTATGGTTGCGTCTGTTGGCAAACACGCCATATCTGTTCCGCAAACTTTGCCCAGTTGTTCACCGAAATAATTTATACAACCCTGCATCATCTGATAATCCATCTGTAATAACGCAGCCTGAACAATTATATCAAATTGCGTTGCAGTCTTACACGACGGGAACATATCTTGGGGACAAAGCGCGGCGATTTCGTATGGTTTTTTACCGACACATTCTGGTTTTGTAAAATCGACACCACATTTATCCTGCAAACATTTATCAACATCGTTTTCACAGAATTTTGTCTGCAAATAACCCAATTTATCATTCACCACAGATTGGAATCCGGGGATTTTGGCATCACATTCTGTGATAACCGGACAAATACCCGCGGCGACATTTACATTTGTCAAACATTCCGCATTTGTCGATGTAGAGCAGCCTTCTTCCAAACAATTTTGTACCCGTGCCAGACATGTTGCGCGTTCATTTTTGTCTGCATATTTAGCAGCCTCTTCCAGAACACTTCTTGATTCAGCCTTCCAATCATTTACAACATAATCGCGCACAGCCATACATTGGTCCAAAACATTTTCACATGCATTTGAACGACGTTGCAATAATTTCGCGTCCAAACAGTTTTCAAAATTCGCACCACATCCACCCTTGTCTGCTATACAAGACCGATATGCCAACAAACATTCCCCACGGTTATATTTGTTTGTTGTATCCAACATTTCCAGGCGCGCCTTTCGCACGGCAGATTCAGCGATACGCTTATTTGATTCTGCATTTGTTTTTTGGTCTGCCAAATACGCATCATAATTTTTACAATCCTGGGCAATTTTACGGGTATAAAGCATTTCTTCCATTTCTGCCTTGCCCGAACAAGATTCTAATTCAGTGGCACAATATTTTTTCGCCATTTTATATAAATCTTCACCCATTGTGACATCTTCGCCAACATCTTCATCTTCTTCGTCATCTGAATTCAGCCATGACATAAAATTCGCACTGGAAATTTTTGTACTGGTGTTATTATCAGCAAAAACCAACCGCGCCTTTGCCCCCAGCTGTTCGCGTTCGACACCTTCGGTAAACAATTTGTCTGCTTCGGCCTGGATATCCAACACGGTTTGTATTTTGGACTTTGCACGTTCTATATTATCAGAACAGGCACATCTTTCGCCCTGACTTTCGTCCAACAAACAAAAACTGTCCATGCATTCCTGGTACGCGTCATGACAATCCCCAGACGCGCTGGCAACTTTTGCAGATGACGACACCTGGTTATCAACCGCAACAGAATCAGACGCCCCACCTGAGACATTTACAGCCGACCCCGTGGTTATTTTTCCGCCAGAAACCGCAGGCATTCTGGACGCAGCCTGATTACCCCGCATCATACCAATACGCGCCGCAGAATCACCGCGCGTCGCACCATAAACAACCAATGGTAAAACCAATAAAATTGGCAAAATTTTTATAATTTTCATTTCAGAGCTCTTCCTACATTTATTTCAATATTTTATCAAAAAAAAACAGACCTTGCAAGCAGATATAAAAACTTCTTGCAATTTTATTTCATGATTTATATCATTACTGCGTAAAAAAATGAGGTTTTTATTTATGGCAAAAGATGATGTAATTGTTTTTTCTGGCACAGTCGAAGAAAGATTGCCAAACACAATGTTTCGTGTACGCTTGGAAAACGGGCACATGATATTGGCAACTGTTTGCGGCAAAATGCGCAAAGCAAGAATTTGGGTCAATGTCGGCGAAAAAGTACATGTCGAAATGACACCATACGATTTGGACAAAGGTCGCATAACATTTGTTGAACGCGCACACACACAGACCGACGCCACACAAAACAAACAATAAACAAATCCACTTTTGTGGATTTTTTATTTTAAAATTTTACAAAATACCCTTGCCTATAACCCCCTGTTTTTGATATTATTATTAAAAAGTATGGGAATGAGAAAAATCTGTCTTGTTTTTCTTGGTTTGTTTTTGTGCATCGAAAGTGTCGATGCTGCTGTGCGCACACAAAACACACCAACATATTCACAATCGCGTCAATCGACAATTCAACGCACCAGAACAGAAACTGCCCCAACCCGTTCCGTATCGGCGCGTGGCGCAACAATCAACAATATTGCCCGCAACACAACCACGCGGACAAAGGCAACCAAAACTGTCACAGGGCGCACTGCAACGCGAAAATCCGCAACACGAACAATATTACAACCAACACAATCAACCCGTGCAGCAACGATTCAATCACGAACCTTTGGCAACAACTATAACACTTGTCGCGATGCGTATTTTACCTGCATGGACCAATTTTGTGCCACGCAAAATGAATATTATCGTCGTTGCGTTTGTTCTTCTAAGTTGCAAGACATACAAAACGCAGAAAAAAAATTGTCACAAACTGGCGACAGCCTGAAAGATTTCCAAGATTTAAATATTGATGTGATTTCAAAAACATCTGACGAAGTCGCTGCGATGCTGACACCAACATCTGGCGAAACTGCAATAAAAAAAGACACATCAAACAGCAAAGACATATTAAAAAACATATCCAGTATTTTAAGCGAAGCAAAAACAAAATCTTTATCAACCCAGGGAAAATTGGATATTGCCGGAAACATAAAATCTATATGGCGCACAACAGATTTAATTGGGGGGGCAGATATCGCAAACCTGACCGGCGAAACATTGTACAACGCAGTTCACACACAATGCGCAGAATTGGTTGCGAACGATTGCGCAGAATCTGATTTAAAAATGATTTCTTCTGCATATGGTATGTATATAGAAAACGATTGTTCTGTGCTGGAAACAAATCTGAAAGAAAAAACAATTGCAGCAAACGCAACTATACGCGACGCGCGTCATAAAATGCAAGATACGCGATTGGACAATTACAACACACACAATTCAACAACAATAAACGATTGTATCGCAAATGTTCGTAATGACATAACCGCAAATGCAGCGTGTGGCGAAAATTATGTGCATTGTTTAGATTTTTCTGGGAAATACATAAATATAACCACGGGCGAACCGATATATTCACCTGAATTTTATCAAATAGAAAATCAAATTTCTTTATCTGGTGACATTTTGAAAAACGAAAAAAATGTGACTTTTGTGAATATGTTGAACAAACGGCGTTCGTTTGCAACAAAAAGTTTGGATTCATGTCGTGAAAATTCTGACGCTGTTTGGGACGAATTTATGCGCCAGGCATTGGTTGAAATATTTCAGGCACAACGCGCACGCGTACAAAATGTAAAAAACGAATGTTTATCCGTTGTAAACAAATGTTATCTTAAACAAAGCGAACAATTAAAAACATTTTCTGACACAGATACAACCATCGGCATATCCCAAATTCAAGAATTATCCGAAGAAATGTGTAACGATAAACTGACATCTTGCAGCAATCTGTACGGTGGTGGTGTCCAGGGATTGGATATACTGGTTGCCACAATGACCAGTATCACAAACGCAACAATCGAACAATCCTGCAAAGATTTACTGAACACATTTGTAGAAAATCTGTGTGCAGTTCCTGGAAACGATTCCGCACATTCATCACCATACGGTTGCCGCGCCTATGCCCCAGGCGAAGCACACTATGCCAGAAACACCAAATGCAACACAACATTTGTCAATCCATTTTCAAAAACCAACATTTTGGTCACAGGCACAAACACACAATCATCTTATTCGGAATACCAAAACTACACAAAATCGTGTTCGGCATTTACAAAACACTATACCCACTGTAATCCTGGATATTATTTATACAAAAATTGTGATAATAACGACATTTGCTATAGCGAAACAAACGCGACAGAATGTCGTCAATGCCCGGTATCATATGTATGCTATGGTGGCACGAACCAACCAACAAAAAACCCGGACGCAGAAACATACGATTCATGTGGGCAATATTATATTGGTTCACTTTATCAACAACTGGTTATATACGCGTTGCAAAACTGTACCCGGTCGAATAATACAGAAAATGTACCATCGGCATCACTTTTGGCAGACATAGACAATACCATGAATGATACGCGTCAAAAACTGGTAATCAGCCTGGCCAAAGAATGCGAAACCCAAAAAGGCACCTGGGTCAACATACCATGGGAAGACGCCAATAATGACGCGAAACACGACACCACGGGCGATTCAATACACAACAATTTTTACATCTCTACCGGGACAAATGCATTGTGGGGATATTGCAAACAATAACAAAAAAACGATGATAAAAAATCATCGTTTTTTTATTTATATTTCGAAATACATCACGCGGCTTTTTTATTTTCTGCGTATATTTCCATGGGTTCTTTTTTACCATTTACAACATCGCCATCGATAACGATTTCCTGTAAATCTTTTTTATCAGGCGCATCGAACATTGGTTTTAATAAAATCTTTTCCAATATAGAACGCAGACCACGCGCCCCTGTTTTGCGGGCAATAGCCATCTTTGCAATCGCGGTCAAACCATCTTTGGTTATGGTCAATTTTATGCCGTCCATTTCTAACATAGCAGCATATTGTTTTACAATAGCATTCTTTGGTTCTGTTAAAATTTTTACCAACGCTTTTTCATCTAATGGTTGCAGTGTTGTCACAATTGGCAAACGCCCAATCAGTTCAGGTATTATACCAAAACGCACTAAATCACTGGATTGCACATCTGATAAATAATCTTTTTCTTCGCGTTCTTTTTTATCACTTACATTTGCACCAAATCCTATTCCGGCACGACCTGCACTGCGCGACGCGATAATTTTATTCAATCCATCAAACGCGCCACCACAGATAAATAAAATCTTGCTGGTATCCAATTGTACAGTTGATTCGCCTGGGTGTTTACGACCACCACCACCCGCAGGAACATTTGCAACGGTTCCTTCTATCAGTTTCAACAGTGCCTGTTGCACACCTTCGCCAGAAACATCACGTGTCAAAGATGGGTTTTCAGATTTGCGTGAAATTTTATCTATTTCGTCGATATAGATAATTCCGCGTTGCGCGCGTTCCACATCAAAATTTGCATTTTGTAATAACCGTGTCAAAACAGATTCCACATCGTCACCGACATAGCCAGCTTCGGTCAAAGTGGTTGCATCTGCAATCGCGAATGGCACATCTAGAACGCGTGCCAAACTTTGCGCGAACAATGTCTTACCGGTCCCGGTTGAACCAATCATCAAAATATTAGATTTTTGAATTTCGACATTGGATTCCACCGACGCAGTATTGCGTTTATAATGATTATACACTGCAACTGCCAATGTTCTTTTTGCATCATCTTGTCCGATAACATATTCATTCAAGAATTTATATATTTCAGACGGCGTTGGCAACGAAGTTGGTTCTTGTTTTATTTGTGTCTGTTTATCATCTGCCATGATATCATTACAAAGATTTATACATTCATCACAAATACAAACATCTTTACCACTGACTAACTTTTTTACTTCGTATACAGATTTACCGCAGAAACTGCAAAACTGTGCGGATTGGTTGTTTGTTTTTTTATCGTCGCTCATCTTTATAAACCTTGATATAAAATTTATTTTCTGATTAAGATTTCATCAATCAAACCAAATTTCTTGGCCGCTTCCGCATCCATATAATTGTCACGTTCCATCGCATCAAACAATTCTTTTTCTTTGCGACCTGTAAATCCAGCCATTTGTTTTATTAAACGTTCTTTGGTGCGTTTGAAATTAGCAACATGGATTTCCATATCTGTAACCTGACCCTGGGTTCCAGCCAATGGTTGATGAATCATAATTTCAGTATTTGGCAAAACAAAACGTTTACCTTTTTTTCCAGCCGCCAATAATACAGACCCCATAGATGCAACCAAGCCCATACCAATTGTTGATACATCTGGTTTGATATATTGCATGGTATCCATAATTGCCCAACCTGCATTTACTTCACCACCCGGGGTATTCAAATACAATGAAATATCTGCATTTGGATTTTCAGATTCCAAAAACAACAATTGTGCAACAACTGTATTTGCCATTGCCATATCAATTGGTCCGGAAATCATAACAATTCTGTCGCGCAAAAGACGCGAATAAATATCAAAAGAACGTTCGCCTTTTGGTGATTCTTCTATAACAATTGGAACTAATGACATAATAAATCCTCTTTTTTTCACTGAATTATAACATATAATCAGCCGATTCGCCAATTTTATAGTAAATAAATAGGGATTTTTTCCAGATTTTCAAGATTACAAAAATTCTTTTTCTTGAACGTCTTCCGGAACAAAAGTCAACGCAATATCTGTTTTATGTTTAATATGTTTCAGACAATTTGTCGCTTGGTCTAAATTGTTCATTGCTAAATCTATTTCTTTTTGAAAATCGCCAGATATTTTTGACAGAATATCTTTCGCAATCAAGATAACATCCTGTGTTTCTGTTATTGTCTCTGCAATACTTAATTGTTCTGTTGTAAAGTTGCCCTGTTTTACATATTTCATTTCATACCCCTTTGCTATTTTTCCAAAACCGCAATCCCTGGTAAAGTTCTGCCTTCGATAAATTCCAGGAATGCCCCGCCCCCGGTTGAAACATAACTGATGTCATCTAACACCCCGCACGAATCCAACACTGCAACAGTATCCCCGCCCCCAACAATACTTTCCAATTTGCCGTCCCTGGTATATTTCGCCAGCGCACGCGCAAAATCAAAAGATGACCGTCCCCACATTTTACCAAATTCAGTCACCCCGAATGGTCCATTCCAAATAACTGTTTTTGCGGTATTTAATAAATCTATATTTCTGACAATGGTTTTATCCCCGTCGTCCATTATAATATCATCGTCTTTGATTTTATCAGCATCACGATTTTCACGAATTGCATTTTTATCAAATTCTTTCCCGACACCTTTATCCAGTGGCAAAAATAATTTGCAATCGTTTTCGACCGCCAATTTAATTATTTCATCAACAGTACTGACCATATCTTTTTCACAAAGCGAATCGCCAACCGGCAACCCCAGTGCATAATTAAATGTTGTTCCCATCGCGCCACCAATAACCATTTTATCTGCGATTTTTACAATTTTTTTCAAAACATCTATCTTGGTTGAAACCTTGGCGCCACCGATATACGCCACCAACGGGCGTGTTGGATTATTTAATAATTTTGTCAGATTTGTTATTTCTTTTTCTAAAAGCAACCCTGCATACCCTGGCAAATATTTTGTCACACCGACGATACTGGCCGCACTGCGATGCGAAACCGCAAACGCATCATTCACATAAATATCATAATTGGCTGCTAATTTTTTTGCAAAAGAATCTTCGTTTTCTTCTTCGCCAATATAGAAACGCAGATTTTCCATCAACACAACATCGCCATCTGCCATGTCCAACAAGAAATCTTTTTTCAAACAATCGTCAATAAATGGAACATTCATATATTCTGCAATCGGTCGCAGGGATAATTCAGGAACAAATTTTCCCCCCGGTCGTCCCAGGTGCGAACAAATAACAACACGCGCGCCATTGTCTATCAAATATTTGATTGTTGACATAGACGCATCTATTCTGAAAGTGTCAGTTATTTTTCCATCGACAATTTGCACATTAAAATCATCGCGCAACAAAATATATTTTGAACGAACATCGATATCAAGAACACTTTTGATTTGCATTTTTTTCAATCCTTTCTTTGACCGGACGATAAGTCTTTCTATAATGTTCATTTATACCATATTTATCGATTGCATGCAAATGTTGTTGTGTTGGGTATCCAGCATTCTTTTCCCATTCATATTGTGGGTATTGTTTCGCCAGTTCTGCCATAATTCTGTCACGCGTCACCTTTGCCAGGACAGACGCCGCCGCAATAGACAAAGATTTTGCATCACCCTTTACAACCGATTCACCTGACAATCCCTGTGGCATTTTATTTCCGTCAATCAAACAATATTCAACATCAACACCCAGCGCACTAATCGCGCGCGTCATTGCGGTCAGCGACGCCCATAGAATATTCATTTCGTCAATTTCACGCGCGCTGCATTCTGCCACTGCCCAAATAATATCCGGATTATTTGTTATCCAATCGTATGCGATGTTGCGTTGTTTTTCACTCATCTGTTTAGAATCACGAATCACGACAGGAATTTCAATATCGTGTTTCAAAAAAACAACCGCCCCCGCAACCACAGGGCCACACAATGGCCCACGCCCTGCTTCGTCAGCACCGGCAATTATTTTTTTACCACAATTTTTTTCAATCGAAAAATCAGGAACACTGCGCATAATTACAATGATGTCTTATCAAAAACTTTATTCACAACATATTCATCTTCGCTGTTATAGTACGGCCATGCACCATCAGCCAATTCTTTCAACGCGGTCAGCGGTTGATTCAAACGCGCACGATAAAGCCACAAATTAGACATCACGCGTTTAATATAGTTTCGCGTTTCATACGCTGGGAAACTTTCGATATATAACAACGGGTCAGTTGTCGAAAAACTTTTTTCAAACTTTACCAGGTTTCCCATACCTGCATTATACGCAACCAACATTTTTATAATATTATTTTGAATCATTTGATGCTGTAATAAATCGACAATGTATTGCTGACCCAAAAACATATTATGTTCTGGATTTGACATATCGATATCGGACATTTTAACAGAATTCTTGCGCGCGACCAATTTTGCGGTCTTTGGCATCAGTTGCATAACCCCATTTGCACCAACATTTGATTTTGCAGTTTGTTTAAAACCACTTTCCTGTTTAGTTATCGCCAACAACAACGCCCTGTCGATAGACCAACCACCCAACGGTTCCCAATTTGGCAACGGATATTGTGCAGAATAAATAATATCATCATTTATTTCCAAAACACCCCTGTCACGCATAACACCAGACACCAAAATCGCAACACTGGGCAAACCATACAACGACGACACAGCATTGACCGCGTGCAACATTTTATCTTCTGCCTTTGCAGTCACCAAATATTTCAGATATTGTTCTGCGCGGTCTTTGCGTCCAACCTGTAATAACGCCAGTGCTTTTTTACCGTATTTACTTTCGCGCAGTGTGACAATATCTTCATCAGAACAATCCTGTTCAAAGAATTCATATTCAGGCGTATCGCCCAACATAGTTGATGCCAGCGCACCATAAAAAGACATTGGATACGCCGCAGCAATTTTCCAATATTTTTTTGCATCAGAATTATTTCCATTTATATCTGCGCTGCGCCCTGCCCAGAAAGCAGCCTCTGTTTTACGGGCATTATTTATCTGGGTTAAATCCAAAATACGGGAAAAATATTTTTGTGCCTCAACATACTTTTGTTCTTTGTAATACAGCAACCCCATCGTCCACAATCCGTATTCAGAATTTGCATCAGACGAAACAAACCCCCACTTTTTTGCCAATTCATATTCGCCATTTGTGTAATATAGAAACGCCAACCGACCTGCCAAGCGGCCATAATCAGATTCAGAAATTTTTGATTTGAATGATTTATCTTCCAAAATATTACGCGCAGTTTTTGACGACCCGGACCGAATTGCCTTTTTAAATTTGTCGATTGTTTTTGTTGTTTTTTCCTTATATTGTTTCACCGTCCAGTTTTCAGATTGTGCAGTTTCTATATATTCTTTGCCAGTCATAATGTGTGGCACATTTGGTTTGCGCACAGTTGCCTTTTTAATACCTGCCATTTTATACAACCGTTCTGCCCCAGGCATATCATTATACTTATCCATCCAGGATTTCAATTCAGCCCCACGCGTATGATAGGTTTTGGAAGTATATCGTTGATACAAAACTTCATTCATCAACGATTTATCAGTCAATTTAGATTCGATTTTTTTTGCAGATTCAATTTTTTCTTTGTCCTGCAACATAAATATCTGGGCATACAGCGCGGCATTTTCATCGCTTAACACATCAACAGATTCCAACGCGCGCACCGGCAGCGCCAGGAACAAAGCCATAAAAATGCAAAATATTTTTTTCATATTCAAAATAAAGTTGTCTTGGTTTTTGGTAATTGGCAAACGACAGCCTCTTCATCGGCCTCTGGAATTTGGCTGATAATTTTCTTAAAATCAGAAACGCGCGAAAATTTTCTGTACACAGACACGAAACGAATAAACGCAATCGGGTCCAAATTCAGCAAAGAATCAGAAACCAACTGACCCACCATGGCACTGGTCACTGTATCGTCTTCGGATTCTGTTTCCAGGCGCCGTTGAATCGACGCGACCAATCGTTCGATTTGTTCATCTTTGACATCGCGATTACGGCACGCCAATTTTATACTGCGATACAGTTTGTCCCTGTCAAAAGGTTCGGTTTTTCCACTGTTTTTCCGCACGATTAAATCACGCATTTGGATGCGTTCAACCGTGGTAAATTTTGCGCCACACTGATTGCAAACACGACGACGGCGAATTATCGCATCTTCGATATCTGGGCGCGAATCCGCCACACGACTGTCAGTAGAATTACAGTAAGGACACCTCATAATCACTAAGATTAGAAAAAATTCATGCACATGTAAAGCAAATTTATATTAAAAAAATTGCTTTTTCAAAAAAATCAAGTGTTTTTTTTTACAAACCGATTCGCAGCAACCTTTTTTAAGGGGTCAAAATATGATAAAATATGCACAAGAAATCAGAGAGAGATTATGCAAAAATACCTGAACCAGATTTTATGTGGCGACTGCATCGAAATCATGCGCAAAATCCCAGACGCATCTGTCGATGCAATTTTTGCAGATTCCCCGTACAATTTACAACTGGGCGAAAAAACACTTTACAGACCCGAAGACCAAACCGCCGCCCGCGCAGTGCGCGACAATTGGGACGCGTTTGAATCAAACGAACAATACGACGAATTTACGCGTCAATGGATGCGCGAATGTAAACGCATATTGAAACCGAACGGCGCGATGTGGGTTGTGGGGTCTTACCATAACATATTCCGCGTTGGTGCGATTTTACAGGATATGGGATTTTGGATTTTGAATGATATCGTTTGGGTAAAAACAAACCCTATGCCAAATTTCCGTGGCACACGTTTTACGAATGCACACGAAACCCTGATTTGGGCAACACCGACCAAAACCGGCAAATACACATTCAATTATGAAACGATGAAGAAATTAAATGGCGGCAAACAAATGCGTTCTGATTGGGATTTGAATATCTGCCTGGGCGAAGAACGGATAAAGGGCAGCGATGGTAAAAGTCTGCACAACACACAAAAGCCTATGGATTTATTGCGTCGCGTAATTTTATCTTCGACAAAACCAGGCGATATTATTCTGGACCCATTTGTTGGTTCTGGCACAACCGCAGCGGCTGCAAAAGAACTGGGGCGTCAATTTATCGGTATCGACCGCGAAGAAATCTATGTAAACGCAGCACGCGAACGCGTGAATAATATTGTTCCAATCGATTTATCTGATATCGAAGTCAACGCACCAAAACGCGACGCGATAAAGGTTGCGTTCCGCGAACTGATTGACGGCGGATTGCTGTACGCGGGTCAAACATTGGTTGGACCACGCGGCGACCGTGTTATGATTACGCACGACGGGCAACTGATGCACACATTGTACGGCAAAGCATCTATTCATGTCATGGCCGCACGCATTCAACACAGTGTCAGTTTCAATGGTTGGGATTATTGGTCTGCACAAAAACAAGACGGCACACTGGTTCCAATTGACGAATTACGCAAATATGTCCGTGATATAAAACAAAACATGAAACAAGCAGCGTAATAAATACGCTGTTTTTTTAGTAAAAAAAACACCGAATAAATCGGTGTTTTCTTTTTTATTGTTTATACATTTTATTCAATACCGTTTGATTTCATCACTGCATCGTTCACAACACACAGGTTGCCCGACACACGACATGCAGATTGCACCAAAGTATATTTACCTTTGTCATCTTTCAGGTTTATTTGGACATTTGGACAATCCATCAGTTTGCTGTTGAATTGGGTGCATGCCTGTTCCCATGATGGACGGTCAATAACCGCAGATGTTGGTGTCACTGTATCCGGCAAATTCAGATTCCATTTCACATAGAAATCTTTCAATGTATCTATGGTGTGCGCTTTACCGAACGAAACAACATTCAAACCGTCACCAACACGACATGTAATATTATTTCTTTCGACCAATGCAGTAATCGCTGTTGCCAATCCACCTGCCGCAGCACCAGTTGCCGCACCAATCGCAACACCTTTGCCGATTTCTTTACCCTTGCTTGGGTTTGCTTTTATATCGACACCGCGTTCTATCTGGTTTAATACGCTTTTCAAGGCCTTTATATCTTCTGCGATGACTTTATCTGATACGCATTCGTTTCCATATCCATCGCACAGTGGACTGGTTTCATCACCAGAAATAAAGCCTTTGTCCAAAACCCTGAAAGTACAATAGTTATTATATTCTTTTATTTGGGCAACCTCTTCTTTAGACCATTTGTTTTTCGTTATTTCCTCTTCTATTTCAGCTTTTTTACATTTCAGTTTTCCTTCTACTGTGATTTTCCTGACAACCTCTTCTCTTACCGTTGGTGTTAAACGGGATTCACAAAATTCAATTGCATGTTCGTACAATTCAGCCTGGGCAAACAAACCATGAATCAAATCACATTCTGGTTCAGACATATTATCAAAATCGATTTCTTTGTCGACATAGTTATTCACCACAGCATCTTGGTGAATTACATTTTTGATATAATTACCCAGTGTTTGTCTGTGACTTGACGAACCGCAAATATCAGATTTTCTGTTGTACGCAGCCGCCCCAACACCGGCACCGATACCGGCACCAACCAATGTACCACCACCGACACCGACAACCGCGGCTGTTTTAGTTTTATTCAACAACGACGAAAAATCGAACAAATCTTTGTTGCACTTAAATGTTGTACCGGCGTTCTGCCAAACTTCGGCAGGTCTGTCGTCACCGACTGCACCAAACAACCAACTGTTCGTAATCAAGTTGTCTTTGTTATAGGCAGCGACGCGAATCAAACATTCTGCATTCGATGCGTCCCAACGTGCATAATGTCCACGTTTTCCATCATATCCCTTTGTATTTATTTCTGCACCCAACGGATTCTTTTTAGACAAAGTGCCACCATTCGACACATTGTATGCACCAACTTTTCTGTTATATTCGCTGTTCACAGCATTCGCATCAGACACTGCGGCAAACGATTCGCCGTATGTATTTCTGTCCAGCAATAAACAAGTATTTTCTGCCTGGTTCGGGGTCAAACCAGTTTTACGCAAAACAAAGTTATAATATTCTGGCTGAATAATTCTGGAATTGAAATCCAACCAAACATCATTGGATTCGATATAGATATTGCGGCAATTCACACGCACATCAGACACACATTTGTCGATTTGTGCCTGGCAGATTTTCATACCACCCATGATTGCATTACGCACATCTTCGTTAAACAAATCGTGCAGACCGCCCTGCAGTGCGCCAGTGTTTATACATTTTTGCACATCATTCATACACATAGTGATTGTGTAATCAGAATTTTTAACACCACCATCTGGACAATCCGACGACGGTTTTGGGTCCGGCGTTGGTTTTGGGTCCGGTTGCGGGGTTGGTTCTGGTTGTGGGGTTGGTGTTGGGGCAACATTATTCACATTGACAGGCTGACTGACCGTGTTGACCGCCGGGTTTCCAATCGTATTTAATGAAAAAGTCGGCATAGTCGGCATACGCGCACTTTCCACAGATGGCATCATACTGGCGCGCCCGTTTTGCGCCGCATTTGCGTCACAAACCATCGCCAAAACGGCAACACTGACCACAGATTTCACACATAAATTCAATATTTTCATGATATTTCCCCCAAATTCTTATGCGAATATTATACCACATAAACGCCCCTAAAAAAAGTTTTTTTTAATAAATATATCTGGCATTTAAGCAATTGACAAACCGCAACAATTGTCTATAATAATAATATGAAAAAAATCTTTGATTTTATCAAATCGAATACAGTTGTCGCCAAATGGACATTTTGGTATTTCTTTGTATTGTGGATGATATTGCGATTCATATTCAAATTTGACATGTTCAGCGCACATTATTGGCACAAATTTTTTCATGCGACATTACATGGATTCCCTGGATTGGTATTTGGCATGGTGATATACACTGCGATTCCGATATACATCGCAACGACACTGACTGTCTATCGCAAGAAAGAAATTATTTTCACAATACCATTTATCGACAAAGTTTTTGCATTTGTGAAAAAAATTATTCCGAACAAAACCATCGAACAACCGACCCCAGAACCGACACCATCTGAAACAGAACAAAAACAAGATGTCCCTGAATATCCATCTGACATGCCCCCAGAATTGCGCGTGCCATATATACGCGCAAAAAACAACATGTCATTGACCGGCGCAGTATCCGTGTACAACAAACCCAAAAACATGACCCCAGAATTGCAACCCGTCGCGCCCACCCCCGAAACAGACGCGACCCCTATGCCGATTCCATCAGATTTTGACATTGGTGATTTTGATTCAGAATCCAACACAACATTTCCAACATTCAAAGATATAAATTTTGATGAACCGGTACCCGAACCAGAAAAACTGGAAAACAACACGACCAAATTTCTGGCGTCTAAAAACATAGAATTTGAAACATACAAAAACTTTGTCGCGACAGAAAAATATGTAATCTATGAACACAACGACAATGAATTTTGGGTAATGGACGAAAACATTTGGTTTGCAGCGGGCAAACAAATCGATTCCCCTATTCCAGAACTGATTGAATTGGCGAAACAGAACGAACTGATACCGGTACTTTATATGCACGCACAAAATGTTATGGACATAGAAAGCACCAGTGACAAATTTGAATTCATGGGCATACGCGTTATAAAAGATTTGAATGAATTAAATTAAAAACCGCCCATCCGGGCGGTGTTTTGTTTTATTGGAACTTCGGCATTTGATATTCCCTTGTATTTGTAACAGTTCTGTTATCATACTGGGCACATTTTTCTTTAGAATTATATGTGAATACTAAAAGCACCCTTACTTTTGTACTTGTCCATTTTGTGCATTGGTACTTCACATTTTGGATGGTACAGATATTTGTTTCACTGTCATAAGCCGTCTCTACATTATATGCATCTTGCTGTTCGCCCATTTCATCATGGTTCCAGCTAGCACAAACTCGTTTATTTCTATCATCAACAGCCTGCTCAACACTATCGCCGCGTCTTTGCGCAATCTGGGCGACACGTTCTGTAATCCTGTCATTCATGTTTTGCACAGGTTCATCAAAACCAGCCAATAATTCTATATTCTTTTCCGCCAATTTAGACAACAAAGCATTTGCAACTATATACTTATATTCATCGGTCAAATTCGGGAAACGTCCTGGATTTGCGGCATTTTTTTTCCCGAACTTGCTATCATCAAAACCTTCAACCTCACGACCGGATTTACAGTAAATAACTTTTGGGTCTGCTTCAATTTGTCCAATGATTCTTTCCAAAGTGCTTTGTAAAATATTCGTCACAGCATCAGTCGATTCTTTGCTGAAATCATCAACAATTACAGTGGCTTGATTGTCAGTAATTGCCCTAACCATGTCTTTCGACATAAATTTGCTAACCCTCAACTTACCATCTTCATTGGTTTCGTTGCCAAATGTGATATTTGACATGTCTGGTTTGTTAAGTAATGTAGCATACACACCATAACCTGTTTTATAACCAGATTTATCATCACCTATATTAGATTGACGAAGCAATTTAGAATCTGCATATACTAGTTCCTTATTTCCTGAATTGTCCTCTACAGTTTTGGCGGCGTAATCAAAACTGTACATTTCATCATCAGAAAACTGCGATATATCAGGCAAACAATAAGAACTGTCATTGCCATCTTTATCTTTTTGCAATGTACACGCTTGTACTTTCATCAAACTTGCCAACGAACTTAAATCGAAATCCGCATTATCGCAAGATTCTGTATCGCCACAGACCTTTATCATGGCTTCGTTTGCGGCGTTCTGACACTGGGTCAGGAAAGAATTATCGATATTCAACGCCAAACCTTGTGCGATTTGCGCAACATATTCACGAATATCATCTTTGCCTGTATATTTTCCGTCGCTACCAACTTCCATACATGCAGTCAATTTTTCAACTGGGCACAATTCGACGATAGATTGGGAATCCAAACCGATACATCCGGCATAATCTGCGCCACATCTGTCTTCGGACAACAGGCAATCTTTCACTTCTTTGGTACATGCATCAACCTTCATAGAATTCAGCATGGCGACCAAACCGTTCCACAGTGAGGATTCTTCTGGTTCCGTATAGGAACCACCTGTTGCTTCTAAACATGGTTCCAATTGAACTTTACAAAAAGACATGTAAGTTTTCGGATTAGACAAACACATATCATAACTTTCGTCATTGGTACCGAATTGAGATTTACACGCGTCAGTAAAGCATTTTGCTGCGTTTGGAATACAGTTGGAACGCAAATCTTGTTCAGCGATAAGTTCCGCGGATTTCAACGCCGGCGCTGCATTACGCAAAAACACATTCCAAACCGCATCGTTTTTATTCGCATTGACACACTGACGCGTCACAGACGCACAAATTTCTTTCTTGGCCAACAATGATTCCATTGTGGACGCAGCCAATGTTATATTTGCACCGGAAACAACGCCTTTGATTGTTGTTTGTTTTGCGATTGCACCGCGTTTTGTACTTTTCACATTTTCAGCCGCCGCCAATGTCACACAGCCTGTATAATCATCACCACAGCCCCCGGTTGTCTGCATACACTGTGCCAATGCCACCGCACATTCCCCAGCGGTTTCATATTTATTTTGTTCGCGCACTTCGGTCAAAACCGCATCACGCACAGCCTTTTGTGCAGCCAATAATTTTTGCTGGCTGGCGCTTTTTTGTTGTTTCAACGCGTTTTCATAACCGACACAGTCAGAACGAATTTTCTGGACATACGACATTTGCAATAATGCAGAACTGGATTTACACTGTGCAGGAATTTGTGCGATACACGCACGCGCAGCAGCCTTTTGTAAATCGTCACCTTTGCGTCTGGCGATATCGTCCATCACATCACTAGTAATCGCAGACGATGCGAATACATTTTCTGTTTCTTCTTCCAATGTGCCATCGTCAAACAGCGCGTCATTTGAAAACGCACTTAAATCCAAAATTCCCATCGACGAAGACGAACCACGCGCAACATCAACAGAAGATTTACCACCTATGCTGTTTTCTACTGCCTTGGCACGCGCATTTATTTGACCGGCATATTCACCCATCTGAACTGTTTCTACGCCTTCGCTGGCGATTCGGGCGCTTTGTTCGTCTAATTTCATAATTTCGTCCAACACAGCATCTAATTCGATTCCTTTATCGCTGCACTGACAACGTCCACCTGCGGCATTATCCAACATACAGAACGCGTCCATACATCCGTAATAGAAATTTTGACAATCCGTACTTATCGCTGTATTTTCTGTGGCGGCTGCAACCTTGGTTCCCATTGCCAACGCTTTTTTTGTTGCCGCACGCGCCGCAACATTACCTGTTGATGAAGAAGTAGTATTTTGACGCACCGCCGCACGCGCCGCCACCGGCGCAGCAGTTTTCGGTGCAGTGGCACCACGCACAGTTGCCGCACGGGCTGCGACCGGGGCAGCACTGCTAGATGTCGCAACATTATTCGTACCACGCGCATTACTACGCGCCGTCGCCGCAAAGGCACCAAAATCAGCCACACACAAAGACAAAACCAATGTCAAAAACAACGATTTACGCATAAAAATCTCCTTATTCCTTTCAGACATTTTATCATAAATCAGCATTTGTCGCAAATATTTTATAAAAAAAATCGCCCAAACGGACGATTTTTTCACACAAATAAATTTTATTATTTGCCTGTTGCACGACGTTTAACCGCAACTGCTTTTTTTGCACCTGTTGCCTTTGGCGCGGCGGCTTTCTTTTCCGCGGCAACTTTTTTGGTTGTCTTGGTTTCTTTTGCTGCCTTTGGTGCTTCTGTTGCTTCCTTTGCAACTGGTTCTGCTTTTTCAACAGCAACTGTTTTTGGTGCAACTTTCTTTGCATTTTCGTCACGGTCAACCAATTCAATAATCGCCATAGGCGCCGCGTCACCATAACGGAAACCTGCTTTCAAAACGCGAGTATAACCACCCGGACGTTTTGCATAACGTGGTCCCAATACAGCGAACAATTTTTTAACAACTTTATCAGAACCGTTGCCCAATTCAGACGCAGTCAAACGGCGATTCGCAACTGTGTCAACCTTTGCGCGTGTAATCAACTTTTCGACCACGCTGCGCAAATCTTTTGCCTTTGGCAGAGTTGTTTTAATTTGTTCTTTTTCAATCAAGTTTTTCGCCAAACCAATAAACAAGGCCTTGCGAGCGTTAGTATCGCGGTTAAAAGTGCGACCTGCTTTCATATGTCTCATTTGATTACTCCTTTTGTTTCTGCCCCTTTTTTATCCGGGGATTTTTTGAGACGCCACAACCAAAGTTTCCTCTGTATTGTGGAAATTTTGTTTTTGTTATTATACCCAAACTATTGCGATACGCAAGAAAATTGTTAAAAATCCTACACACCCCTTGCGAAGTGTAAGAAATTAAATTATGTGAGACGATTGGAAGTGTTTGTTGTTTTGAAGTGTACATACGGTTACATGAAAAACAACAAACACAACAAGCGTCCACAGAATTTGATTTATTTGTAGGGGTCTTCGTATTTTTTCGCCAATTCCGCCACATTCTCTGGTGGCCAACCTGGTACTTCCATACCCAGTGACAACCCCATTGCTTCCAATTGGGCCTTGATTTCATTCAAAGACTTACGACCAAAGTTTGGTGTTTTCAACATGTCGTTTTCTGTCTTTTGTACCAATTCGCCCAACCAGTTGATTTTGTCGTTTTTCAGACAATTTGTTGCACGAACAGACAATTCCAATTCATCAACATGTTTCAACAATTTTGCATCGAATGGCAAAACATCTTTTGCGCTTTCTTCGTCAGACAAAACATTTGTTTGTGTTGGGTCTTCGAAATTTATAAAGACATTCAATTGGTCTGTCAAAATACGCGCAGCAAATGCGATTGCATCTTCTGGGGTGACAGAACCGTTTGTTTTAACTGTCAATTCCAATTTGTCATAATCAGTTGATTGACCAACACGGGTTTGTGAAACATTTGATGCCACATTCAAGATTGGTGAATAAATCGAATCCACCGGAATTGTTCCCAATGGCAAATCTGTTGCATTGACAGATGCCGGAACATAACCACGGCCTGATGCCAGTGTAATTTCCATATCCAACGATGCACCGTTATCCAAAGTGCAAATTTCTGCATCTTTGTTCATAACTTCGACATTCGAACTGGTTTCAATCATACCAGCAGTCACAACCGCCGGTCCTTTGACTTTGATGTTTGCTTTGTGTTGTCCTTCGGTCAGGGCCTTGAAATAAACACCTTTCAAATTCAACAGGATATCTGTCACATCTTCACGAACACCGCTGATGCTGCTGAATTCGTGTTGAACACCATCGATTTTAACATAGATTGGTGCGCATCCCTGCAGGGACGACAACAGAACACGACGCAATGCAGTTCCCAATGTTAAACCGAATCCTTTTTCCAAAGGTTCTGCAATTAAAGTTGCAATATTAGGATTTTTTTCATCAACTTTGATATTTAATTTTTTTGGCTTTATCAAAGTCATCCAGTTTTTTTCAATCATTTTTTACTCCATCAGGCTTAGTTTATTATTTTCACCAGATTTACACGATTTTTCAATCGTGCCCGCGAATTTTATACCAAAAAATCCAGAAAGTCAATCGGTTGTTGATGAATTTTCTAAATCTAATCGTATTGCCGGTTCGTTAGTGTTTTTAATGCGCACTGAATCAGAAAAACTGACCACAGCGTCACAACCTTGTGTTAAACACAGCGACCATTTTGCCGGTTTACACGCATCACGGGATGTACTTCCAGAACCGTCGGTCGTAAACCCTGTTTGACACGGGGTACATTTCAACAATCCGCCCGCCGACCAGGAACCTGTTGGACACACATCACAATAATCCGTTTTCAAATCGTCATCTGCCACATCTATCTTTTGGTATCCGGCCGGCAACGAACCAACCACGGCTTCGCCATAGCGTTTATATTTTTCGTTTGATACATCATATTTATAAACAACATTGGTGTTGGCAATATTACAATTCCCACGCACCAATTTCAGCGTGCAACCACCAATAGTCTGATTTGCATCGGGATCGTTTATAAATTTATACAACGGTTGGCTATTTGTATCTGTTCCAATTTTTCCTATTTCTTGGCCAGTGCTTTCAACTGTCGGGCACTTCACACAATAATCTGTTGTCAAATCGTCTTCTGACACATTTGCCTTATAATATCCGGCACCTAAACCAACCACGGCTTCGCCATCGCGTTTATATGTACTGTTCGCGACATCATATTTATACACAACATTTGTATTGTCTATATCACAATTCCCACGCACCAATTTCAGCGCACAACCACCAATAGTCTGATTATCAGTATTGGCTATAAAGTCATACAACGCATCTCCATTTTTATCTGTTCCAATTTTTATTTCTTGGCCAGTGCTGTCAACTGTCGGACAATTATCGCATAATTTATTACTATTTATAAATTTTCCGATTCCACAATCATTTATACATTGTGTATGGTCCGCATTCGTTGCCCCATTACAGGTCGCACAAGACGACGCACCAGACGCGCTATATGTCCCCGCAGAACATGCTGTACAAGATGACGCACCGGCGGCACTGTATGTCCCCGCAGAACATGCTGTACAAGACGATGCACCTGCGGCGCTATATTTCCCTGCCGGACACGCCGTACAAGACGACGCACCTGCGGCACTGTATTTCCCTGCCGGACACGCTGTACAAGATGACGCGCCAGGCGCGCTGTATGTCCCGGCAGGACATGTTTCACAATCATCGTCTGTGACTGCCCCGCCAACAACACTATATGTCCCCGATGGACATGGCGTTGCACCACCCGTTTGTCCATAATAAATTGTTTCATACCCTGGACAATAATACCCACTTGGACAATCCACCAAATTCCCCCCTGGGGTTTCTATATACATACCTTCATATGTTTCAACAAAGCATTCGGATATATCATTGACCTCTACCGAATCATTTGGTCCCACATAATCACCAGTACATTCCACTGCAAACACCGGCATCACAAAAAACGCCCAACAAAACACCACCAGAAAAAATATTTTTTTACAAAACATGTCTTAAAAAATCTTCTTTCCCTTATCGCCTTTATGATATCAAGTTTAATTTTTCAGCGCAATATAAAAAAACAAAAAACCGTCCATTTGGACGGTTTTGGTTCGCAAATGCGTATTTATAAATATTAAACACGACGAACTTTCTTTGGACGGCACCCGTTGTGTGGAATACGTGTCGTATCTGTGATGGATTGAACAATCAATCCTGCATTTGCCAAACCACGAACAGCAGATTCACGACCCTGGCCAATACCGCGCATCAAAACATCAACTGTTTTCATACCCATTTCGGCAACTTTTTTGCCAACTGCATCCGCAACAACTGTCGCGGCATATGGTGTTGATTTTTTTGCACCCTTAAAATTATTAGCACCCGCTGTGGCCCATGTCAACACGGCCCCAGTTTGGTCTGTGATTGTTATACGTGTATTATTATTAGTTGCAACCACATGTGCAATACCATGTGATACTTTTTTTACAACTTTCTTTTTTGATTTTGTAACTGCCATTTTTATTTTTCCTTGTTAGATGTCTTCAATTAACTATCGTGTTAATCTCTACCCAATTAAACTTATTTACCCTTGGTCGCAGAACCTGCAACAACAATGCGTTTACCCTTGCGAGTACGGGCATTGGTTTGTGTGCGTTGACCACGAACTGGCAAACGGTTACGATGACGAATTCCGCGATAAGTTTTCAAATCTTGCAAACGTTTAATATTCATTGCAACTTCGCGACGAACGTCACCTTCTACTTTAAAGTTTTGTTCAATATAATTTGAAATTTTGATAACATCTTCGTCAGTCAAATCTTTTGCGCGCAGACCGTCTTTCAATTTCAATGCAGAACAAATCTGTGCAGATTTAGCCGGCCCAATACCATGAATGTATTGCAACGCAACTTCGATGCGTTTTTCGGACGGGATGTTAACACCTGCTATACGTGCCATCTTTTATTTTCCTTTGTTTTTTTATTTATTCGAATGTTTCCATTCGCACCCTATACATTCAAAATCCACACGTTTTTTGAATGCACCTGATTTTCACACCAACCAAATCTATCATGCTTTGGCGCAAAAATCAAATCTTTTTAGCCGCGAAAACGACCTTTCTTTTGTGTTTTTGCCACAACACCAGTATATTGTTTTTCAACCAGATATGATTTTATTTGATTCATAGTATCCAAAACAACACCTGCAACGATTAAAACACTGGTTCCGCCAATCATCAGTGGCATACCGCCACGCGTATTCAAAATAATTGGCAACACACAAACCACTATCAAATAAACAACACCAATCGCAGTTGTTCTGGATACAACATCGTCCAAATAGTGCATGGTCTGTTCGCCCGGACGAACCCCAGGGATATATCCACCCATGTTCTTCAGATTATTGCTGGTTTCTTCGCTGTTAAATACAACCGCAGTCTGGAAATACGCAAAGAAAGCAATCAAAATTGTGTACAAAATCATATAAGACCATGTTCCATATGTAAAGAACCCAAGAATATTTTGAACAACCAGGTTTTCACTTTGCACAAATCTTTGAACGAATGCCGGCAACATCATAATAGATGCAGCAAACACTGGTCCCATAACCCCAGACATATTTACCTTAATCGGCAGATACGAAACATTTGTATTCATAACACCGTTCGCCATTGCCTGACGCGGATATAAAATCTGGATACGACGCTGGGCCTGTTCCATAAAGGCAATCAGCGCAACAATACCAACAACAAAAGCCAAAACCAATGCAATCATCGCCGGGGACATCTGACCAACACCAATCAGCGAGAATAACTTTGCGATTCCACCTGGAACCTCTGCAATAATACCTGCGAAAATCAGCAAAGACGCACCCTGCCCTATACCACGCGCTGTAATCTGTTCTGCCAACCACATGACAAACACAGTACCACCAACCAATGCAACTATCGCCGACAATTCAAATGCAAAACCCGGATTAGCAACCGCCGGCACACCATTGACCGCCGACATAGATTCAAGGCCGCGAACCACAGCCCACCCCTGAACCACAGCCAACAATACCGCCAAATAACGCGTATATTGGTTGATTTTGATACGACCTGATTCGCCTTCTTTACGCAAATCAGTCAACGATTTACTGGTCGCAGTCAATAATTGAATCACGATAGATGCTGAAATATATGGGAAAATATTTAACGCCAACACAGACATACGGGACAGTGAACCACCCGAAAACATATCGAACATTCCCATCATGCCATTATCGCCATTAAACAAATGCAAAACAGCACTGGCATTAACGCCTGGTAATGGAATGAAAGAACCGATACGATAAACAATCAACGCACCCAGTGTGAACAAGATACGTTTTTGCAAATCTGTCAGATTGCCGAAAATATTTTTCAAAAATTTCATGGTTTTTGAACTTTATGTTTTGACGCATCCGGGAAAACCCGAATGCGTACGATTTTGATTATTTGTTTGTGATTTTTCCACCGGCTTTAACAATTGCGGCTTCGGCTGATTTAGACCATTTATCTGCGATGATATTCACAGCAGATTTAATTTCGCCTTTGCCCAAAACTTTCAAACCGTCCATTTTACGATTCAAAATTTTTGCATCAAACAATGTATCCAAAGTGATTTCTTTCTTTGCATCTATTTTTCCAGACGCAATAAATTTTTCGATATCACCCAAATTGATTGTTGCATATTCTTTGTGGAAAGGATTGTTAAAACCAAATTTTGGAAAACGACGCAAAATTGGCATTTGTCCACCCTGGAATGTCGCCTGTTTACGAGAACCAGAACGGGATTTCTGACCTTTGTTTCCACGGCCAGATGTTTTACCATAACCAGATGCCATACCGCGACCAACGCGTTTAACATCTTTGCGTGCACCAAAATTATCCATCAATGCATTTAATTTCATTTCTTTTTCCTTTTTGTCCTATGACTATGATATAGTCTTTGTCGCACATAATTCAAGATTATGCACTCGGTTAAATTTTATTATTTTGCTTCTTCGGTTGTTTCTAATTTTTTACCGTCACGACCTGCAATGATTTCCGCAACTGTTTTGCCACGACGCGCAGCAACAGTTTTTGGAGAATTCATTTTTTCAAAAGCCAAAAATGCAGCGCGAATCATGTTGTTTGGATTGTTAGAACCCTGGGATTTAACAACAACGTCCTGAACGCCCAAACATTCGAATACTGCACGCAACGCACCACCGGCGATGATACCAGTACCTGGAACAGCACTGCGGACAACCAATTTGCTGGCGCCATATTTTGCAGAACTGTCATGATGTAATGTACGACCTTCTTTCAAAGGAACGCGAATCATTTTTGCTTTTGCTGCTTTTGTTGCTTTTTGAACAGCGGCTTGAACTTCCAAGGCTTTACCCTTGCCAAATCCAACCATACCTGCTTTATCCCCAACGACAACCAACGCAGAGAAAGACATATTGCGTCCGCCCTTCACTGTTTTGGAAACGCGGTTGATAGAAACCAGTTTATCTACCAAATTATCTGACTGTAATTTTTTATCATCAAAACGTGCCATTGTTTTACGCTCCATCTAATTAAATTTTCATTCCGTTTGCGCGCATAGAATCGCCCAAAGCCTTTACACGACCATGATACAGATAGCGACCACGATCAAAATAATAGTTATCTTTGATACCGGCTTTGGCCATACGTTCTGCAAAAATTTTGCCCAACATTTCAGCCCCAGCGATATTCCAGCCTTTGCCTTTGAAATCTTTTTCTTTCGAAGATGCTGCACACAATGTGTGGCCTTTGACATCATCGATAGCCTGGATTTCAATATGACGGTCAGAACGGAACACTGACAAACGGATTTTGCCAGGATTCTTTCTTTTCAACGCACCGCGATTTGCCAATGTACGTCTTTCATCAGAAGATAAATGTCTTAACATTTTATTTTTCCTTTTTTATACACCCCCGTAACAGCGGGAATTATTTATTATTTCTTCTTGCCTTCTTTGCGACGGATATATTCGTCTTTATAGAAGATACCTTTACCTTTATATGGGTCTGCTTTGCGAACCTTGTGGATTTTATCCGCGAATTGGCCAACCAGGCATTTATCCATACCCATAACAGTAAATTCTGTTGGTGCATCACCCATAACAACGGTCAAGCCCGCTGGGATGTCCATAATAACATCGTGTGAATAACCAGCAACCAATACCAATTGATTACCTTTGACCGATGCTTTATAACCAACACCCTTCATATACATAGGTTTTGCAAAACCTTCGGATACACCCTGAACTGCACTGCGGATATTACGAGCCATCGTACCCCACATTGCGCGTGATGCTTTATCTTCTGCATCTTTTGGTGTAATTACAACCTGGCCTTCTTCAATAGCAACGTCAACCAAGTTTGCATTTTTTGT
>JAZURV010000010.1:0-39535 GCA_045606425.1 Candidatus Enterousia sp.
CCTCGATACACAATAATAAAAATCTATAAAAACTCGTATTAAAAAACTCCGTTTTTATGATTTTTCTAATTGTATATTCTCGTATTCGCCATGCGCTTCGCTCTGGCGTATACCGCAACGGTTTCGGTGTACTTCGTTTCCGAAATCTTGCTTGTATTCCCCGCCTGGGGCGGGGAGGACCACGAAGTGGTGGGGAGGATTGAAAAAAACGAACAATCTGGAAAACAAAAGACCACCCCGTCGCTTCGCGCCCCCCCCCGCAGGAGGGGGACTTGCTTTCCTGGGTTCTTTTTTTAGGTCGTCTTAGGAACACTGCAGATTCCCCTCCGCCGGAGGGGAATTTAGACCTTGCCAAGAACGGTGCAAAATTCCCCCACACCAAGTGGTGGGGATGAAAGACCACCCCAATCAAAAAATATTATGTATAGTTTGCCCCGTCGTCAACAAACAATCACTAACACAGATACACCACTATATATGCACATACACCCCATCGCACCCCAACCACAAAAACAGTCAAAAACCCCAGAAATCCGCCGTTTTTTGCAATTTTTTGTCAAAAACCCCCGGTTTTCTGCGGTTTTTAGCCATTTTAATACAAAATCAACATCGTCACACAGCAATCGATTTTCAGCGACCTGGGCATATAAATATATGAATAAAAATATTTTGCACGACGACAGGACAGGGCGCCAAAACCAAAAATCACGTCCCAAAAGAATATTTTTCGAAAAAAAATCCAAAAAATTAAATTCACAGTAAAAACAATTGGTTAAAAAAATTTCATAACAAAACAATTCAAGAACACAAAATTATTTTACACCAAAACACACCACCAGATTTATTTGCACACGATTATATTTATCAACGCACAGTATGTTACCAATCGGGCACCTGTGTGGTTCTATATTATGTATATGTTGCCCATAGGCAACTATACATAATATACATTATGCGCCTTTTGAATACCGCCCTGGGAACACTGCCCCGGCATGATTTACGCCCCACAAACAAACCACAAAAGCACCACCAAAACACACCCGGTCTAACGATGCCACATCACGCGACGCCAATAATTTTATTCGCCACAACATAAAACGCGCATCAAAACCAGAAAAATTTGCGTTCGATTTTTATCACAAATTTTAACCACACAAACGCCAGCCAACAACACGCCCCCAACCCGCAGAAAACCGCCCTTTTCTGTCGATTGGGGCGGTTTGCATGTAAAAATTCAACAAAATATAACTATTTGATTTTTGCGACTTTTTTAGCAACTTTTGCTGCATTTCCAACCTTAGATTCGACCTTTGCTTTCAGCGATTTCAGACCCTTGGTCAATTCGGCTTCTTCGGCTGGGCCAATTTTTTCAGCCTTTAACGCACTGCAGCAATACGGGCATTTTGTTGCCAGTTTGCTGACAGATTGCTGACAATACGGGCATGTACGTGTTGTGACAGGCCCCTTTGCGCGGGCAGAATTTGCAATTTTCACAATGATAAACACTGCGAACATAGTTATAAGGAAACTGATAACCGTATTCAAGAAAACGCCCAGATTCAGCGTAGTTGCGCCCGCAGCAGTCGCTTCTGCCATTGTGTTATAGTGCGCGCCGGCTTCGCCCCCACCGATTACAAAGAACCACTGCGAAAAATCGATTCCGCCAATCAGCATTCCGACCGGTGGCATAATGATATCTTTGACCAAAGAATTGACGACGCTGGTCATCACAGACCCAACGATGATACCGACAGCCATGTCGATGGCGCTGCCTCTGTTCACAAAAGCCTTAAATTCATTTAATATTTTCATTTTGTTCTCCTTGTTGTTTGTTGTTGTGTTTTTCAATTGCAGACAAAACCTTGTTCAAAGTCTTGTGAATATTTTCATCGCGCGTTTCAACCATAACATTCGCCATCGCATAGGTATCATATCGTTCATTTATCAACTGGGCCAGAATTTGGCGCGAATCAGTATTCAATAATTGCGGGCGCGTGTGACGGAAATTTGTCCGTTTTACCAGCAATTCCAAATCAGCCTTTAACCACACCGACAGTGCCTTTTCCAGAACGATTTGCCGCACTGCCGGGGTTATGAAGGCACCCTCGCCCGTAGAGATTACCTTTACCAACGGCGGCGTATCGATAAGGCGTTCGATAATTTTTTCTTCGACGCGCCGGAATTCTTTTTCACCATACATTGCGAATATATCGACGACACTGCAACCAGCCGCCTTTTCGATTTCTTTGTCAGAATCGACAAACGGAATCCCCAGGTTTCGCGCCAGTGCGCGCCCTACGCTGGTTTTTCCTGCCCCCATCAGACCGACCATAACGATGGGTTTGGTTAAATTTATTTGTTTTTTATTTCTCATGCGACATATTTTATATAAAAAGAAAAAATAAGACAATAAAAATTTCAAATTCTTCCTTTTGTGTGCTATAATAAAGATATACATAACCAAGAGAGAGAACCATCATGAAACAAAATTTAAATCTGTGTATTTTATCTGGCGCCCTGCTTTCAGTCGTTGGCACGGCATCTGCCGCGGGCATTTATGACAACAATATATCTGCGATAAACATAAACATGCTGACAGATACATTTATGTCGTACACGGATTACGGTACGAACATGTCTGATTTATTTGTTCAGCGTCGCCTTTACGGTACGATGGACCGATTTGACGAATATGGCGACGATGGTTCGACATTAAAAATAAAAGATTCAAAAGATTCCACGAATCGTTCGCTGTTGAAAAACATTTGGATAAACGCGAATCACATTGACGGGGATTTGCACTATGGCAACAGTATTTCAGAACGCGGGCGTTTCAACCTGGCGACCATCGGTGCGACATCGCGCGCCAGCGAATTAAAGCATGGAAAAATTTCATTTGGCGGATTTTTATCCTATATCAACACTAAATTGCCAGAATATCATGGCAACGGCGATGTGTTTGGATTTTTTGCAGACTATAAATACCGCAAATTTAACGCAAAGTTTTTGGGGACAATCGGTTCGTTAAACAACAACGCGAACGGCGTGAATTTTAACAATTCGTGGGTTGGCGTGGCGACAGATTTTGCCGGCACATTCCGCATAGACGACACTTTATACATTCGTCCGAACATTTACGGCGGATATACATTTGTTGCGTCTGACGATTTATATCTGAATAACCAAGTGGTTTCGTCGTCGGATTATCATTTCTTTAATGTTGCGCCGGGCGTTGCGTTTATCAAAGAAATTTCACCGAATTGGTACGGGAAATTATCGGCAAAATATATTGCGCATTTTGGTGGCAAAAACGACATAGATGTTGCCGGAACAAAAACAGACGGATTAAAACTGGACAATCACACAGATATTGGAATTGACATTGAATACAATTTCAGACAATTTGTATTTGGCGCAAACATACACAAACAGATTGGTGGCGTGGACGGATTATCTGGAAATCTGAATATAAAATACATATTCTGATATAAAAACCCGGGCGCAAAACCCGGGTGATTTTTTTTATATTTGTTTTATTTATGCCATGCCCTAATTTAGCGGGGATTTTATTTATGCCCCGGTTGGCGTATCAAATGTCCAACCGGTAAAGATTTTTCCGTTTATATGTTGCGCGCGTTTTGGCGTGCGAATGTCGCCACCGTATGTCACGGTTCCTGCATTATTTGCCGTGATATCCGCCGTGTCTGCGTGGTCCCATGTGACGCTGATTACATTCGCATCACAAACATCAACGGACAGAGTATAACCCACATCGCAACCGGTAATACCCTGGACATTTGTGTCATCAAAAGTATATGTTCCGCCGGGGCAAACGGCATTTGTCGGACATGTTGCACAAACACTGGTATTCATGGGCAAATATTGTCCCGCCGAACATTCCGTTCCCAAAATTTCACATGCGACCTTTGAATTTGGGGTATATGTTGCATACAATTGGGTTCCGCCCGGACAAGTGGTCGCCAATTGTGTGTTATAAAAAACATCACTTGATGCATTTAATGCCGCCGTTATTCCGTCGGGGAATGTTGTTGATGGAATATATCCGGTCATGCTGGTACAACCAGAAAACATATTGGTGAACATATCGGAACGATTGGTTGCCTTTTCCATGTTGATATTCGAATTGAACAAAGACGCCGGCATACTGGTTATTTTACTGCATTTGTAAAATGTTTGTTGAAACATATAACTAGTATTGGTTGCATTGGATGTATCAATGGAATTAAATAATCCAGATGGTATCGCGGTTAAATTACTGCAACCGCTAAATGTTATGTAAAACATATTACTTGTAGTGGTTGCATTGGATGTATCAATGGAATCAAATAATCCCGTTGGTATCACGGTTAAATTACTGCAACCGTTAAATGTGCTTTGAAACATATAATTGGTGTTGGTTGCGTTGGATGTGTCAATGGAATCAAATAATCCCGTTGGTATTGCGGTTAAATTCCTGCAACCGACAAATGTGCCGCTAAACATAAAACCTGTATCGGTTGCGTTGGATGTATCAATGGAATTAAATAATCCAGATGGAATCGTGGTTAAATTACTGCAACTGGAAAATGTGCTTTGAAACATATTATATGTATAGGTTGCATTGGATGTATCAATGGAATCAAATAATCCAGATGGAATATCGGTTAAATTACTGCATCCGTAAAATGTGTCACGAAACACATAACTGGTATCGGTTGCATTGGATGTATCAATGGAATTAAATAATCCAGTTGGTATTGCGGTTAAATTACTGCAATTACGAAACGTTCGGTAAAAACGGGGTATGCGACCGCTTTGCACCGCGCCAAATATTTTACCCAAATCACCGGTAATCGAATAAACCTTTTGCGCGTTTGGGATGTCGTTGTCGGTATAAAAACCAATCGCAGCGGTTAATGCGCTTGTGCTGTATTCTGTTGCGCGACCACCGAATCGGATTGTTTGGGGCGCACTGGTTCCCCAATTACATGTATATGTCGTCTCGGTTGTGTTTGTGCGTGTAATCGTGTTCCCGGAAACATCGTTTGCGTCACTGTCCAATGTTCCGCCGTTTCCGCAATCAACATAAAATGTTCCCGCCGCAGACATTGTGAATTGAAAACTGTCTGTTGTTGATGTTGTCGTCAATGTGAAATGCGCGGTTTCGCATTGTGTGCCATCGCCCAATACATCTATTTCATTTGTGTCACATGCGATTGCCGGCGCGATAAATACAAATATTGCAAATAAAATAAACACCAGTTTTTTCATGGTTTTGCCCCCCCTCGTTTTCGCATAAACCAAAAAACCACCGGAAAAATTCAGGCGGTTGGAGGTTCGTAACAATTCGATATGAAAATTGTGCGCATATTCAATATATTTTGCGGCCCTCCAACCCAATTTTTTGGTTGGAGTATTTAACGTCAACAAGACGCATACCGAAAAGGGTTACGACACCCATCAGGAAAACACTTCCCGATATAGACACTATAACATATTTTGCCACCGATGCCAAGCGTATTTTTACTTGAATTTTTCGGGTTGTGCATATAAAATTACCGACAGACGATTTAACAATTATAAAAATATGGTGAATAAAGATGGCTGACGATATCAAAAAAATCATTGAACGCGAATCAAAATGGCAAAAACGCTGGCGCGAAGCCAAGGCATTTGTTCCAAAAAACGACGGTTCAAAACCAAAATATTATAATTTGATTGAATTCCCTTTCCCAAGTGGTTCGGGATTGCATGTAGGTCATATGTTACCTTATACTGGTATGGATGTTATGGCGCGCTATAAACGTATGCGTGGTTTTGATGTTTTGTACCCTATTGGTTACGATTCAATGGGAATTTCGTCTGAAAAGTATGCGACCAAGATTGGTAAGCACCCAAGTGAATCTGTGGCGGAATTGATAAAGATTTTTGAAAACGATATTTCAATAATGGGATTGTCTTTTAATCCAGAATCAAAATTGTCGACATCTGACCCTGAATTTGTGAAATGGACCCAGTGGATGTTTATTCAGTTTTTCAAGGCGGGCCTTGCATATAAATCTGAATTGCCAATGAATTGGTGCCCAAATTGTAAAACTAACCTGACCAACGAAGAATTGGAAGATGGCAAATGCGAACGTTGTCATGGGCCTGTTGAAAAGAAAATGAAATTGCAATGGAATTTGGCAATTACTAAATACGCAGACCGTTTGATTGATGATTTGGCATTGGTGGATTATCCTGAACGTGTAAAAACACAACAAATAAATTGGATTGGGCGTTCACATGGTGCCGAAGTCGATTTTCGTGTTGATGATGATATTATGACGGTTTATACAACACGTGTTGATACTATATTTGGTGTAACGTTCTGTGTTTTGGCGCCAGAACACAAATTGGTTCAAAAATGGATTAACGACGGAAAAATAACCAATGTTGATGAAGTGAATGCTTATATCAACGCTGCACGTGCTAAATCTGAATTTGAAAGAACCGATGTAACCAAAGACAAAACAGGCGTTGAATTAAAAGGCGTAAAAGCTATCAACCCATTCAATGGACACGAAACACCAATATTTATTTCAGATTATGTGTTGGCAGATTATGGTTTCGGTGCAATTATGGCGGTGCCTGCGCATGATGGACGCGATTGGGATTTTGCAAAGAAATTTGATTTACCTATTATCCCAGTACTTGCGGGGGGTGATGTAGAAAAAGAAGCGTGGGAACAAGATGGTGAACACATAAATTCGTCTTTCCTGGACGGTATGGGCAAACAAGAAGCAATTGCAGCCGCAATTAAATATGGAACCGAACATGGCTTTGCGCGCGGCACAACAAAATACAAATTAAAAGATTGGGGATTTTCCCGTCAAATGTATTGGGGCGAACCTATTCCACTGGTTTATTGTGAAAAATGCGGATGGCAACCTGTACCAGAAGATGAATTACCAGTGCTGCAACCATATATGACAGATTACAAACCAACAGAAGATGGAGAAAGCCCGCTTGCACGCGCAACCGATTGGGTGAACACAACATGTCCATGCTGTGGTGGCGCGGCAAAACGCGAAACAGATACAATGCCACAATGGGCAGGATCATCATGGTATTTCTTACGTTATCTGGACCCGAAAAATGATAAAGAATTTTGTGCCGCTGAAAAACTGAAAATGTGGATGCCAGTTGATCATTATAATGGGGGTATGGAACACACAACGCGACATCTGCTCTATTCTAGATTCTGGTATAAAGCATTGTACGACATGGGATTTGTACCAGGGGTTGAACCCTATGCCAAAAGAACAAGTAATGGTTTAATTATGGCGGCTGATGGGACCAAGATGTCTAAATCGCGCGGAAACACAGTGCCTTCGTCAGATGTGGTTGGTCGTGCGGGCGCAGACGCGTGTCGTATGGCTATTTTGTATCTAGCACCATGGGACCAAAGTGCAAATTGGTCTGAAGATACATTGCGTGGCGTGCAAAGGTTTTTGAATCGCGTTGACAGCATGTCAGACAACTTGACGGATGAAGCATTAACACCTAAACAAGAATTTTTAGTAAATCGCATGATTGCTGATATTACCGACAGAATTGAAAATATGCGTTTTAATACTGCTATATCTGCGATGATGGAATTTATCAACGAATTCCCGGGCGGTAAAATGCCACGCGCAGCTTATGAAGTCCTGATTCAACTGCTGAATCCGTTTGCACCACATTTAACCGAAGAAATGTGGGAAAAATTGGGACACAAAGATATGCTGGTATTTGAACCATGGCCAACATTTGATGCGTCTAAATTGGCAGAAACCGACATGACCATCGTTGTTTCTGTGAACGGTAAACGCGCAAATGATTTTGTTGTGCCTGTCGATATCAGTGAAAGCGATTTGATTGAAATCGCCAAACAAAACGCGACGCGTCAATTGGATGGTGCGACAATTATAAAAACAATCGTTGTGCCAAAGAAATTGGTCAATTTCGTTGTAAAGAAATAAAAAAACAAACCGCCAAAAATGGCGGTTGTTTTTACAAGAAAAATATTTTAATTCATCGCAGCCAGGCGTTCCAATTGGTCTGCACTGACCAGGGCATCTATCATTTCGTCCAAACCTTCGCCCCCCGCCAAAATATCGTCCAGTTTATACAGCGTCAGTTTAATACGATGGTCTGTCACGCGTTGTTCCGGGAAATTATAGGTTCTGATTTTTTCACTGCGGTCACCCGAACCAACCATGCTGCGGCGCGACGCATTTGACGCGTTCATCTGTTCGTTACGCTGTTTTTCATACAAACGCGAACGCAAGACCGCCATCGCAGTTGCCTTGTTCTGTAATTGTGACCGTTCGTTTTGGCATGTCACAACTATACCTGTTGGAAAATGCGTAATACGAATTGCGGAATCAGTTTTATTTACATGCTGACCACCCGCCCCCGATGCGCGGAAAATATCGATACGGATATCTTTGTCGTCGATAACAACATCGATATCTTTTGCCTCTGGCATGACGGCGACAGACGCCGCAGATGTATGAATACGGCCGCCTGCTTCGGTTTCTGGCACGCGTTGCACACGATGGATTCCAGATTCAAATTTCATACGGGCGTATGCACCAACGCCGTCAATTTTAAAGATAATTTCTTTATACCCATGCAGGGAAGTCGCGTTTTCTTCGATTATTTCGATTTTCCACCCACGGCGCATGGCATAGGATTTATATTGGTTAAACAAATCGCCTGCGAACAGTGCAGATTCTTCGCCACCAACCCCGGCGCGAATTTCCATAATAACGCTGTTGTCGTCTGCCGCGTCGCGTGGAAGAAGCGCAATCTGCAAATCGCGTTCCAAATCAGGCAACGCGTGATTCAATTCATCCAATTGGGCTGCTGCGATTTCTTTCAATTCAGGGTCTGCCAACATTTCATTCGCATCACGAATACCGTTTTGTGTTTGCAGATATTTATCTATCAGTGGCAAGACTTCATTTAACTGTGAATATTCTTTTGACAGGCGCGTCAATTCGTCCCCGGATATTTCCCCAGAATTCATCTTTGATTCGATATCTTTGGCACGCGATTGAATATCCAATAACTTTTGTTCGATAATCATAATAATTTACCTTTGCAGTTGTTTTTTCTGTTCTAAGATTTCATTACGAACCTCGGTCAGTGATTCCAAATCAGGACATTTATATTTACTTTTGCCGACACAAAATTCGTATTGACCATTGACTTTAATTATTTCTGATATCATTTTGTCATCTCTTTTATTGCGTCTGCGACAGACAGGTTTTTCTGGTCACCGGTTTCCATATTTTTCAGCGCGACCTGGTTTTTAGCAACTTCGTCATCGCCGATAATCATACTGAATTGTGCGCCAATTTTGTCCGCGTATTCGATTTGGTTTTTGAATTTTTTGTCAGTATCCAAATACGGCACCGCAACAATCCATTCGTTGCGCAATTGTGAAACTACATTCATGGCATACGGCACATTTTGTTGTCCCATGACTAAAACCGCAACATTGACATTTTTTTCAAATGACGATAAATCTATCTGGTTATTTTCCAGCATTGACGCGAATATTCGTGAAAAACCGATTGCAGCACCGACGCCGACTATTTTCGTCTTAGAAAACTTTGACGCCAAATTTTCATAGCGTCCACCACCCGCCGCGGTACCCAGTTCAGGATGATTGACCAATTTAAATTCGAACACCAACCCGGTATAGTACGCCAAACCACGCGCGACAGACAAATCTATTTTCGCGTTTTTGACACCGATAGCGTTCAGCAAATTCATAAAATCAGTCAATTCTGAAATTGCAGCATCTAATTTTTCAGATTTATTCATAAAATTTTCATACCCGTCCACAAACACAGATTTAATCAGATTTTCTTTGTTCGCGTCGCCCAGGGCGTCTGTCAATCCATCGGAAAAATCAGCATCGCCCATTTTGTCTTTTTTATCTATCAAAACAAACACAGATTTTTTTTGTTCGGCATTTAAATCCAGGAATTCGAACAACGCGTCCCAGAATGGGCGACTGCCCACCAGAACAACCGATGGTCCGATAAATCTGGCGACCGAATCCAACGCGCGATTTATCACAGAAATAATTTCTGCATCGTAATTAGTGGACAACGAATTTATCCCCATAATATCCAAATCCATCTGGTAAAATTCGCGATACCGACCGCGTTGTGCGCGTTCCCCGCGATAACGTTTAGAAAATTGCGAAGCCCGGAACGGGAAAACCAGATTGTTCAGGTGCCCGGCAACATATCGCGACAACCCAACCGTCCCGTCATAGCGCAATCCCATTTTGGTATCGCCTTTTTGAAAAAGGAACATTTGGGTTTCTATTTCGTCCCAGTTATCTTTGTCAGTCAAAACCTCTGCGCGTTCGATGGCGGGCAAATCCAGCATAGAAAACCCAGACGATATCAGCACATTTTCCATACAATCCGCACAATAATCGAAACACCGTTGTTGCGCCGGCAACAATTCTATAAATCCACTTAAAGGTTTAGTTGGTTTCAAATCCATTTTTATCTCGTTTGGTTATAAAGATTGGTTTTCTGTTTTTTTATTAAACAGTATTATATCATAAAAAATAAAGCAACGCTAGAAACACACGGCGCGCGCCGCGTGATGTAATTGAAACGACCAAGATACAATTTTTGTATTCATCATACCCACATTATACCCCACCGATTCGCAATTTGCAATAAAAAACAACCGCCCGTTTGGGCGGTAAAGTTCCCCTCCTGTGGAGGGGTGGCGCGAAGCGACGGGGTGGTCTTTTGTTTTCCAGATTGTTCGTTTTTTCAACCCTCCCCACCACTTCGTGGTCCCCCCCGCCCCGGGCGGGGAATACAAGCAAGGTTTTGGAAACGAAGTACACCGAAACCGTTGCGGTATACGCCAGAGCGAAGCGCATGGCGAATACGAGAATACACAATTAGAAAAATCATAAAAACGGAGTTTTTTAATACGAGTTTTTATAGATTTTTATTATTGTGTATCGAGGAAAAATCTGGGCGCGCTACGAAAAAACAACCGCCGGGACGGGTTGTTCCAGAATTCCAGATTGTTCGTTTTTTCAACCCTCCCCACCACTTCGTGGTCCCCCCCGCCCCGGGCGGGGAATTTGCGGTGTTCCTAAGACGACTTAAAAAAAGAACCCGGAAAAGGGTTCTTTTTTTGTATCGAACACACAAATATTATTGTGTGTTGAATGTCCAACCGGTAAAGATTTTACCTGGTTTGTGGACTGCTTTCTTTGGTGTACGGATATCGCCACCGTATGTGACAGAACCTGCGTCGTTTGCCGCGATATCTTCCGCAGACGCGTCCGCCCATGTAATACTGATTTCATTCGCATCACATGATGCGACGCCCGCCGGAATCGAATTGAACACCCCAGCACGGAAAGCGAGGCTGCTGCCGCCGCCGTACAGGTTGTTCACACAGCCGGACGCACAGTCCGACGCACAAGTCGACGCAGAACCGTAGTTGTGGTTGAACACCCAAGGGGCAGACACGCTTTGGCTGGCACCACTGTACGATGTATAACTATCTATCGTACAATAACAGTATTGTGCGCCTTGTGTGCCAAATTCTGGTGTCATTGTTGCATTTGTTGTTGGATTAGTCCAGGCATAACTATTGTTATCACCCACTTGTCTGCTACACAATGCCTTTCCTGTTATACGGCCTTTGGTGCTGCCGTAATCTACACCAAATGTATCGGCTGCTGTTATCCCGTATGTTGTCTGACTGGTGGAACCAGTGCCATTAGTGTATGTACCGTCGTGGTTTATGTATCCGTATGCTGTGCCGGCCTCTGTCACGCCGATTGTTTCGGTCAGGTTTAATCCCGGATTCAAATGATATCCGGTGTCGCACGATGCAATTGCGCAGGTGTCGGTGACGTTCGCGCCAGAATAATTTTTACCCGTCACAGACGCAATATGGGAACCTGCAGGAAAATCAGATACTGTACATGCGGTATAACATTCATCGGTACTTTCCGCGCCTTCGTCACTGTTCGGATAACTGGCGGGACAGTTTGCATAATTCGCAGTTGTTGTTGCGGTACCCGACGATACTTTCAGGTTTGTGACGGTTGCTTGATTTTGGTATGTATAGTCTTCTTCCATTACACCATTACTTGGAAATGTACTTGATGTGTTCGATGGCACAGCCATTGCAGGTACTGCAAATGTCAATGCAACCATCGATGTTAAAAAAGACAGTTTTTTCATGGTTTCCCTTCCCTTTTTCTGGTTAAAAATTCCTTTGGTTAAAGTGTACCAAAAAACCTAGGTTTTTTGCAACAGGTATTTTTCAAAAACTTCAAAAAAATTTTCCCAGATTTTCGAAAAAAACGGGGCTGAAACGCCCCAAAAAAAACGATTATAATTCAACGCGGCCATTCGTTGCGACTATGTCGCCCGTTGCCATGGAAAAATGTCCACCGGATTCGGTCACCAACAATTCGCCGGCGGCAATTTCTGCGTAATCCACAGGGTCAGATATAAATGCGTCCAATTTGCCCGCCGCAACCCATGCCAAATCCAATGCAGGGCAACCTGATTCGCGTGCATTACCCGCGATAATTGGACGAATGCCGTTCGTGTTATACCCAATTGTCAAATCAGCCGGTTCAACCAAATTCGAAACACGAATCTTTTCAGAATGATATGCAGAAAATACATACGCACCACGCCCCAATTCAGCATAATACAACCGTTCGTCAATCGGGGAATAAACCAGTGCAATCTTGGTTTCGCCATTACTGCGCAATGCCAAAGATATCGCAAAATGCGCATTTCCACGAACAAAATTCGCCGCCCCAGACAGCGCCAGAACAAATTCGTCACGACCGTCACCTGGTTTTGAAACATCGGGGGTCAACAAACCCGCCGATGGACGAACCAATTGCAGGTCAGACAAAATGCTGTCTTCGATTCGATTCGATGCCTTGGCCACAAAATCGCGCGCGCTTTTCAATGATTGCTGCAGGTTTTCAACCTCTCCAAAATCGTGGCGCAAACCAGTTGCAGTATTCTGCAACGCTGCGAACATTTTGTTTAATTCGGTCGAACCCTTTATCAGCAAATCCATAATGGCGCCTTTTGTCTTTCAAGATTATTAGAAATTAAATCCAGCAAATTTGCTTTTGAATTCTGCGGCACGTTTACCCTTGGCACCTTCGTTATTGCGTTGGCCAGTCCATGCCGGGTGATTCAGGTTATCTGTGGATAAAACCAAATCTTTTTTAACAGAAGAATACATTTTTACCGTGTTTCCGTCAGTCATTGTCACGTTGATTTCGTGATATTCTGGATGAATTCCTTTTTTCATCGTTGTGTCCTTTTATTTTAAATTACATGTAATAGCCCGGAAATTATAACTGCTTTTTTATTAAAATCAAGATAAAGTTGCGGATATAATGTTTAATATTGCCCGATACAGCCCAAATAAGAATTCCCAGTGCTTTCAATCACATTTATGAACTGATTCTGGTTTTTTCCTGAAAACAGTGCCAAAATTGTCCCCGTGTCCGTCGCCAACATGTCAGATACAGTTGCAATTGACGAATTCATTTTCTTGAAAAAACCGCTGGACGGTCTGATTTCCGCAGCCAGCAGTTGATTTTTACCATGCAAATTCGCACCGTCAGACGGAACAATTACCATCAGTTGACATTCTGGGGAAACAATAATCTTGTCCACAATAATGCCATCGCCACCCAATAATTCGCCCCACCAACCTGTCGATTCGCAAAATACAGGATAATATATAACCGCGTCTGCGTTCTGGGTGAATATCGCACCGATATCTAAATCATCACTGATAACATCAGGCATCAGCCCGGTTGCGGCATTTATAACCTTGCGCGATAACTGGTAATCTGAATTACCGTTTGTTTTGTGTGGCCAATAAAGAATCGGATTTTTTCTCATCACTGGACAGTATATCAGATTCGGAGGCAATAAAAAAGTGGTCATTGTTAAATAAACCACTTGATTTTTTATTTTTTTAGTGCGGACGCCCATTTTTTAAGGTTTTCCCACATTATATTTAAATCATTTTTCGCCGTCTGATAGTATTTATCCGATATCTGGACATTAAATAACATCTTGCTAAGTTGCGGTATCATCGTCATAAACATCGCAATAAATATCCCCATTAAAACAATTGTCACAATGCTGTCATTCGCAAAAACCAAGCCGTCCATCAAAATTTTCGAATCGTTGTTCGCAATCGCAGTCTGCAAAATGTTCGCGCCAGACCACGACCCAAACGCTGCGTTTATAAACATCGTCGCAAAGGTTAAAAATACCACAGTCAGCGCAATCCCAACAATCGCCTGGACCACATCGTCCAACATCTGGCGAATCGTTCGACCGCCCTTTGGAAATAATTTGAAATCTTCGTCGTCAAAAATCCAGGACATCAACATCAATGGCAACATTACTAAATCCATCGACAATTTTACAAATATTTCCAGAAAATACAGCGGTATCGGCAATAACGCAAAAAAATACAATACCAATATCAGTAATCCACCAAAAAACATCGGAACATTCGGAAAAATCGGAATGCCTGCCAATATTTTGTGCATATAATCGGCATTAAACGACATATTCATTATTGTCCAACCAACACTCATACCCAGACCTGTGACATTATGCACATTTGCAACCTGGCATGCCAGTTGATGCCGCAATTTAGGCGAAAATGCACCATAACCCGCCGCATCAGCAGATATCGCAACCGGGTCTGCGATTGCAGTCGCCACCATACATTCTGAAAATTTATTGTTATCCGATATCATATAATCAAACGATGTCCCAATCGTCAGCGCCGGTTCAATAAAAACATTCGTTATCAGTCGTGGCAACGGCAGTGCCAACAATATAATCAACACAGACAATCTGAAAACATGCGTGCCAAAATGCGCCAATATTTTCGATGTATTTTCCATCTGGTTATTTATCGCGTTCGAAAAAATATTCCACGCAATAAATATCGCCAATAATGTCGCAGACATCGGTATCACTACGCGCCCCAGCGCACCATAAACCCGGGGCAACAAATTAGACATTGAAATCATAACATCTGAAAAAATCTGGCATGTCCAACACGATGTAAAAAAATCCAATGCACTGGCCATGTCAACCGGTGATGCTGTGCGCCATACTGAAACCCCAATCAGCCCAACACCAACCGCAGCACCGCCCAAAACCAATGGCGCAATCCCCCACGCTGAAAACGGCATCAGCGCAATAAACCATACCCAAAATTTTTTTAACGATTTCATGATTTTAATTATACCACAAATTATGTAAAATGTGATATAATTCAATAAATAAAAAATATAAAGAGAGAATGCATATAAAAAAACACCTGTTTTCCCGGTTTTTCATCGGCGCATTTATTGCGTGTGTTTTGTTCGCAAATCCTGCACATGCAGATATTCTGGACGCGTATAACCTGGCACCGTTTGTGCCATTGGTTTTGGAAACAATGATGAATATCGCAACATCACTGTATAATTTCTTTGTAGGCAAAGGCGACGGGATAATTTATATTTTAATTTATGTGTTTTTGGGGTTTTATATCGGATTGTATCTGGTAAAAATGTATTTCCCAAAAGACTGGCTGGGGTTTTTCGGTTTTTCCGGCGGTGGCGAAATCTGGGACGGAACAGACGGATGGAAAATCGCAGACAATGTACTGAAACCATGTGTTCGCGCAATTATTGCAGGAATATTTCTATTACAGATTAAACCTGTCTTTGTCACAGAATGGTTGGTGAACCCATTTCTGGAATTCGGTTCGCTTTACACTGAACAAATTTTAACCCAGATAAATAATTCAAGCATAGATACAACAAACGCACCTGTATGCCCGGCATCCATCGAAGAAGGCGGTTGGATTTCAAAACGCAGTTGTGATTTCTTGGTCAAACCAGTCTATATAATTTCCCAGGAAAACAACAAAGTTATTAAATACGGATTTGATTTCTTGAAAAAAGGTATCGCAGGAATGATGAATCTGATTCCACATGGCGGTGAAGATTTGATGAATGTTATCAGCGGTATATTATTACTTTTCGCGTTTATATCGGCAAATGTATTTATGGCACTGTTGATTATCCAGGCAATATTTGATTTTTGTTTGGCACTGATTATGTATCCGTTTAATGTGTTGGCGTGGGTTGCAAAAAAATCTGATAAATGGTTCGATATATTACCGCCTTTCTCGCAGATAATTGACGCGCTAAAAAATCTGATTATCACAATGATTGCGTGTGCATTTATTTTATGCGTAAATATTGCGATTGTGCGCGCACTGTTTAATTGGTCTTCGTCGGTATTTGTTGTTGCCGCCGGCGGTATGTCGACATCTAATGTTCCGACAATCACGAACAGCGCGATGAATTTTGGTCAACATTCTATACTTTGGATATCATCACTGCTGACATTTTTCTTGATGTTAAACATATTCAATATGACACGACAAAGATTGGATATGTACACCAGTGGCACACCAAGAACGCTTTACAACAATGTGACGGGCGACGCAAAAACAATGTGGGGCAAAGTAAAATCTATACCAAACACAATAGAAAACATCATAAAACTAAAAGACAAAGCAAAGAAATAAAAAATGCAGGAATTGGCAAACTCTTTGATAGATAGCGGCGTTCAATGTTGGACATGTCCTGTGTTCGACAATCTGTTCGCCATAATTTCCAATACTGCGGCGGCGGCGTATCAAAGACTGTGTTTATTCAGTGTTGTTATATTCTGTGTCTTGTTTGCGTTTTACGCGTTAAATGTCGTTTGGCAGAATATTAAAAATGGGGGCAAGGATTCTTTGTTCCAAAAAACTTTACAGCCGGTTTTAATAAAATCTTTGTTGGCATTATCTTTGTTGAGCATGGGTTTGATAGTGCCGCGTTTTATATCAACAATAACCTTTGAACCGGTTGCAATAATGACATTACAGTATTCGCGCGCTATGTTGCCCGCAGACTATGCAATTCCGGCATATACCAACGCACTGGATTTGGGTGAAAACGGATTTTTCAACCCTGCGTTGCGCGATACAATTATCCAGATAATGGAAACATCGGTTGCCAATTTTCAGGTCTATATAAAAACAGGTATCGCAATCATAGATGCAGCGTTTTCTTTAAAAGCGCTACTGGGACTGGGGCCGTTGATTAAACACATAATAATATGCTTTATCGGAATATTTTTAACATATAATTTTGCAAAATTATTTATAAAATATTCGTTCTGTTTTATGGACATTATTTTTGCGATGGCGATATTCGCGTTCTTTTTCCCAATATCCGTTGTGCTGTTTATATTCCGCGGGGCAAATGATGCACCGGATTGGATGAAAAATCTGGGCGCAAATTTAGGTGGTGGACAAATCAAGAAACTGATAAATGCAATCGTGTCGGTGGCATCTGCAATTTTAACTTATACAGTGATTATGCTGATTATCCGTGGATTCTTGGACGCGAACGGTGTAAATGTCGATGCAATTCAAAACAGTGCAGAAGCTTTATATGATTTCGATTTAGAAAATTCCAGTGCAATGCAGATAACATTTGCTGGTGCAATCGTGTTGGTTTATGTTATAAATTATATTGCAGACCAAATTCCAAAAATCACAGAAAAAATATTGTCGATATTTAATGTAAAACAGGAAGATAAATTGTCTAAAGAAATGGGGGAAAACACATTTGAATTGACAAAGATTATTGCAAACCAGGCAAAGAATCTGGCACAAACAATTATCAACCCAGAAAGCGCAAAAACAGATAAAGAAAAGAAATGATAAAAAAGTGGCTGATTACACAGGGACTGAAATTTTTAATGGGCGCAATTGCGTTGGGTATCGGTGTTTGGTATCTAAGTTCTTCGATTGGTGGCGCATCATTATCCTATACCAGTGTCAGCGCATTTATGCAACAAATCGGTGCCCAGGACGGCGATATATCAAATGCAAATGGCTGTTTTTTATGCGTGTATATTGGCGATTTGTTTGCAGTATTGGGACGCGCAACAGAAATGTTCTGGAATGGCATAGTGCATAATCTGTGGATACTGATGGCGATTGGGTTCGGTTTGTTTATTATATTCCACACCTATGCTTTTTTCCGTGACCAGGCAAATTCCAAAGACATCAAAGATTTAACCGACAACGAACCAAAACTCGATTTCGGGAAATGGTTTGACAAAGTCTGGAAAACAGGCGCGCGCGTTTTAATTGCGGGCGCACTGATTGGCGCAATCAGTTGGACAGGGACAGCCACATTAAAAACTGTCACAAATTTAACTGTCACGCCAGTGATGTATATCGGAACAAATCTGTCCATGATGGCAACTGGCGTTATCAGCAACGCAAAATGTGAAATACCCGAATCAACCGATGATGCAGACGATATTTTAACACCTGTATTACATCCATTTATGTGCGTGATTGGCAATCTGAATACAGTTATGTTGGCGGGTGCCGGTGGCGGGTTTGCGCTGATGAATTATGCGTGGATGGGTCTGGGCGGTGGCGCGTTTACTTGGTTGGCTGGATTGGCGTTGGTTATCGTGTTCTTGGTCATCGGATTTGATTTATTCTTTCAGATTCTAAGCGTTTTATTCAAACTGATTTTCATAATCATATTTATGCCACTTTTAATTGCTGCCGCTGCATTCGAACAGGTATGGGGCATGGCAAAGGGGTTGTTGAACAAAGGCATCGGTATGCTGATAACATCAGCCGTCGCCATTTTAAGAATCAGTCTGAAAATCATTATCATCTATGCCGTTGTTTATTTCGCTGCAGATAAATTTTACCCAGGCCCCGAAGATGGGTTTACAACAATTCTGCCACCACTGATTTCTGATATCACAACACAAAACATGGACGCACAAACCATGTCCGTGATGAACGCGTTTACAACATGCGAAAGCGTTGCATTGGTTGATGGTCAAATGGACAAAGAAAAATTCACCGCATGTTTCCAAACACAAAAAGGTATGATAGAAGCCAACTATCCAAATGCGTTTAATTTTATGGACGACGGATTTGAATTCTTGCTGTTCATGTTCGGTGTGTTCTTTCTGTATTTGTGGATTGTATCCCCACAAATCGATAAATTATTGGGCAAAGAAGAAAATGAAACTTTCGATTTCGGCAAATGGGTAAAAGATTTTGGCAAAACTGCGTATTTATCGCCAGTCACAATATACGAAAAAGTTCGTGAAAAAATGAATGGGGGAAAATAAAATGCGAATCATAAAATTATTTTCCAAAATTTTGATTTGCATTTTGTGCGCGTTGTGTTTATTCAACACTTCGTTTGCCGCAGACAATCTTCCCTATGGCGATGTTGGCGAATATGGCAATTGGATAACATCCGATAATATGGATACATATAACGCGAATTTATCCAACGATGTCACAAAATTTCAACAGAGTTTCCAGACAAATCTGCATTCAACAAATTTTGTTCCAATCGAAGTAAAACTGGGGCTGGTATTTATGCAGGCATTGTCGTCCATAGATTATGTTTTACAAATTTCACTGGTACGATTCACAATTATGTTCTTGTTTATTATGTATGCGTTTTGGATTGGATTGGAAGCATACAAAATGATTCGCGAATCGTCTGATTATAAAACTGTTTTGTATGACATATTTATCAAAGGTTTTACAATTGCAGCATGGGTTATAATTTTGAATTATGGACCGGCAAAATTGTTTTCTTTGTTGATATCGCCGATATTATCATTGGGTGTATATTTATCAGATTTTATTTTAGACGCTGTTGCACAAACATACAATGTCACAATTCCGGATACATGCGCAACAATTCACCAATATGTTGATGCAACCGCAGGCACCAAATTATTGGTTGACCCGGATACTGCTGCAAACATAATGTGTTTACCGGCGCGGCTATCTGTTTATTTCTATCACGCGACTGCATCTGCGTTTGAATGGATGATAAATGGTTTTGGACACAGTGCAACAATGGTTATTGTCGGTTTAGTATGCGCAGTTATGTTCATTGGTTGCATTTTCAAATACGCATTTATGACACTGGGTGTTGTTGCAGATTTATTTTTATCACTGTTGATGTTGCCATTCACCGCAGTTGCTGAATCCATGCCTGCATCCAAAGAATCAAATTATGCAGGACAAATATTTTCTGGTCTGTTAAATGTGTTTAATACACAAAAATTTAAATTATCAGATATTATATCTAAATTTATAAATGCAGCAATTTATTTTGTATCACTGGCAATCGTAATCGCAATATGCGCTGCGTTATTGACAAACATCGTTTCAATCAGTGGTTCAAATGAATACGCGGTTGGTTCTGCGATGACTACATTATTGTGCGGTGCGTTGGTTTTCTATCTGGCGGGCAAAGCAGAAAATCTGGCAAAAGATATTGGTGGTGAAATCGATAATTCGTTCGGTAAACAATTGGAAGGCGACGCAAAAACACTGTGGGGCAACATCAAAACAGCCGGCGGAAAATTGTTCAGTGCATGGTTAAAGAAAAAATAATTAAACAAATTTTACAAAATCGCGCGCAACATTTTTTATACCGCGCGTCTTGAATGCAACTGTCAGTGTTTTATCGTTTTCAGCAATAACAACACCCGTTCCCATTTCACTGTGCAAAACCATTTTACCAACCACAGATTCTGATTTTATGTGTGTTTTCTTTGGTGCGTTATGCGTGTTTGTTGGGCGCGATTGTTGGTTGCCATTAAAACTGATATATCTTTTATCGATTTCATTTATAAAACGCGATGGCATTTGATACATTCTTTGACCAAACACAGTTCGCACCATTGCATTTGTAATTATTGCACGCACACGCGCACGGGTAATTGCCACATACGCCAATCGTCTTTCTTCTTCGATATCTGCGTCAGATTTCTTTTCGTTGGGAAAAATGCCTTCTTCCCAGGCGGGTAAAAACACAGTGTTAAATTCCAGACCCTTGGCCGCGTGTATCGTCATGATGGAAACTACATTTTTATCATCGTTTTCATTATCATTATCGTCAGTCATCATCAGTGCTGCGTGTTCCAAAAATTCTGGCATTGTGTTATATTTTGCAACCACAGTATTTATCAAATCGCGAATATGTTCCAAACGTTCAGCGCTGTCCGCGTCTTTGGATTCGCGCCACATTTTAAGATATCCCGAATTTTCCAACAATTGTTGCAACGCGTCTTTTGGTGCCAGCGATTGCCAATCAAAATCAAATGCAGATAAAAATTCATTCGCCAACATTTGTTGTTTTGCAGATAATTTTGCAACACGCAGCGCGTCCATAAATGGCAAACCTGTTTCGCGCAATTTCGCAATTGCCGCAGGCCCAATCTGGCGCGACGGTTTTGAAATAATTCGTTCAAACGATATGTTGTCAAATGGATAAACCAATAATCGCGCATACGCAATCGCGTCGCGTATTTCTGCGCGTTCATAGAATTTAGTCGCACCAACCAGGCGATACGGAATTCCACGCGTTGAAAATTCTTCTTCGAATGCGCGCGACAGTGACCCCATACGAATCAAAACTGCAAATGACGAAAAATTATTGTGCGCATTACGGGCGATTGTGTCTGCGATAAAACGCGTCTCGTCCCAATCAGATGGAACGGTTAAAACATAAACCGGTTCACCATTATCAACACCGGGTGCAGGACGCAAATCTTTGCCAAGACGCCCCATATTATTTTTAATCAGCGAATTTGCCGCACCCAAAATATTTCCAGTGCTGCGGTAATTTGTTTCCAGACGAATTATTTTCGCATTGGGGTAAGTCTTTTCAAATTCCAGAATGTTTTTTATTTCTGCACCGCGCCACGAATATATAGATTGGTCATCATCACCCACACAACAAATATTTGGATTATCATTCCCAGATGTCAGCATTTTTAACAAATTCATTTGTGCGGCGTTGGTATCCTGAAATTCATCAACCAGAATATATTTAAACTGATTTTGATATTTATGTAAAATTTCTGGATTTTGTTCGAAAAGTTTCAATACAAATAAAATAATATCGCCAAAATCTATCGCCCCCAAATTGTCCAGTTCTTTGTTATAAGCATCTATGATTTTTTGTGCGATTGGCGACAAATCCATCTTAGAAAAATCAAAAACGCCTTTGTCTTTGACTGACGAAATGCGTTCCACCCAATCAGACGGATTGAATTCTTTGGCGTCCAAACCCATATCAGTCATCACGCGTTTCAGTACTGTGCGTTGGTCGTCTTCGCCATAAATCAGAAAATCACGACGCAATCCCGCCGCTGCATAATTAGCACGCAAAATTCGCAGGCATATTGAATGGAAAGTCCCCATCCACAAATCGCCACACAAATGTGCGATTTCAGCGTACTGCGCCACACGAAAACGCATTTCATTTGCAGCCTTGTTCGTAAAGGTCAATGATAATATCTGCCATGGATATGCAGCGCCAGTATATAAAATGTGTGCGACGCGCGATGTCAAAACACGCGTTTTCCCGGTACCTGCCCCAGACAATACCAACAAAGGCCCGTCCAGTGTTGTGACGGCTGCCATTTGTTGTTCATTCAAATCAGACATATAATCCATAGACATTTTTTCAATTTTCCGTATTGTAATTTATAAAAGAATTCTATACAATCAAAAAAACCAAAGGAAGGATTATGGCACGAATAATTTGCTTTGACATCGAAACGACAGGATTTGAATACATGCGCGGTGACCGCTGTATTGAAATTGGTGCAGTCGAATTGGTGGACGGCAAATTGACCGAAAATACTTTCCACGAATATATAAATCCAGAGGGAAAAATTATTCCCCCCGAAACCTATATGGTGCATAAAATATCGAACGCCTTTTTGGAAGACAAACCAAAGATGTCCGTTGTTGCACCAAAATTCCTGGAATTTATCGGGGATTCGCAAATTGTTGCACATAACGGATTAGACTTTGACTTTCCATTTATAAATTATGAATTGGAAAAACTGCATTTGAAACCGATTCCGCGTTCCCAGATGTTGGATTCTATTGTTATCGCACGAAATCGCGTTTACGGGCCCAAATCTTACACGCTGGACGCGTTGGCGAAATGGTTTGGTGTTTCTTTGACAGCCCGCGCAGACGCGCATGGTGCGTTGATTGACGCGGAAATTTTGGCACATGTTTATACAGAACTGGAAAACACAGCGCCGGCGATTGACATCAAAGAATTGGTAAAGGAACAACATGCGGCATTTCTGAAAACACCAAAGATTGGAAATGATTTCCCAAAACGCAGTTTTGATATTCCCGCCGACGAACTGGAAATTCATAATCAGTTTATGGAAAAATTACTGGCAGAATGATTTCATGGGATAAATTCACTTGATACTTCGTTTCCCAAAACACACAATCAGTTTATGGTGTATTTGGCACACCACCGTATTCACCAAACAAAGCTTGTCGTGTATAACTGTTTCCAGCCAACTCAGACGCTACACCTTGTAAACAACCCAACACAGTGACGGTCGCTTGACCAAGATCCACAATAGTATACGCACCAACATTTAAATTATACGAAACAGCATTTTTGGTCTGATATCGAACCATTTTTGCCATGCACGTGTTATTTTCCACCGAAACATCCAAATATACCGTACCATAACCAAAAACAACAACCACTGGTGCTTTAGGGTCACATGTTAGAATAGCGGAACTCCAACCATAATTGTTGCAAGAACCGGCATGATAATAACCATAGTCGTTTGTGTCTGTCGTAATATTTAGCACACATCTATCATCTTTTTGAATCAACCCATCGGGGCATGACGCGACGCAATTACCAAAAAGGTCGTATGGTTTATCGGTTGGGCAACTGGCAACACAGGTGCCATCATAAACACTGTACCCCGCTTTGCATGCGCATCTTTCATTGACCATGCCGGCGGTCGCTTCGGTTACGAATTCAGAATTTTCAGGACACAATAATGTTTGATAAAACATCTGTGAAATACCATCTATGAGGATAGAGGCTGTTTTTGCATTGAACGCTTTATTGTTTGACAAAGAAGATAAATCATAATAATCGCCATTACAAGAACATGAATTGGCAGAAGGAGTCGAAGACGAAGAAGCACCATAATCCGCCGCGGCACAACAAGTTTTTTCGCCCATTTCTGTATCATATGCAAACACTGCATAACCACAGGTCAACGCGACATTGTGACATGTGCCGGTCAAAACTTTGTAAATATTATCGATTGCCGCCGCAGATGACCACGATGTAATCTGGCTGTTTTGTTCGTTATAACAATCCTGGACATCGTTCAGGCAACTGGACGCGTAATTTGATATTATTTTTGACTGGGCGGATTTTATATTCACCATCGCGCGCTGAATATAGTTCACAACAACTTCGTTATACGGATTATAGGTTGATGTTTTGCCATTTTGTGTATATGTGTAATCTTGGCATTTATCCAGAACTGCGCGACACAATCCGCCAGATTTCGCCGTTGCCCCAGTGCCAATTTTCGTCAGCAAATAATTCACTATGCACGCACCATCACCCGCATCGCATGTTGTGTTGTTGACAGACGCCTTGATAAAATCACTGTTTATGTTGGAATTGTCATAATTTTCCATAAATGCCGTTATATTCGCGATGTTGCGTCCCAAAATAACTTTGCCATTTTCGTCGATAAATCTTTTTGTTGGGTCAATACATTTTTCATAATTTGCGCCACAAACCATGTCGTCCAACATACAGTTTTCCAGCGCACCGATACAGCCCCTGATGTCGTATTGGTTTTTGTTTTGCAACACCGCCAAACGCGCCTTTTGCAACATTAGATTTGCACTGCGCACATTGTTTTTCAATGTTTCGTTTAATTTTGTTAAACCCTGTTCGTATGCAACACAGTCTTTATCAATTGCCAAATCATAGTTGCCTGAAATTTGTTCTTCGGTTCCGCCGGCATCTTTACAGCGATTCAAAACTGTTTTGCACCGTTTTTTTGCTTCGTTATACAGTGCGCGCCCCCGTTTTGACGAAATGTCACCACCATTTTGTGTAAACAAATCCAACGAAAAGATATCTGACGAATCCGACGAAAAATCAAAATCCATATCCAACAAAGAATCAACAGATGTTGTCCCGGATAAATTTGTTGATGATGTCGGGTCTTTTATCATTTCTGCAATATCGTCCAACATAGAACGCGTTTGTGTAGAATCTGTGGTTTTACCCATTTCCAGTTCTGCTTCGGTTGCAGACATAATCGCGCGAATTTCGTCCGCAGACAAACCAACATAACGAATGCGTTGTGCGACATCGTTCAATTCAGCATTGGCGTCTTCGACTGCCTTTTGCGCCTTGGCATATTTGGCCAGGTTTGCCGAACACGAACATCTTTTCTGGTTGGCGTCTACAACTGCGCAAAATTGGTCCATACATTCGTTGTATTGTGCCTGGCATGTGTTATTCAAATCAGATGTTTTTTCCATGATATCTTTTGCATTCGCCAAAGATTCTGCCGTCACCTGGGGTTGTTTTTTATTGCTAAAAATCGACGCGCGCGATTGAACACTGCGAACCTGTTCGTCGATATTGGAACCCGTTTGCACGCCCGTATTACCGATTGTGGCGCGACCACCAACCTCTGCCGTGGACGCGCGCAGTGTCACACCTGCACGACGCAGGGACGGTGCGTTATTTATACTGGCAGATTCAGTTCGTGCACTGCGCCCAATTGTGTTTACACCATCGCTAAGCGTTGCACGCACGCCTGTATTTTTACGATTATTCACAGACCGCGACACCACATTTACAGTCGTTTTATTATTTGCAACCGGCATGTCACGCGATACTGTACGCGAAATGGTGTTGGCGGAATCGTTGCGCGCACTGCGATTTTTTGTTGGTGTTTCGGTTTTTTGTTCAACCGTATCAGTTGCATTTTTTGTCGGAATTGTGCGCGATATAGCCGCCCCCGCAGCAAACGAATCTGCGATGCAAATCAACCCGACAAAAAAGCATGTTAAAAATTTTCTCATTTCCGTATGTTTAATTATATCACAAAACAGCGGACAAAAAAAGAAAAAACCCGCCAAACGACGGGTAAAAAATAACAAAATATTTTTTTATTATTTGGATTCGCCTTCTGGGATAACAGAAACAGTTTTTCTGTCGCCGTTACCGCGTTTAAATGTAACGATACCTGCGATTTTCGCGAACAAAGTATGGTCTTTGCCCATACCAACATTCAATCCAGGATGAACCGCTGTTCCGCGTTGGCGAATGATGATGTTGCCTGGGATAACACGGCTGCCGCCAGATTTTTTAACACCCAATCTGCGTCCGGCTGAATCGCGTCCGTTTGTTGATGCGGAACCTGCTTTCTTATGTGCCATAATTTAACTCCTTACGTTTTTTGGGTCTGCCTTAGGCCTTGATTGATTTAATTTTCAAAACAGTGATGTACTGACGATGACCGGCAGTTCTGCGATAGTTTTGACGACGTTTTTTCTTGAACACCAAAACCTTGTCATCACGTTTTTGTTCGATTACATCAGCAACAACAGATGCGCCCGCAATGAATGGGGTACCAACTTTGTCGCCAACCATTAATACCTGGTCGAAAGTGACCGAACCAGTTGCATTCAGTTTTTCAACCTTTACAATGTCGCCCTCAGCCACGCGATATTGTTTGCCACCAGTTTGAAAGATTGCAATATTTGCCATTGTACTTTCTCTTTTGTTTTAATTTGTTAGTGTTAAAATATCGTTTTGTCGAATATTTTATGCAAATTGTATATTAAAATTATCAAAAGTCAACAATTTTGTTGAAACTTTTATGCATTCTCCCCTTGGGGGGAGTACGTCCGAAGGACGGGAGGGAGGTTATGTTCCCAGACAGCACATTTTCTGGAATACACCCTCCCTCACCCTGCGGGTTCCCTCCCTCGCAGAGGGAGAATTTATTATCTGAAATACGCCCGTAAAAAAACACCGCCCAAACGGGCGGGTATCAACAGTTAACACCAATCGGCAGAAGAATCGCCATAGTCAGTATAACGACAATATTCTCTTGTCGAGCCTCTATTGATTTTCGCTTTCTTTGCCATTTCTTTTAATATCATTACCTGAGCCAAAGTCTTTGTTTTTACCAAAGATTCTCTTGAACGTCCTTTTTCCATGCTTCATCCTTTTGGTTTTGTTTATATCGATCATTCTATTACAAAAAATATTATTTGTCAACGATTTTGTTGAAACTTTTATGCAAACAGTTCCTAGAAACAAAATTCCCCGCCTTGGGCGGGGTGGCGCAAAGCGACGGGGAGGGTTGAAAAAATATTATTTTGTGCTAAAATTCTGTACATGACAGACGCACAAATAATTGAATCTTTGCAAAAAATATTAAACGAAATTCATGACCCAGAAACTGGTATTTTTCGTAATTATGACCCAGAAACCAGAAAACAAGTTTTAACCCGTATAGCACAAGATAAATCTATTCCTGAAAAGGATGTCAGATTTAGTTTATCCGGTAAAGACATTTATGATGAAAAATTGGGCGATTTAGTTTTCTGTACAGGCATGGCCAAAGTATTTTTGTACACTGCAAAAAATTCAGGGCTTGATTTAAAAGCAGTAATAACCACCGAAGTTGAATGTTTAAACAAAGAATACAGCAACCGCGGACACATTGTCCCCGCAGTAAAAATGTCAGACGGACAGTATCATATATTTGAACCGCGCCGCAGAAATGTCATGACACCAGATTTTCAAAATATGTTAAAACAGCCCGTCCAAATAGGCGGAACTGTATTTCACATTGCAGCAAAAAGCATGATTGGCAAACCATATGAAGTAATAGATATTATTGACGGCACAGAACTGGAAAAAATCACGACAATGAATGATATTATTGAAAAATCCCGTCGGCATAATAATTAGAAAAACGCCTGTCGTTACGACAGGTGTTTTTACACTTTTTTATATCAAACCTAACAAAAATCACCTTTGGAATCACCATAATCAAGATAATCAAAGTAATCATTATAAATAGGTTTCGACACCTTACGTTTTGCTATATTTTTCAGTATCAGTATTTGAGCAAGCGTACGCCCTTTGACAACTGATTCTTTTGAACGACCTTTTTCCATGACCTCATCCTTTTGTTGAAAATCACTTATTCGCAAAGAAATATACCACAACAATTATTTTTGTCAACAAAAAACATTTTGTCGAAAAATTTATGCAAATTATTATTTAAGCAATTATTCCAGAGAACAGGTTCCGCCCCCTTGGGGAGGGGGACCGCGAAGCGGTGGCGGGGGTTAAAAGCAAAAAAATTCGTTTTATATGATACAACCCTCCCCGTCTTGTGACTGCGTCACAATCCACCCCGCCCCGGGCGGGGAATTTGCTCTCTGGAATACAACCACAAAAAAAAACACCGCCATGGCGGTGGGAAAAAAATATTTACTACCTATCTCGCGAATACCTGTTCGCTTCTTTCTTTTCGTCATCTATCTTTCGCGCAACCGCAATAGACAAGGCATTTGCGCACTTTGTTATATTCGTTGTGACAGAAACATATTTTTCTTTTCCGTTATTATCTTCTCCAAATTCACCACACGCAGCACCCTCTGCTGTTATTTTCCATTGACCTGCAATTACAACCGTCTTTGCAAGCTGTTGCGCGGCTTTCTTTTTATTTGTTGACGCATTAGATTTAATAAGATTTAAATTGTTTTGTATGCATGAATAAGCCGCCGAAGAACTGCCCGCGTTCCAGCAATTTTCCGCCCCCGCTAATATAATTTCTTTATCACTGTCGGCTTTGCTGCCGCCCAGCAAACCACCAGATGACGAACCGCCTTCGGATTTAGCACCGGCAGCCTGAAGTGTGGCAGTAAGAGTCGCCTTTTCCAGTTGTGTTTTCAACCGACGCAATGTCGCATTCAGGTATTCATACTGTTTATACATCTGTTGTGAAACAACGGTTGTTTTCAACGCAATTATTTCCTTGGTATCACCATACATTTCCGACAAGTGCGCCCTATATGCCTCTAATGATTTATCATAGGACGTAACATTCCCATTCTTACCCGGTTTCCACTGGTCTTCATCTGTGGCCTGGCAACATTTTTTATCACCATCACACGGGTTATAGCCTTCCATACAATGTTTGACTTTACAAATACCATTCTCCTTTTCTGCCCACAATATTTGTTGAGAATTGCCTTCTGCAGTACAATCATTACTATCAGACCTCTTTGCCCCGGCCACTTTTTCACCATTATTATACGGATGCACATCACAAATTGCATACATTGAATTTATATATCCGCAATATTCTGATTCATCCGGAGAATTTGAGTAACTGTAACCATTTTCTGCGCCCACAACGCACAAGTCTTTGTCTGATACGCTTTTGCTTATCGCGGATTTTTCTAACTTTGGCTTCACAGCACTGGCATCGCAATATTCCCACGGTTCAATACTACCATATTTCTTTGATGGTTCGACCTGATTCAACCATGTATCCAGTTTATCGATATCAATCAGACCGCTACCGTTTTTCTTTCTGGCGCTGCGGGCAAACAATTTAGAAGAATTCAACACACCAGACACACATGCAACAACCGTCGTGTTATTTTCTGATGTATTTTCTGCCTCTATCCAACCCTGGTAAACTTCGTCGGCTTCGGTTAAAACCTTCAACAATGTACATGGTTTGCAACCAGCGCCAGATGCGTTTTTAATACGCATGCTTTTTAAGCGACAATTTCTTTCAATATTCTCTGTTTGGGTTTTATTTGTTGACACAACATTTTTAATATTTTCTGATACACACTTATTATACGCCTCTTGATCAACATCAGAATAACTACTATGAGTCCCCTTTGGACATACCCGCGGGTCAGTTTTTTTACCAGATTCATCAAAATTATAATCGATTTCACCATCTGTCATATATGGACACGCGTATTGTCCCCAACGGTTGCAAGAATCGTTTAACATCATGTAAATCTGGGACAAATCGATACCAACCAATTGTGCCAATTCTAATCCATCAGAAATCTTGTCAATCACATTATCATACGGTTCAAGAAATTCTGTTGCCAATTCGCGCCATTTTTTTATACGCTTTGGTTTATTATTACCGGTGCCACCACAATTATTACCACGCGCATCACAGCCCGCATATTCAAACGCGTTATTCATCGCGACCTTCATTTCTTTCAGTGACACTTCGGCATTTTCGATTTCGGTCATAATTTGACCTGCGATTTTTTGGCGTTCGATGATATCCGCAGAAACACCACGGTCAATTGCGTCCTGTTGATATTGGGTTATGCCGGCTTCGGTTTCTTTGGCTGCCTCAGTTGCAGCAGATTTCATACTTTCCAGTGCAGCCGCATTTTGCGCCGCTTGCTCTGCCAGTGCAGTCTGAAGTTGTTGTTGCGATTCAGCCGCCTGCTGTGCCATCTGGGCCTGCATTTGCTGCATTTGATATTGCATTTGTTGCATCTGCTGTTCAGATTGCTGTGCCGCCGCGGCTGCCGCAGCCTGTTGCGCTGCAAAATTTTGTTCGTTTATTTTCGCGTTTGACGATGCAACCAACTGAGCCGTCATATATTGAACCAAATCATCACCATATTGCTTGCACGAAGAATTCGATTGCACACAGCCCGTCACTATCGCAGACGCAACCGACGCATCAGCACACCCACCATTGGAACATTTTGGTTGCGCGCAACGCAAAACCAGTGCGTTACAGTTTCCAAAATCTGCCTTAGCCGATGGGGCGTTTGCCGAATCATAACGACCATTTGATAAATTTGCCCACTGATTATTGTATGCGTTCGATGGATTATACGCCGTCAAATTAGACCCTGCGGTTGTCGCAACAGGACCCGCCGCATTGACCACTGTCAATGGCGCAAAACATAGTATCACAGATAAAATGCGCGATAAATTTTTCATCTCTCTTAGGTTTAATTTTATCATAAAAAATATTTCGTGTAAAGCACAACAATATTTTTTGCGAAAAAAAAACACCGCCCAAACGGGCGGTTATTTTTAATTGCCTGTATCGACAGATGTTTTTTTCCATTTACGCAAACAGCCTGTATCGTCGCCGTCTGTTCCGCAACCCAATGCTTCCTGCAGGCAGGCTTCACGTATTGCGGCAGAATTACCAGATGTTGCCCCGGCGGTCACGGCGTCTGTACCTGTGCCATACAAAATTTCACTGATTGTCACGACATTACGGCATGTATCTTTGCGGTAATCATAAATATCACCCGCATTTTCAACCATTTTGCATTGTGACACATCAGGTTTATCAACAACCGCGATATACTGTGTCTTTAATGGCGCGCAAATCATAGTGTCATAACAATGTGGCACCTGGGATGTTTGGGAACAGTATGCCTTGATACGCGCAGTCGTCCAATTTTCTTCGTCCGAATATTCTTCATAGCAATCCCAGATTTCAGATATACATTCGTTGAAATTGTCGATTGCTGAACTGGCGTCTGCCAATATAGACGCTTCTTCTTCCTGTTTGAATTCCAGACGCTTTTGTTGCAGGGCCTGTTCTGCCGCAATTTTTTGATAGTTTATGTTTTGTGCAGTTTGTTTCAATTGAGAACCATAAACATCACATGCTGCATTCGCATCCAACAAATATTTTTGCATAATACTGCGACGCGCATCTGCAACCGGCCCACGCAGTGTTGCATATGGGTCATTTGATGTCACTGTGCCTGCACGCGTTCCAGTGGTCGCCGTTGTTGTTGTATAGCCAAAACACGACGCGGTTGACGCCACAGACGATGACGAATTGCGTTCATTTAATTTAACATCACCCTGGTTGTCGCCTGTTGTTGTGACAGAAATATAACTGTTGTAATTGAATGGGCAATTTGTTGTTGCGCCATTACCGCATCTGGAATGTGATTTGCCATCGGAATCTGTGACTGTGACCGGGGTTCCGCACGCTTCGTAAATACCATTAAAGCACGAATCTAACACGCGACCACAAACATTGTTGTGGGCATATTCAAACAGTTTATACCCCCATTTGTTTGCCAACGAATCCAACGCCGCATTATCTGTGTCAGATGTATCTGTAATACCAGCCAAACCATTTACAACACCAGAAATTGTTGTATATTTATTCAACAAATTATTTGTATCTGTGACAGTATATTCTTTGGCCAAATCTTTTGCATCCGCCCATGCCTGCAATTGTGCCAAAATATCAGACGAAGAACCGTCAATATTTCTGATATCAAAACCGAAATCATTGTTGGAACAATAATCTGGCACCCCAGATGTCACAGGCGCACCACTGGAATTTACCGTTGGGTGTTCTGCATACCAATCAGCCGCGCTTACTTTGCCGCCCTGAACATTTTCTTTATATGAAACACAATTCATAACCTTTTCCGCATCAGTCAAAGAAAACGCAGATGCCAAATCATCGCCACGGCCCTTGGTCGCGATTAAAAGCGACAATTGACCAGACAATTTTATCAGTTCTTCGTTCGCCTTTTCCAATGCAGCCTCTGCTGTCAGGAAATTCACTGCACGTCCAGCGCACGAACAGCGACCCTTAGTATCATTTCTGGCGGTGCAAATTTCGTCCATACATGTATAATACGAATCCAAACAATTCGAATAGGCGTCTGCGGAAATCAAACCTGTCGTAGAATCAACGATGTTCGAATATGAACCTGTGTACAAACTGCTGGCCAGATAAGAAAACGATGTCGTAGATGTGCTGGCGCGTGTACCCGGCATCATCGAACCAGACGCACTGACGCGCGAAGGTGTTGTTGCCGTTCTGGCACGAACTGCACGATTTGCACGGGCGTTATCCGCCGCCTGATTACGGGCAGTCACGCCGCGCGATACAACTGTATTTGTTCCACGAACCGCGCCCGTTCCACGCGTTGAAACAGTTCTGTTTACCGCCGCGCCTGTACGCGACGCAGTCAAACGGTTTGCCGTTGGTGTTGTTGTGGCACGCGAAACAGTTGTACGGGCGGTTTTTGCGTTGTTAGTATTCGCAGTTGCACGCGGACTGGTACGACCAGAACGCACTGGCGAAACAGTTGATGGCGCAATCGGATCTGCAAAGACAGAACGCATAGATATAAATGTCGAACAAACAAAAAACGCAGCCGCCAAAAGGAACATCGTCCCCATTGCGTTCTTTACAGAATTCGTGTTTACGCGAAAAGACATGTGTTTTCTCCTGTGTTTTTAATACGCAAAACCGCCCTGATTCCGGGCATTTTACGCAAAAATCTTCCTTTACTTATTGAGAGTATAACATTTTTAAACTTTTCTGTAAACAACAAAAATTCAACAGCGCTTAAAATACACACAAATTTTATTAGACATATAAAATAAAAGTATTACAATCATTACACTAACAAAAGGCTGAATTATGAAATATACAGATATTGAAAACAAAAAAATAGACCCAGGCTGTTTGTCGGTATTGGCATTGGTGGCAATGTCGTTTATTATTGGCATTATGCTGGACAAACGAAACAGCTATATGAATGGTTGTTGTTCAAACAATCCCAAAAAAGAAATTGTGAAAAAAAATCATAACCCGACAGATTCTGTCAAAACACAACAATTCCTGTGGAACCAAAGAATAATCAGGTCTAAATAAGTCATGAAAAAATATATCTCTGTTTTTGCAATTATGGCGTTGATTGCCCCGGCGTATGCCGACACGAATGTTATGTTTGGTGACAAAATAAACTCTATTACTCTGTACGGAACGCAAAGCACGGGTTCTGGGACATTATTGAAACTGATTCAACCCGGCCTTTGGGACTTTAACCCACAAACTTTTGTTATGGCACAATACAGCCAACCAATAAAGTTCTTTCGCCTGGATTCGCGGTTAAATCTGAATGTCGGACAAAATTTTGCTTATAATTCCAGCGATGGTTTATCTTTCTTTGGTATCGGCATATCTGTTGACAGCGCATTATTGCAATATGATGGATGGTATATGGGAATTGGTATTGGTCCATTCATGCGCGACCACATGGATTATTGGGTTGAAAGCCGCCTGGTATTTCAGGAAAAATTCTTTATCGGTAAAAATATAAACGAACGGTGGAATATAGAAATAGCCACAATACATTTTTCAAACGGCAACTTTACCAACAAAAACGAAGGATTCAATTTCGCAGGATTTTCGATTGGATATAAGTTTTAAAACCAACGCAAGTTTTTCATCTGTCATGATATTTGCACACCATCCTGCGCGGGGTGTCTGTGTATAATTCAATATCTGAAAAAGGCAAAACTAAACGCGGCAGCCAGCAATATGATGTCTTTTTGTGTGGAAATAAATTATATTTGCAATTATAACAAGATTTACGGCAATTAGATTTTAGTCCATGAAAATTAAAAATTCCCCACTTCCAATTGTAACTTATTATCAAATCTGTATAGACAAAATTCTGACAATAATAATCTGCATGAGACAATATAGCCTTGCGAATAGAAACATAATCAGGTTTTGAAATCTTTAAATATTTTGGGGTATGTGTCATAATAATAAGATTTCATTTAAGAATAATTTTATGCAGTTTTCCACCATATGCATAAACAACAGGAACCCCCGCACGACGGGCGGCTTCTTGAGCCCGATGGGCGCCACGATTAGCCAATCTGGTTATTTTTGCAGAAAGCACGTAATCTTCTTTTGTCATTTTTTTGTTTCCTTGTTAAATTTATTATAAAGCTCATCATCAAGAATGTCAACCACAGTACGATTCCCAAGTGCAACCAATTCATAGTTATTCTCGCCGTTATAATACAATTCCCAATGGTCTACTTTCGGAATGATGTTTTTAAAATTTTTTATACTACGTTCATATCGTCGACAAACATCTGCCGACGGAACATTGTGCCCACCCATGGCAACACGATGTTTTATACGCTCTAAATTTTGTTTTACAGAATCTAAAAATACATAAATGAATATTATATTGTATTTTGCCTTGCGCGCCAACTCTATCAGTCTGTTATGATAATTGCCCGAAACTGTTGACTCTAATACAAAAGACTTATTTTCATGAATCAATTTTTCAAATGTATCCAGTAATATACGTCCAGACAGTAAACCAATATAGTCTTTTTTGCGTTTAGCTATTTCATCTGCATTCAAAAAAGTAACAGATTCATCTCTGACTAATTCGTGTGCCAGCGTAGTTTTTCCTGCACCATTTGGGCCTGCTATGATATATAAAATTTTTTTCATGTTACTAATTGTACCATAAAACCGATAAAAAATCATTATCTATATTTAAGAAAACGTACCTGTGGTAATTAAAATAAAAATATCACATAATGTTATTGTTCAGAACACAGCAAGCCCAAAGATTTTATATCGACGGTGACTTGAGGTAACTGAACCCAGTAATACCCCACACAACTGTGGACGCGGGTGTTACAAAAGACCGCCCGTCTATAAGGCTCTATCCCCGTAATTACGCGTGGACAAAGGCTGACTTCGGGCGGTTTATTTTTTAGTAATTATTGCAACCGTTATCGCATACTGGTTTTACACGCGTGTATGTGCCAGATGGAACATATTGCACAACTGGTCTGTATTGTTGCACTGTTTCACGAACAAAGTATTCGCGTTTTACAACCGCTGAACGTTCTGCGCACCCGCAACCACACGACGGACATGGTTTTGCAACAGGCGCAACCTGAACCGGCGCAACAGAAACCATCGGTTTTTCAATTGTACGGACAATACCATTATCGCATTCTACGATTGTGATAACTGCGCGTTTTTCAGCGGCAGCACGGTCCAGCGCAGCACGCATTTCGTGTTCATCACAATTATTTACTGATTCTTGGTAAATATCAGCAATCGCTGCATTCGCGAACAAAGCCGAAACCAAAGACAAAAGAACAAATTTTTTCATTACTTTAACCCTTTGTTTGTTCCCTCTCGCGATACTATCATAGAATATATTTTTCATTTAGCAATAAAAATCTGGGCTTTTTTGCCTGGTGCGTGCGCACAAAAATATGATAAAATAAAACCAGTGAAAAAATTTGATTCGAAATCTTCTATTATTCTGGGCATGCACGACGCAATTGTGTCGCTGACTGGGTTGATTGCAGGACTTTTCTTTGCATTCACAGATTCAAATATCATAATTATTTCATGTATAATTTCATCTATCACTGCGTCTATTTCGATGGGGGCAGCAAATTATCTGGCGGTGCGAACGACAAACCGACGACATGCACTGCGGTCTGCCATTCATACAGCGGCGGCATACATGACAACCTGTGCATTGTTGATATTCCCGTTTTTCATATTTAATGACCGCGCAATAATACTAAGTGCGACTATATTCATGGCGGTGCTTATAATATTCGGGTTTAATTTATTCTTTTATCGCGACGGGCGATTTTGGAAACAGTTTTTTGAAATGTTTTCAATATGTACCCTGGTGTCAATAATTGCGTTCTTTATTGGTGAAATTGCCAGCAAATTTTTCGGCATCTAAAAATACGGGGGTTTGCCCGGAATTCCGTGGGATTGGGGTGTGTCAAAAAACCTAGGTTTATTGCAACCATTATTTTTCAAAAATTTCAAAAAATTTTTCCCCAGATTTCTGGGGTTTTTTATTTTTCATTTTTCACCAAACAGGGTGGTACATAAACCTAGGTTTTTTGATACACTTTAACCAAAGGAATTTTTAACCAGAAAAAGGAAAGGGAAACCATGAAAAAACTGTCTTTTTTAACATCGATGGTTGCATTGACATTTGCAGTACCTGCAATGGCTGTGCCATCGAACACATCAAGCACATTCCCAAGTAATGGTGTAATGGAAGAAGACTATACATACCAAAATCAAGCAACCGTCACAAACCTGAAAGTATCGTCGGGAACCGCAACAACAACTGCGAATTATGCGAACTGTCCCGCCAGTTATCCGAACAGTGACGAAGGCGCAACCAGTACCGATGAATGCTATACGGCATGTACAGTATCTGATTTTCCTGCAAATTCGCATATTGCATCTGTGACGGGTAAAAATTATTCTGGCGCAAATGTGACAGACACCTGTGCAATTGCATCGTGCGATACGGGATATCATTTGAATCCGGGGAATCCAGACCTTGCCACAATAATCGGAGTAACGGAAGCAGGTACTGCATACGGATACATAAACCACAGCGGTACATACACTAACGGCACTGATTCCACCACCCAAGCAACATACGGCATAAGTGCAGCAGATACATGGGGTGTAGACTATGGTTCCAGTAAAGGTCGTATAACAGGTAAAGCAGTGTGTAGCACACAAAGCGGAACAAATGATTGGGCTGGCAACGCCACAACATCAGATAATGTGACCGCGGCATTTGGCACAGGAACGAATTGTTGGTGTCAACTTGATGCTTATACGCCAGACGGCGGAATAACTCAATCTTTGTCTATGCCTTGGGTGTTTCTTGCGCCCGCATATAAAGCAAATACTTGTCCAAACGAATGTGCGTCAATGTGTGCAAACACCCTGAATAACAACGGCAGCAGCCTCGGTTTTCGTACAGCTGTGTTTAATGCTATCACACCATCTGCGCCATCATGTGAAGCGAATGAAATCAGCATCACATGGGCGGACGCGTCTGCGGAAGATATCGCGGCAAACGACGCAGGTTCTGTCACATACGGTGGCGATATCCGCACACCAAAGAAAGCAGTCCATAAACCAGGTAAAATCTTTACCGGCTGGACATTCAATACACCATCTGGGAACTAATACCACGACCACAAAAAACACCGCCCATTCGGGCGGTTGTTTTTTTAAGTTCTCCTCCTGCGGAGGAGTCCCCGCAGGGGGAGGTGGTCTTTGATAAAGATTCCAGATAACGAACAACCTTGGACAACAAAAGACCACCCCGGCGTCCCGCCACCCCTCCGCAGGAGGGGAACTTGCTTCCCTGGGTTCTTTTTTTTAGGTCGTCTTAGCAACACTGCAAATTCCCCTCCGCCGGAGGGGAGGGGTCAAATTAAATTCAGTTTATTAAATCTATATTTTGCTTTATCCATATTAAAACATTCGACATATCTTGTTTTACATCTTATTTATGAAAAATAAATTTTTATTTGACCCCTCCCAGTCTTGTCGTCACTGCATGCCGCCAATACTCATCTCCGTGGGAGGGGAATTTAGACTGTGCCAAGAACGGTGCAAAATTCGCCATGCGCTTCGCTCTGGCGTATACCGCGACGGTTTCGGTGTACTTCGTTTCCGAAACCTTGCTTGTATTCCCCGCCCGGGGCGGGGGGGACCACGAAGTGGTGGGGAGGGTTGAAAAAAAACGAACAATCTGGGCAACAAAAGACCACCCCGGCGTTCCGCCACCCCTCCACAGGAGGGGAACTTGCTTTCCCGGGTTCTTTTTTTTAGGTCGTCTTAGGAACACTGCAGATTCCCCTCCACAGGAGGGGAACTTGCTTTCTGGAATTCCAAAAAAAACACCGCCCATTTTGGCGGTTGTTTTTTATCTTGTTTTTTGATTTACAACACTCAAATCTGTCTTTGGTTGTTGTTTTACACCATTTGCACTGCCTGTACATGTTTTGTTCATAGACATAACAAACAACAAAGAAAAGGCTGCTATCGCCGCGATTTGCAAAACATCTTTTATTTCGGCCCATGTTTCTTTAAAATTTTCTTTGGTTTCTGGTTTCATTTTTAATCCCTTTTGTCAATTAAAAAACCGCCAATATGGCGGCGAAAAACGGTTTTTATATCGATCTAGATTTAATTCTGGCGACGACCTACTCTTCCGTGGCTTAAGCCAAAGTACCATCGGCGATACGGCTTTTCCCTGTCTGGTTCGGAATGGAACAGAGGGTTTCGTCCGCTCTATAATCACCAGAATTAAATCTAGCGAACATATAATAATCTAAAATTTTCTATTGTCAAGAATCTTTAACACTCTCTTCAAGCATATCGTTTGAAATAATCAAACGATAAGATAAAAAGTCAATGGTTCGATTAGTAATGGTAAGCTAAACCCCTCGCAGGGCTTACACCGCCATCCTATCAATGTCCTAGTCTAGAACTGAACTCATGGGGATATCTTATCTTGCGACCAGCTTCCCGCTTAGATGCTTTCAGCGGTTATCTGTTCCGAACATAGCTACCCTGCGGTGCCGCTGGCGCGACAACAGGTACACCAGAGGTTCGTTCGACCCGGTCCTCTCGTACTAAGGTCAAGTTCGCTCAAATATCCAACGCCCACAGTAGATAGGGACCTAACTGTCTCACGACGTTATTAACCCAACTCACGTACCGCTTTAAATGGCGAACAGCCATACCCTTGGGACCTGCTCCAGCCCCAGGATGCGATGAGTCGACATCGA
>JAZURV010000011.1:0-79101 GCA_045606425.1 Candidatus Enterousia sp.
AAACATTCGACATATCTTGTTTTACATCTTATTTATGAAAAATAAATTTTTATTTGACCCCTCCCCGTCTTGTCGTCACTGCGTTCCGCCAATCCACCCCTCCGTGGGAGGGGAATTTAGACTGTGCCAAGAACGGTGCAGATTCCCCGCCCGGGGCGGGGGGGACCACGAAGTGGTGGGGAGGGTTGAAAAAACGAACAACCCTGACAACAAAAGACCACCCCGGCGTTCCGCCACCCCTCCGCAGGAGGGGAACTTGCTTTCCTGGGTTCTTTTTTTAGGTCGTCTTAGGAACACCGCAGATTCCCCTCCGCCGGAGGGGAGGGCCCGCAGGGCGGGGAGGGGTCAAATTAAATTCAATTTATTAAATCTATATTTTGCTTTATCCATATCAAAATATTAGACATATCTTGTTTTACATCTTATTTATGAAAAATAAATTTTTATTTGACCCCTCCCCGTCTTGTCGTCACTGCGTTCCGCCAATCCACCCCTCCGTGGGAGGGGAATTTAGACTGTGCCAAGAACGGTGCAGATTCCCCCACACTAAGTGGTGGGGAGGGTTGAAAAAAACGAACAACCTTGGCAACAAAAGACCACCCCGTCGCTTCGCGCCACCCCTCCACAGGAGGGGAACTTGCTCTCTGTAATCCCTACCCCAAAAAACAAAAACCCGTGCCATAGGCGACACGGGAAAACTGTTTTTAACATCTGTTTGATATTATATCATTTTGTGCATATGTGGGCAAGTGTTTTTTTTATCCTATAACTTGCAAATCATAAATATTTATCATAAAATTAGTTTTATGAAATTTAAAAAATATTTTCGTGTTTTTATAAACTTTATTTTCTGGTGCATTGTTGCGTGTATTGCTGGTGTTGCGATACTGGTTTTGGTGCACGGTAATAATTTGCCTGATTATAAAAATCTGGCGACATATACACCGCCGGTGGCAACGCGTTTGTATGCAAGTGACGGTTCGTTGCTGATTGAATATGCCGAAGAACGTCGTGTTTTTATAGATTTTGATGATATGCCATCGCAACTGATAAACGCATTCGTCGCCGCCGAAGACCAAAATTTCTGGACCCACCCGGGTATCGATGTTCGCGGAATTACGCGCGCCGCGTTGAATAACGGTATGCGAACACTGGGTTTCGATACGAAATTCACAGGCGCATCAACCATCACACAACAGGTCGCAAAAAATTTCTTTTTAACATCTGACCGCACCATTTCAAGAAAGGTCAAAGAGGCTATATTGGCACTGCGCCTGGAACGCAGTTTTTCCAAAAAGCATATTATGACACTTTATTTAAATGAAATATTCCTGGGCGCGCGCGCGTATGGTGTGGGTTCGGCGGCACTGATGTATTTCAATAAACCGGTCAAAGATTTATCATTGGCAGAATGCGCGTTCTTGGCGTCCCTGCCAAAGGCACCAAATGACCGTGAACGCGCGATTGAACGGCGAAACTATGTGTTGCGTCGTATGGTTGATGATGGATACATAACGCGCGAAATGGCGGACGAAGCCATGGCAGAACCGCTGAATATAAATTCAGGTTTTACCGCGCAAATGGAAATGGATTTTCAATATTTTGCCGAAGATGTTCGTCGTAAATTACTGGAAAATATTGGTCGTGATACCCTTTATAACCAGGGACTGTACATAAAAACAACCATAAATCCAGAATTGCAACGCGCAGCGGCTGCTGCATTAAACAAAGAATTGGACGCATATAACGCAAATAAATCACCAAACGAACCAAAATTACAGGGCGCAATTATCGCGATGAATCCACACACTGGGCGCATTTTGGCGATGTCTGGTGGTCGTTCGTTCCGCGAAAGTTCGTTTAACCGTGCAACCCAGGCATATCGTCAAATTGGTTCGACCATAAAACCGTTTGTTTATTTGGCTGCATTGGAAAAAGGATACAGCCCGGAAAGCCTGATTTTGGACGCACCAATTGTTGGGTGGCGCGAAAATAACAAAGAATGGAAACCTGAAAATTACGACAGAAAATTCCTGGGCGAAATTCCGTTGCGTTTTTCGTTGGAAACATCGCGTAATGTGCCAACTGTGCGCCTGGTCGAAGAAATCGGTGTGCGCGACGCAATTGACACAGCGCAAAGATTCGGCGTTTATCCAAAAGATTTGAAACAAATGAACGAATCTATGGCGTTGGGCAGTGGTGAAACAACATTGGAAAAATTGGTTCTGGGGTATTCTGCATTTATAAACGGCGGGCGTGCGATTGAACCAAAAATGGTCGATTATATCGAAGACAGATATGGAAATTTACTGGGTGGACAAAAACACGAACAAATTGAATGGAATCCAGATTTGTTGCCACCAATGGACGCAGAAAAATCTGAACCATTATCCGATGCGCAAAGTTTGTATCAAATCGTTTCGATTTTACAGGGCGCAGTTGAACGCGGAACCGGCAAACAGGCACGCGTCGCAGGTCATACTATTGCAGGAAAAACAGGGACAACAAATTCTGTCAAAGATGTCTGGTTCGTCGGTTTTTCAAAGAATTTAATTGCTGGTGTTTATTTGGGATACGATACACCAAAATCATTGGGCAAAGGCGCAGGTTCCCACATGGCTGCGCGCGTGTTTGCTGATTTTATGAATGTTGCCCTGAAAAACGAAAGCAATCAACCATTCGCGGTGCCAGATGGACTAAGTTTTGTTCGTGTAAATCGTTCTAATGGTGTGGCGGCGTCTGTGGACCCGAACGGTATCATTATCAACGAAGTGTTCAAACCAGGTCAGGGTCCAAATAAACCACAACATGTCGAAACCCAAATCGAACAACAACAGGCTGTTGTTGGGGGAATATTCTAAATTTATAAATATTATATATTTATGCTTTATGTTTAATATTTTTTTGTGATAAAATGTCAGTATAAAAAAGGAGAATTTTATGCTGACTGATTTTTTAATAAGCCGTGGTTGCCAATTTTTCGCCAGTGGTTGGACCCAGTTTGCGGCGTCTTTTGCGATGGCGTTTATTATCATGATTGTGTTTGGACGCGGGTTTACACGCCTGATGCACAAAATCCAGGGTAATGGTCAGCCAATCAGTGAAAATGTACCAGAACAACATAAAAAGAAAGCCGGTACCCCATCTATGGGTGGCGTACTGATTTTGATTGCGATATTTGTGTCGTCTTTGTTGTTTATGCCAATGCATAACACCACAGGTTGGATAGCACTGATGTCGTTGTTGATGTTTGGCGCAATCGGTTTTGTCGACGATTATAAAAAAATTCGCAGCCAATCAAAAAAAGCCGCAAATGGTTTAAGCCCTGCCACCAGATTGGGAATAGAGGCAATATTTGTCGCAATCTTGGCGTATATGATAAATAAAACTATGCCGGGTTATGTGCCAAATTTATCCATTGTTTTGGGTTCTACAATCGAATTACCTTTGGCGGCATGGGGTGTTGGATTCTTGTATTATGTGTTCGCGTATTTCGTAATATGTGGTTCTGCGAATGCAACTAATATTACTGATGGTCTGGACGGTATGCTGTCAAAACTGTATATGCCTGTTTTGATAGTGTTGGTTGTTGCGTTATACGGTGCGACCCGCACAGGTTTTATGGACGCGGTAATATTCTTGCCAGAGACCAGTGCGCTGTACGGCGTGTTGGGCGCGGTGTTCGGTGGTGTGTTGGGATTTTTGTGGTTCAATGCAAAACCAGCCAGTATATTTATGGGCGACACAGGTTCCCTGGCGTTGGGCGGATTTATGGGTACGGTTGCGATGTTGTTAAAATCTGAAATCATCATGGGGGTTGCCGCCGGCATGATGGTCTTGATTTTGCTGTCATCATTCATGCAAACAATGTTCTTTAAAATAACGCGTAAAATCACAGGTAATGGAAAACGCATATTTCTGCGCGCACCGATACACCACCATTTCGAAGAATTGGGTTGGGCAGAAACTAAAATAGTAGACAGGTTTTTTATCTTGTCAGTACTGTTTTCTGGATTGGCATTGGTGTTATTGAAATTTGCATAGGTGAAAGAAATGTTAAGAATCACGCGTGGCGAAGAAAGTAAATTGACAGATTGGTATTTCGAAATCGACAAAAGATTGTTGGGAATGGTTTTGTTGTTGATAGGAATAGGTCTGATTACAATGATTGCGGCGGGGGCTGCAGATGCTGCGCGTGTAGGGGACCCGTGGTTCGCGTATTTGAAGAAGGCGTTTTTGCCGTATACAATCGGTATAATTTCTTTGTTTGTAATCAGCATGTTTAACAAACAACAAATAATCAGATTGTCTGTTGTTGGGGTGATTTTTGGTGTGTGTGCTTTGTTATTTACTTTTATCCATCCGGCGCGTATAAATGGGTCTTTGCGTTGGGTCAAGATTGGCGGGCTAAGTTTTATGCCAGCAGATATATTAAAACCATTTTTCATAGTTATAACTGCATGGTTTTTATCGTTTATGCACAAACTTTATGGCGCAGATATATTTCTGAATAAAGAGGCATGGCGCCTGAAATGGCAAAGTTGGTGGCCGTATTTGATTGTGTTTTTGATATGTACATTGTTGATATTTAAACACCCTGATGTTGGCACTGCGGCACTGTATTTTGGGGTTTTGTTTGTGATGTTGTTTGTTGCGGGATTTCCATGGAAATTTATGCCTGCGATGTTGGGGGTTGGGGCTGCATTGGCTGCGGTGGCAATAACATTTATGCCACATATTCGTTCGCGTGCAGCGCATATTTTTGATGTCGTTCCGCGCACCCAGGTTTGGTATTCAATAAATTCCATAAAACACGGTGGTTTAATTGGGGCTGGTGATGAATCCTATGTCAAAGATGTTTTGCCAGAATCTATAAACGATTTTGTGTATGCATCTATTGCGGAAGATTGGGGGGCTGTCGGGGCGTGTGCGTTGGTTGTGTTGTTGTTCCTGGTTTTGGGCAGTTTAATCAAACATGCTGTGTCTGCGCGTGATGATTTTGTTGTATATGCCCTGGCGGGGGCTGCGGCTGTGTTTGGTGGTCAGATTTGTTTTAATTTGATGACAGCGATGCATTTGCTGATAAACAAGGGTATGACATTACCGTTTGTATCATATGGTGGCGTTTCGTTTATAACATTTTGTATTTTGTTCGGAATGATGTTAGCACTTATTCGCGAAGATACATGGAACAGATAAACCAAAGGGGGCAGAAAAATGAAAATATGGATTGCAACAGGCGGTACCGGCGGACATGTGTTTCCGGCACTTAGCGTCGCAAAAGAATTGGCAATTCGTGGGCATAAAATAACTGTTTCAACCGATGGTCGTGTTATGAAAATGGTTCGCGATGGCAAACCAGATAATGCACGCGTTGCATTTGTTTGGGCTGCGGGTGTTGGCGCGAAATCAAAAATCAAACAGATGATTGCGTTGGGAAAAATAGGTGTGTCTGCGGTTGCACTGATTATTCGGTTTGCTTTTTCGCGTCCAGACAGATTGGTCGCGTTTGGTGGATATGCGTCTGTGCCGGCGGTATTTGCAGCGCATGTTTGGAAAATACCAACATTTTTACATGAACAAAATGCAGCAATTGGGCGCGCGAATAAATTCACAATGCGTTGGGTAAAAACTTTGATGACCAGTTTTGAAAATGTGAACGGAATACCAAAGAATGCAACTGCGCGCGTTGTTTATACTGGATTGCCTGTGCGTGATGATTTTATTAAAAATGCAAATGCGCCATTGAAACACGAAAACAAGATTTTGGTGACTGGTGGTTCGTTGGGTGCACAGATATTGGACGAAGTTGTACCGATTGCAATTGCGTCTATGAAGAATAAAAAGATATTCATAACACACCAAACGCGTCCAGAAAATGTTGAAAAATTGCAACAGTTTTATGCGGCGCATAAAATTCGTGCAAATGTTTTATCTTTTATTCATGATATGGCATCAACGATTGTCAATGCAGATTTGGTTATAGGCCGCAGTGGTGCCAGCACAGTCGTGGAATTGGAAACAATTGGGCGGCCTGCGATATTGGTGCCGTTAAATATAAATCCAGACCAGGCGGCAAATGCGGCGTCTTTTGCTAAATTGGGTGGTGGTTTTGATGTTGAACAATCAAAATTTACACCAAAGTGGTTGGCGGCGACACTGGACGATTTGTTTGATAATCCTGCGCGTCTGGACAAAATGGCAAAAAAATCAAGCGTGCCAAATAAAGCAGTTCAAAAAATAGCAGACACCATAACAAAATAGAACGAATGCGAAAAATATTTTTGATAATCTTTATATCGTGTATTGTGATGCCTGCATTTGCAGACATGTGTAAATATGACGAAATTGTTCGCGATATCAGAAATTCGTGTGTCAATGTTGTTGATGAAATGGAAAAATTAAAAACTATGGCAGGCATAAATACGGCGGTCACCGGTGTTGGAACATTGGGCGCTGCGGGCGCGTTGTACGCCGGAATCAGCAAACAACAACTGGACGCCAAGGTGGCTGAATTAGAAAAGCAATTGAATAATATTGAAAATATGTCAGACCAAGAATTTTTTGAATTTTTAAAATTGAACGCTGAATATCAAGAAGAACTGGAAGCGTATAAAAAAGATTTAGAAGAAAAATCGGAAACGGCTGGTAATGTCAGAACAGGTTTAATGGCGACGAATACTGCGACTGCAATTGCGGGGACAATTATTGCGAATAAAAATAAAAACGATTCCAGAACGATTTCAGAAAAAATAAATGATTGTTTGGCGACTGTAAATTTGCACCATGATTCTGTGAATATGGCGCGCTATGATTGTACACAAAACGAATACGAAAAATTGCGCCAGATTGAACGCACATGTGGTGCTTTTTCGTCCAGACACATGGATAAAATTACCAAGGCTTCATCTGGGGCAACGATTTCCAGTGCGATAAATATCGGGACAGGCGTTGTTGGAACGGTGACATCGGCGGTGGCAAACAGTCAATCAGTGCGCAATGATAATACAAATGATGGCGCCAGACGGGAAAAGAATCTGAATACAACCGCGAATGTTTTTTCTGGTGCATCTGCTGTGGCATCTGGTGTTGCGACGATATTTAATGCCACAACATTAAAAGCGGTAAAAGATAATATAAAAACTGCACAATTATGTATGGGGGCGCTGGAATGATTTGTCGTTTGATATCGTTTTTTATGTTTGCGATGATGTCGGCGAATGCGTTTGCACGCCTTAGTGGAAATGTTGGGTTCCGTGATGACCGTCGCTATGGGCAGTTGTCAGAATTACAGTATTCGGCTGTGGCGCGGGTTGAAAAAAAAGGCGTAACGCTTGGGACGGCAGGATTTATTTCTGAAAATTTGATAATTACCAATCGGCATGTTTCAGATGTATGCATCAAAATTGGTTGCAGTGTTTATTTTTGGGACGGCAAACAATATCAGACATCTGATGTTCATTTGGTGACTTCGCCAAAAGAATATAACAGTAAAACAGAAACCGATTGGGTGATTATGAAATCCGATATTCCGAACAAGCATTTTATGTCTGTTGCGCCAGAATCAACCCCCGGTAATGTATTGCGCGGTGGTTTTGGTACATTGCGAATTATTGCTGATTCTGAAATTCCGTTGATAAAACAGGCGTATATAGAGGCAGCAAAAGAAAAATGTGCTGATGACGAAGAAAGAATCAACTGTCTGAATCGTATCGCAAACGATTTATTACAAAAAAAATATAAATTGAAACCATTATTTGGTGACCAGAAAAATTTTAAAGTACAAAATTGTAAAATTCTGAATGTGACCCCAGAAATTTTAACAACAAATTGTGATTCTTCTGGTGGGGATTCTGGGGCACCGCTGATTCGTGGAAATCAGGTTGTCGGTTTGAATGTTTTCGGATTACAAGAAATTTTTAGACCAGAAAAAACATCTTTTTCTGGTGCAATAAATACACGAAATTTTTATGATGCGGTTCAACGGGTTTTGTCTGGTCAGGTTTTGCCAGAATTATTGCCAACCAAATCAGAAAAATGATGGTTTTTTACTCTGTTGAATAAAAAATGCCAGCGATGGCATTTTTTGCTTGCCCCCGATTCGTGATTTGTTCTATGATAAAGTAAGGAAGGAAAGGAATGAAATATTTTTCGTCATCTTTGATTGCTTACTTTATTTGCGTAAACGCCGGGATTTGTGCATATTTGCCGGTTGTTGATGTGTCGCGTGGTGGTGTTTCTGCGCGTGCAATATTTGGCGAAGAAATTGTTCCAGAAAAAACTGTTGCGGTTGCGCCGGTGGTACAGGCGGCGCCCGCACCAGTGAAAAAAGTTGAAAAAAAAGTCGTGGCGCGTGCCACCAGAAAACCAACAACGCAAATCGCAACTGGTGATGTGTTAAATCCTAAACGCCCCAGTTCGGATTTGTGGGCGCGTAATACAGAATCTGCATTACGCATGCCGCGCATGGACGAAATAGCGGTAATAAAATCTGATGCGCTTTTACCCGAAGAATCTTTGGATTCAAAACCTGAATCCACACCTGTAAAGGTTGCCAATGTGCAAAAACAAGAATCGCAATTTGTTGAACACGATGCTGCATTGAATGAATTAAAACAATTGCGGGCAGAGGTTGCACGTTTGGCACAATTACAGCAAGAATCACAGATTGCAAATGCTCGCCCGGTTGCGGTGCGTACACCAATTTCTGGTGTGGCAAATGTCGCGCCAAAGAAAGAACCCCCAAAAACATCAGATGTTTCTGTGCGTCGCGCAGTTGTCGCAATGGATACACCAAAACAGGTTGCCAGTCGTGTTGCATCAAATACCGTTGCAGAACCAAAAATCGCATCTGTGCAAAACGAAATGACAAAGATGTCACCAAATGAATTGAAAAAGGCATTCAAAAAAACCTATCTGTCAGAAAATAAACATTTATCAACATATCAAATAGATGACAGATTCGACACAATCAGTGATATGTCTTTTGATACAGAAGGATTCAGTGCCGCGCGTGATTTATCTGAAATCGATGGTGGTGTTCGTCCAATGGAAATCAAGATAACCTTTATGAACGGGGACAGTGGACTGTCGCGTGATAACTATGATATTTTGACCCAAACCGCATCTATCGTTGTGAACAATCCAAAACGTGCAATCCAAATTGCAATACCGGAATCTGCAACGCATACCAAGGACGCACGCAAACTGGCGGCAAAGCGTTTGGCAATTGTTGAACAGGTTTTGCGTGATACAGGAATTGCAGAACAAAGAATTGTTCCTGTGTTATCACAGCGCGATGGTGATGAATTTGTTTTGCGTATAATTTCTGGCGATGTGTTTGAATCTTTGCGTGAACAAAAACGCAATATGTTTGGTGATACTGTTTCAACAAAAACATACAAAAGTATGTCGTGGTAAATTTCTTTCAATCTTTTCTGAATTTTGTGTATCCGGCGGTTTGCCCCGTATGCAGCGATTTGGTTGATGTGCATGGTAATATGTGTGCATCATGTTGGTCGCGTTTTAATTGGATATCAAATCCAAAGTGTTATCGGTGTGGTTATCCATTTCCTGCGGATTTAGATTTGGGACCAACACCACTGTGTCCGCATTGTGCGGCGGGTGAATGCGATTTAGATTTTATTCGCAGTGCGTGTGTTTATGATGATGTTTCAAAAAATGTTATGTTGCCGTTTAAGCACGCGTCGCAATTAAAGTTTCAGAAAATGATGTCGAACGCGATGATAAATTGTGTGCGTGATTTGAATCTTGATGTTGATGTCGTATTGCCTGTACCACTGGCGTATAAAAGGTTGTTCCGTCGCGGATATAACCAGGCAACATTATTGGCGCGTCCAATCGCAAAACATTTTAATGCAATCTTAGATGTTGATTCCCTGTCGCGTAAATACAGAAAAGACATGGGACATAAAACTGCAAAACAACGGCGCGAAAATATTCGTGGTGTTTTCAGTGTGAAAAAATTTGATAACATTCGGGGTAAAAAGATTTTGATTGTTGATGATGTTATGACCAGTGGCGCAACATTTTACGAATTGAATCGTGTTTTGCGCAAATCGGGGGCAACCGCCGTATACGGCGTTTCGTTTTGTCGTGTTGTTCATGCGATTTAATGTTTTACATGGCAAAGGGATTGTTGTAAAAATTTTGCCATTTCCAATTCTGAATTATTCATGGTTTGTGCTGTTTCTTGTAAATCTATTTTTTCTTTGCATGCGTTTATGATATCAACCATGTCTTTCTGGTCACTGGTCAGTGGTTTAGAATTGCTTTGGTCCCACCGCACAGATAACACGGTTTTTTTATTCACGACAACATAATAACTGTTGGTTGCCCATCCGTTTATAACCGATAAAATTTCATGTCCGGCTTTATCCAGAACGGTATATTTATCGCCGGCAGGGACGATGGTATGAACTGTGCGGTTGTTATGAATAGTTTCTTTGATAAGCATTTTGATAATTTTATTCATTGTGATACCTGTTTTTTATGTTGGAATAATAGGTCTTTTGGGCCACTTTTGCACTAGGAACCTTTTTCGGTTTATTTATTTGATTTTGTATTTTTATTGTGTAAAATTCATGAAAACAAAAACAGGGTTCACAAAAATGAATATAAATCTTGAAAAAAATACGAATGTACACGAAACAGAATCCAGAATTCAGAAATTCTGGGACGAAAACCATTTTTGGGACAACGATGTCCACAGTGATAAAAAATCTTTCTGTATTATGATGCCACCGCCAAATGTGACTGGTAATTTGCATATGGGGCACGCATTGGACAATGTGTTGACTGATATTGTATGTCGTTATAAGCGTATGGCTGGATTTGATGTTTTGTGGCAACCGGGGACAGACCATGCGTCAATCGCAACCCAGTTGTTGGTGGAACGCGATTTATCTAAACGCGGTATAAATCCGCATGCGTTGTCATTGGACGAAAAATTGGACGCTGCCTGGAAATGGAAGGCTGACAAGGGCGGACAAATCATGAACCAATTGCATGTTTTGGGTGTGACGCCTGTGTGGAATCGCGAAAGATTCACTATGGACGAAGGTTTATCACGCGCTGTGACCAAATTGTTTGTAAAGATGTATAACGAAGGTTTGATATATCGTGAAAAACGCCTTGTGAATTGGTGTCCGAAACAACAAACATCTGTTTCAGATTTGGAAATCGAAACCCGCGAAGAACATGGCAAGTTTTATTATTTCAATTACCCGTTAAAAGATGGCGGGTTTATAGAAATTGCAACTACGCGTCCGGAAACTTTGTTTGGGGATAAAGCGATTGCAGTACACCCTGAAAACGAAAAATTGAAACATTTGATTGGCAAGACCGCGATTATCCCGTTGACCGATATTGAAATTCCGATTGTTGGCGACGAACACGCAGACCCAGAAAAGGGTACAGGTGCGGTGAAAATTACACCTGCGCATGATTTTGACGACTTTGAAGTCGGACTTCGTCATAATCTGGAACCATTGTGCATTTTGACAAACGATGCAAAGTTAAATAACGAAAGTGTGATTCCTGAAAAATATCGTGGCATGGACAGATATGTCGCACGCAAAGCGGTCATCGAAGATTTAGAAGCCGCCGGTTTAATGGTTAAAATCGAAGATAAAATTATTCCGACCCCATATTCAGAACGCGGTGGTGTGCCGGTTGAACCAATGCTGACAACACAGTGGTTTGTTGATGCTGAAAAGTTGGCACAGCCAGCAATTAAAGCAGTGGAAGCAGGTAAAATAAAATTCTTGCCAGACCATCGTTATAATTTGTTTATGTCATGGATGAAAAATATTCGTCCATGGACTATTTCGCGCCAATTGTGGTGGGGACATCATATACCTGCGTGGTATGACGCGGACGGTAATGTTTATGTAGCCGAAACAGAAGAAGAAGCCATCAAACAATCTGGTGGCAAAACATTGACGCGTGATAGTGATGTTTTGGATACTTGGTTTTCATCTGGACTTTGGCCGTTTTCAACACTTGGTTGGCCAGACCGCACATTGGAATTGAAAAAATATTATCCAACAGATTTATTATACACCGGCGCAGACATTATCTTTTTCTGGGTTGCGCGTATGATAATGATGGGGATTTATGTGATGGGCGATGTTCCGTTCCATACAGTGAATTTCCACGGTCTGGTTTTGGATTCTAAGGGTCAAAAGATGTCAAAAACCAAAGGCAACGGTACAGACCCATTGACCGCGGTTGATAAATTTGGTGTTGATGCGTTGCGTTATTGGATTGCAACTGCGCCAATTGGAACCAGTCTGCGATACAGTGATGACGAAGTTAAACGCGGTTCTAAATTATTGACTAAATTATGGAACGCGTCGCGTTATGTTTTGATGAATTTATCTGATTTTGAACCAAAGACTGCGAAACAGGTTCCAGTCAGCGAACGCTTTGTCGAAGACAGATGGGTGTTGTCTGAATTGAACAAAACAATCGCAGAAACGCGTCGGAATTTGGATAAATATGACAACTATAATTCACGCAGTGCAATCGATACATTTTTCTGGGATATATTCTGTGACCAGTATCTGGAATTTATCAAAGACAGATTTTGGTCGCCTGAAAAATACAGCACAGAATCGAAATTATCTGCACAATGGACGCTGTACACAGTGTTGCGTGCAATAATCGGACTTTATGCACCATTTATTCCATTTATTACCGAAGAATTGTGGCAAAAGATTTACAAAGATGTTGAAGGTGGCGAAACTTTACACCTGACCCAATATCCAACGGTGAATCCAGAATATGATACAGATGTATCACAAATGGATATTGCGCTGGATATTTTGAAAAATATTCGTGGTTTGCGCACGACGCGCAAAATTGGTAATGGTGCGAAACTGGAAACATTGACGATACCGTCTGATACACCGGAAATTTTACACGGGTTGATAAAATCTGCGGCGCGTGCAAATGAAATAGTTTTGGGAAAAGATACCGATTTTGTTGTTGTGCAAAACGCTGAATAATTGCCTGGGAAAAAATAGGGGGAAACTATGGCGAACAAACTGGTTGAAGAACATACGATAAAATCGTATCAGTGCGACAGATATGGTCTGATGCGCCCGATTATGTTGATGAATGAATTACAGGGTCTGGCGGGCAAGCATGCCGATTTGTTGGGGGCAGGGCGTGAATTTTGTTTCGCGCGCGGAATCGCATGGGTTGTCACACACATGTTTGTTGATGTCATAGATATGCCGCGTGCCAAAGAAAAATTGACATACACAACATGGCCGACTGTGCCGGGTGCTTTGCGGTCTGAACGTGATTTTGAGATTCGTGATGAAAGCGGGAAACTGCGTGTTCGTGCGATATCTCAGTGGGTTTTGATAAATCTGGAAACGCGTCGCCCGGTTCGCATCAGTGAATATATTCCTGATTGGGGTGGCATAGATGAACGCGTGTGGGAACGCAATTTTGATAAATGTCCTGACTTTGTTCCGACTAAATCGCATGTCATGGCATGCCGTTTTGATGATATCGATGTGAATCAGCATATAAACAACGCGGTTTATACAGTGTGGGCAACCGAAAGTGTTGGTTTTGAATATCGTAACGCGCATAAATTGCGTGGCATAGATGTATATTTCGAACACGAAATAAACCCGAATACACCCACCGTGCGGATAGAGGTTGCGTTTGACGGCAACACCACGCGTCATAAAATTATGACCGACGAAATCGAACATGCCAAGGTTGTTTGTTATTGGGATAACAGATAAACACCGCCCAATCGGGCGGTGTTTTTTAATTTCCACTTGGTGTGTTGAATGTCCAACCGACAAATATTTTCCCATTTATATGTTGTGCTTTCCGTGGGGTACGAATATCACCACCATATGTGACCGAACCTGCATTATTTGCCGTGATGTCGGCAGTGTTCGCACTGTCCCATGTTATATTTATAACATTTCCAACACAGACATTGTTGGAAAGATGATATCCGTTTTCACATCCGTCAAATCCCTGTGTCGTTGTTTCGTTAAATGTAAATGTTCCACCAGGACAAACGCCATGCGATATACATGCAACACATTCATCGACATTTGCCGGCAAATAATACCCCGATGAACACGTGTGTGAATTTGGCACATATTTTGCGTGTAATTTTGTTGGAAAATTGGTCGCACAAATATTATTCATTGTTGTTTGTGGCACCAGATTAAAATTCAGACCCTGGAAAATGTCTGGATTAAAATTAAATGTTCCACCGAGACATGTAAAACCATTTGGACATGCAACGCACCCCAAAGTATTCGCCGGCAGATATTGTCCCACAGAACAAGTGTAAGAATTTGGTATGTACGCAGCATAATATTTATTTACCCCCGTATCACAAACATATTCTGCAAATACAGATTGTGTTATCAGCAATACCAACAAAAACGCAGAAATTTTTTTCATTATAAACCACCGACCTCTGGTCCCGCGATAAATTCGCCCGCACCCGCATTGGTAAAGAATTGTCCTGACACAGTATCGTACATACCCAAAACATTGTCACTGATGCGCTTTGCAGGGATAAGATTCATCAACAAAGTTGTGCCGTCCGTGTCGTACATTTGCCAACTGTATAATTTTACATAATCCATTCCTGTTGCCGTCCCATCAGAGTTTGCGGCGAACAGGTACATATTATTTGCGGTTTCAAACACATCGGATGTTTGTTGGTGAGAACCAGGTTCGTTGGTATATGTTGTGCCGTTAATATCTATATGAGACGTTGGGTTCCAGTCAATATCATAGATAGTATTCGCAGTAGCGTTAAATTTTTTTATTGTTCCATAATCTGTATCTGTGCCACTACGAGAATACCATGCTTTGTTGGTGCCATCGGTATACGGTATCCCAAGGTATTTGCCTTGCATCCAGTCACTGTATTCTTTTGACGACATAAGTGTGTATGGGCCAAACCGTGTCCACGCCACCTTCGTTTTATATGTGTAATCAGAACGAACCTTACGCCCAAGGTCAATATACTGTGTACCTGTGCTTTCAATATATTCCAGTTCTGTATACAACGCCCACCCTGCAAAACTGTATCCGTATTTTGCTGGGGCGACCGGGGGTGTGATATTATCACCGGCATCACATGTTGTTGTTTGATACAGCGAACCATCAACATACCATTCAACACTGTGTGCAAATGCAGTTATGCAAACGAACACCAATCCAAATATAACAAAAAATTTTTTCATAAATCCCCTCGTTTTCACAAATCAAAAAACCACCGGAAAAATTCAGGCGGTTGGAGGTTCAAGACTATATTACGAGAAATAGTGGGCTTATTTATATATATCGCCCCCTCCAACCAAGTTTAGTTGGAGGTTTTTTCTGTCCCCACGGACACCCGTAATTAGAGGTCTTGACACCCCGTCGACAGAATCCCCATCGACAAACCAATTATATCAAAAAAATTTGCCCAGATAAATAAAAAAATCGCCAATCGGCGATTTTAATTTCTGATATTTTACCGTCAACCTTAATTCACTGCAGATACTGCCAAACGTTTGCGTCCACATGCGCGACGACGATTCAAAACATCGCGTCCAGATTTAGTTGCCATTTTTTCACGGAACCCATGTGTTTTCACACGACGTGTTTTTGACGGTTGATATGTTCTTTTTGTTGCCATTGTTAAATCCTTTTGACTTTCGTTCTATTTAACCACATGTTTTTTGAAAACGCAACTATTTTATTTACTTTTTACCAAACCCAGTTTTTTCAGGCCTTCGATAAACAAAAAGTACACAAAAATCGCTGCAAACAGATTCCAAAAAGGCAAAAATACATTCGATGCTTTCATTTTATACTACCTTTGTTTTGTTGTGATATTATAGCACACAAACCGGTTTTGTCAAACGATAATCAAAGATGATTTTTTCTGCTTTAATCCTTGACCCAACGGCTAAAATTTTGCTATGTTTTTATCAGTTAAAAACAAGGGAAAAAGTAATGTCTGATATTATCGAAACAAATGAAGTCAATGAAATAAAGGTTCCAACTTCGCCGATTGAACATGAAATGCGAACATCGTTTTTGGATTATGCGATGTCTGTTATTGTGGACCGTGCGTTGCCAGATGTGCGTGACGGCTGTAAACCGGTGCATCGTCGTATTTTGTATGTTATGAACGAAGTGGCGCCTGCGACTAAGGCAACTGTGAAATCTGCGCGTATCGTTGGTGATGTGATGGGACGTTATCACCCACATGGGGATTCGTCTATTTACGAAGCGATGGCGCGTATGGCACAAGACTTCTCTATGGGTGAAATGCTGGTCCAGGGTCAGGGTAACTTTGGTTCGCGTGACGGTGATAAACCTGCGGCTATGCGTTATACAGAGGCACGCCTGTCCAAACTGGGTGCGTCATTGATGGAAGATTTGGACAAAGACACGGTTGATTGGCAACCAAACTTTGACGGTACTTTACAGGAACCAATTGTTTTGCCAACAAAGTTCCCTAATTTCTTGGTAAATGGTGGTTCGGGTATTGCGGTCGGTATGGCAACAAATGTGCCAACTTATAACCTGGGTGAAGTTTGTAATGGTATTTTGGCTGTTCTTGATAACAAAGACATTACCGATGATGAATTGTTTGGAATTATTCCAGGGCCTGATTTTCCAACAGGTGGAATTATTATGGGGCACGCCGGTGCTTATAAAGCGCACACAACCGGACGCGGTTCGATAATTGTTCGTTCGAAAACTCATTTTGAAACAGTACATGACCATACTGCGATTATTGTTGATGAATTACCATATCAAGTAAATAAATCGCAACTGATTATAAAAATTGCAGAATTGGTCAAAGATAAAAAAATCGAAGGAATCACAGATATTCGCGATGAATCGTCAAAGGAAGGATTGCGCGTAGTTATCGAATTAAAACGCGACACAATGCCAGAGGTTGTTTTGAATCATTTGTTCCAAGATACAGAAATGCAATCAAATTTCCCTGTGAATATGATGGCACTGAATCGCGGTCGTCCAATGTTATTCACTGTGCGCACAGTATTGGACGCGTTTATTGAATTCCGTGAAGAAGTTATTCGTCGCAGAACGATATTCGATTTGAACAAGGCGCGCAATCGTGCACACACTTTGTTGGGATTGTCTGTGGCGTGCGGTAATTTGGACGAAGTTATCAAACTGATTAAAGAATCTGCAAACCCAGATGAAGCACGCACTGCGTTATTATCGCGTGGTTGGCCGGCATCTGATATTGAATCTTATATCAACCTGATTGACGACCCGAACACAGAATACAAAGACGGTCTGTTCTATATGTCCGAAGACCAAGCAAAGGCAATTCTGGAATTGCAATTGCATCGTTTGACAGGTCTGGAACGCGACAAGATTCACAATGATTTGACTGAATTGGGTGCAACTATTAAAGATTTGTTGGCAATATTGGGCAGTCACGAACGCATTATCCAAATTATTCGTGATGAAACAGCGGCGGTTCGCGATAATTGGTCACAACCACGCAGAACTGAAATATCTGATGCAGAAATCGACATAGATATCGAAGATTTGATTGCGCGTGAAGACATGGTTGTAACTGTTTCTAATACCGGATATATCAAACGCGTAAGCCTGGATACATATCGCGCACAAAAACGCGGGGGCAAGGGCCGTAATGCAATGACAACAAAAGATGATGATTATGTTGTAAATGTGTTTGTTGCAAATACTCATACGCCTTTGTTGTTCTTCTCTTCTAAGGGATTGTGCTATAAATTAAAAACTTATAAATTACCGGAAGCATCTGCCGCAGGCAAGGGTCGTCCATTGGTCAATTTATTGCCATTGACGGACGGCGAAACAATAACTGCGATTTTGCCAGTGCCAGAAGATGAAGTTAAACGCGTTGCAGAATCTGGAGTTGAACATTTCCTAATGTTTGCAACTGCATCTGGTACAGTGCGCAGAAATCGTATGTCTGATTTTGATTCTATCCGCGCAAATGGAAAGATTGCAATGAAACTGGACGAAGGCGATTCTTTGATTTCTGTATTGCCGTGTAATGAAAACCAAGATGTATTCCTTTCTACATATCGCGGTCGTTGCATAAGATTTGCTGTCCCAGAAATTCGTATATTCGCAGGACGCAATTCAACCGGGGTTCGCGGTTTATCGCTGCAAAAAGATGATTATATTATCGGTATGGCAATGTTGAATCATGGTGAATCTGATTCTGTGGTTCGTGCCGCGTATGTAAAGCAAAGCCGCGCATTGCGCCGTGCACAGACCGGTATCGAAGAAGAAGCGGATGCCGAAGAAGAAAACACAACATTGGTTTTAAGCGATGAACAAATGGCAAAGATGGCGTTGAGTGAAGAATTCATTTTAACAGTTTCTGAAAACGGATTTGGAAAACGCACATCGTCTTATGAATATCGTTTGACACATCGTGGCGGTAATGGATTTACCAACATTAAATTGGGTGGTAAAAACACAGCCGTTGCAGGTTCGTTCCCTGTGAAAGAAGACCAAGATATTATGATGGTTACAAACGGTGGTAAAATTATCAGAACACCAGTGCGTGATGTTCGTATTGCGGGTCGTTCAACCGCAGGTGTGACATTGTTCAGAACAGCCGAAGGTGAAAAGGTTGTGTCTGCAATTGCAATCGACCACGAAGAAGAATCAAACGAAGAAGAAATTGTGTCTGAATCTGAAACAATAACCGAAACAGCAGAATAATGGAAACCACGAACGAATATTTTGTTCCGATAAACGAAGTTGCCAAAGAATTGGATGTACCGGCGCATACTTTGCGTTATTGGGAAAAACAATTTCCGGGCGCAATTCGTCCTGTGACGGGTGCCGGTAATCGCCGGTATTATCGACGCGAAACGGTTGAAAAAATACGTTCGATAAAATCATTATTGTATGATAAGGGTATGACAATTGTCGGGGTTAAAAAAATTCTGCACAACGGAACATTTGATGCGGAAACAAATTTTAACGAAAAGACCGGCAAATCCCGGGCAGAAAAATCTGAAATAACGGCACAAATTGCCGGTGAAGAAATAGATTTTGCGCTGGATTTGTTGAATCAGGCAAAAATGTTGTTGGAATAATTGTAAAATTTTTCAAAAAGGCCGGTAAATACCGGCAATTTTTTTATTAAAAAACACTTGACACCGATTCGCTGAATTTACTAAGATTAAAGCAAAGGAAGGATTCTGTTTGGTAAAAAAACCACGGAACCCCCCGGATTTTTGGGAAAAATCAACGAATGCTGTTTAATGGCGTCATTTGCTGATTTTTTTGAATAACAAAGAAACGAAGGAAGGAGAAAATATGAACAATAAACTTTGGTTGACGTCCATGGTTGCAATTGGACTGACTTTGCCTGCATCGGCGGCCACATTCCCAACAAATGGTTATATGAAACCAACTAATGGCCAGGCAACAACATATACTGGTGCGGCAATATCGACGAATATGGGTGTGACTAGCGGTACCGCAAACGCTGATGCGTATTATAATATTTTAGCAGGTTATTATTTGCCGGCGAATTCATACGAAGCCGCCCAATGTACGGCGGGTAATTACTGTTCTGGTATTGAAAACATCAAAAGTACCTCTTCTGCCCAGGGGATTACGGGCGCTTGTCCTTCGGGATTCCCAAATTCTGATGTTGGGACATATACTGTACAACAATGTTATCGTAATTGTATCTTGACAGATATCAGTAATACGGAAGGAATTGCTTCAAATGCAACGGTGTCTGGGCGCGTAATAAACAATGGTGGAGTTGCTTATTGTGAACCATCCGCCTGTGCGGCAGGTTATACAAAATTGCCGGATTATAAAACGACCATTACATCAACAACCAGTAACTACTGGTCTTCGTATAATGGAACAATTACAGGAACCCCTACTGATAACGGCTCTTCTATTCCGTATGGGGTAAATTCGTATTGGGCGGCAGATTTTGGTAACATGGGTATGGTTTGGGGGGCTGCCTTGGTTTCGAACAATACTGCAAAATATATCAATTGGACATCAGAGGCTCCGACATCGGCGAATCTGGGGACTGCATGTTATTGTAGTTTGCGTGGATACAATGGGGTAAGTTTGAACTCTGCATGGGTAAGGGTTGATAACGAATACATCACAACCAGTACGGTAGATGGTGGTGCCTGTAATTACTTGTGTGCACAGATGGTTGCCGATCAAGGAGTCGGATTAACAACCTTCCGTGAAGATTTGTTTTCTATGGGGTCCAGTTCAGAGATTTGCGATCCAAATGTTTACGGTGTTATATATAGTTGTGGTACTGGCACAGGAACCAATCCACCCCAGGGCGCCCCAGTATATAACAGAACATATACTGTATCTTTGAATACGTATGACAATGGCGGCGGAACAACTACGTATTGTACCAAGGAAGGTTATACATTTAATAACTGGAAAGACGGCGCAGGCACAACCAGAACTGCTGGCGCGGATATCACATGGACTTATACATCGGCGCAAACATTTACAGCACAATGGTCTGCAAACACCATTACTTTGAATTGGGATGAAAACAACGGTAGCGCTGTTTCGAATGGGACATGTACGTATGATAGTACGTTGACATTACCCGTGGCATCAACACGTGAAGGTTATACGTTTGCGGGATGGAAATTGTATGGTACTAACGGTGCCGTCAAAACCGCAGGTTCGACAGTGGCAAACGGTTGTACAAAAGCCAACACTGGTGTTGCGTCCGGTACATCAACGGGCATCAAAGCGCAATGGACTGCGAACACAATTACTTTGAATTGGGATGAAAACGGTGGTGACGCTATTTCAAATGGAACATGTACATATGATGGTACACTGACATTACCTGCGGCACCTACGCGCGCTGGTTATGATTTTGGCGGTTGGAAACTGAAAAGTGGTACCATCAAAGACGCCAGTTCAACTGTGTCTAGCGGCTGTACAAAAGCCAACACGGGTGTTGCGTCTGGTACATCAACACAGATTGTTGCACAGTGGACAGCTAAAACAATTACCATCAAATGGTATGGTGTATCTGATACAGGAAACACCAATGGTGTATTTGAAACAACCGTCACATACGGTGGTGATATAACAACACCTACTACACCAAAGATGTCCGCATCTGGTCAGACATTCCGTGGATGGGTATTCAGAAAATAAACCATTCTGGAATGACACAAAAAAAGTCGTGGGAAACCACGACTTTTTTATTTGCATAATGTTTCACGGTAAAACCAATATTATTCTTGATGGACGCGTGTTGACAAAAAATCTTGCTTGACAATTGGTCGTTTGGGGTGTAATGTGTATCTTCATTGAAAAAAGGTGAAAATATTATGTCACATGACAATAATTTTGATTTCGAATATGCGGGCTTTTGGGTAAGCGCGTCTTCGCTGGAAAGTTGCGCCAATGATGCAATCCATTGCAAACAAAAACTGGGCTTGCAGAATTATTCAACCTATATGGCTGACAGTATTATTTCATGTATCGCGTCTCAATCTTTTAATTTTGATAAAGGCAACAAACGCGTATTTAAGGCGTTGTACAGAATGTTGCGTGACTATGCCAATGATAATGGTGTTTATTCAGATGAAACACGCGCTGCGATGCGTGCTTTGTGTGTGTACTGTGGTTTTGCGCCAGATTCAATTGTGTTGACTAACCAGACGGTGCGTTCGACACGTTTCAAACAAAAAATAGGTAAATGGTTTGGATTAAAAGAACCCCACGATGTTCAAGAAGATAAAATCGACCAAATGTTCGACGCAGCCGCGCAACAAAATAATCAACAAGATGTTTTAGCAGCAGAAGCCGAAAAGCGTCGTGCAGAAGAAGCGGAACGCAAACGTATCGAAGAAGAAAAGCGTCGTGCAGAAGAAGCGGAACACAAACGTGTCGAAGAAGAAAAGCGTAAACGCATTATCGCTGAACAAGAACAAATCAAAAAGGCACAAGAAAGTGTGAAAGAAAATCTGGTTGCGCCAGAAAAACCTAAAAAAACTAAGTGGACCAGATTTGCCAAAATTGGTGCAACTATCACAGGATTTGTCGCCCTGGGTGCGTTGATGTTATTTAATGCACATGATTCTGCGCAAACAGACAATTCTGTTCAATCTAATGACAAAGCGCCAACTTTCAAAACTGTGAATACGGCACAATCTGCACATTATAATAATGTTATAACATACAATATGGCGGACAGTTTGCAGAAACAAAAATCAAATCTGGATTCTGTCCTGCAATATCGAAAAACAGCAAATGCGCAGACGCTGCAAAATGCTGGAGCAACAAAACAAACTGTTGCGTCTTCGGAATCTCAAGCAAAAGCTGAGGCGGTGACCCGGGCCAGTCGCAGTGCGCTGAATGTTTTGATTGGTACAAAGCGGGCGCAGAAACTTTGTGACAATATCCAATCTAAAGTTGATGCAGGAATATTCAAATTGCCAGATGGAATATCTGTCGAACGCGTCGCACATGCGATGCAGATGAGTCGCATTTACGAAGGTCACAGTGTCATTTTAGATGCACTGAATTCTGATAAGCCTTTAACAGTCGAAGAACAACGGGCGTTTGATGAACATATCGCCAGTATCGGAGATTTGGGTGTTAAATTGCAAAAGCGTATGGCAACGAAACATAAATTAAGCAAACACAGTCGTTATGACAATGCGCAAAAAGTACTAAAAATAGCCCACATAAAAAATCTGAAACAGTTAAAACAGATAACAAATCGTGCGCGTTAAAACACGGATTGCTTTATCTGGTGTTCGATTGCACCAATGCGTTGAAAATATTGTTTGATTTATCTGAAAAGCGTCACTGTGTTTTCGCGCAGTTTTTGCAGTACATAATTATCGCCGGCGCAAAGAAAACATTTTTCATCACATTTTGTGTACGGGCATTCTGCGCAACGCGTTGGGGGAAAATATTCTGCGTATTCTGAATCTGGCACTTTGTTGCATTCTTTTGAAAATATATGTAACCAATGGTTGTATATCGTTGCGTATTCTGGGTGTTTCGCCAATTCTGACAACAATACAGAAAACCTTTGCACATTTGCCAGACTGTATCTTTTGTTCGATATTTCATAATTCGTTGCATTTGATAAACTGTTTTCGTGCCGATGGTATAAATAATCAGCATTTGGAACTGACACGATTCTTTCTGCATATAAACACGCCAGCATACAAAATAAAATATCTTCGTCCAATTGCATGCCAGGTATAAATCGCAGGTTGTTTTTATCTAAAAATGATTTTGAATAAATCGCAAAGTTCGCGCTTTCGCGAACATCTGCCTGGTTTAATATAACCGATTTATCTGCCGGTGTCGCATTAAACACATGTTCTGATGTGTAAATGTGTCGTTTTATATATTTTTCAATATTATTCACTGTGATTTTTCCACCCAGTGCAATATCTGCATTTTGACGCTTGGCACAGGTCAGCAAATTTACAAAAAATTTATCATCAAAAAAGTGTTCTTTTATCGGTTGCGTAAGCGATGATTTGCAAATGCTTAAATTGCCGATTTGACTGTTGTGTACAATTTTGTCGAAATATGGTAAATACGCACTGTATTTTGCGCCAATCGTATCGTCTGCGTCTATGAATGTCACATATTTGCCGCACGCAATATCTGTCCCACGATTGCGGGCCGCGGATACGCCGGCATTTTTCTGGTTGACCAATGTGATGTTTGGGTGTTTTGTTGCGTATTCACCAACAATTTGGGCTGTGTTGTCTGTTGACCCGTCGTTTATAACGATAATTTGGAATTTGTCTGCGTCGCGTTGTTTTAAAACACTGTCGATACAGGCGTCGATACAGTTTGCACCATTAAATACCGGTATAATAATACTTAAATCACAATTATTATTCATACTATATATAATATGACGATATTGTGATTTGTCAAGAGTTTCTGCTTACGATAATTATTCTTTTATAATTTTTAATACTGGGATTTTTCCAAACACATAGACTTTGTAATATCTAGAATCTTTGGATAAAACGCGTATCAGGCGCAACCCGAACAGCCGCAGTTCGTATATGGTGCGATAATTGTCGCGTGCCAAAACCATGCCGTGGCGTTGCATGTGTGCCCGAATTTTATCCAATAATATGTCATCGTCCATGTGTGGTGCCAGAAATCCGAAATTGCATATCAGTGGCGCGGCAGTCTTTTTGATAAATGGCACACCCATAATCAAACTGTGCCGCGGGTTAGAATATAAATCGTTGTTATTGGCGTCCAATACGACCTGCATTTTGAATCCGTGTCGCATAATCATGGCGGTCAGTCCAACTTCGTATTTCAAAACCAGGTGCATTTTATTTGGAATGTGTTTTATGCCGCGCATAAATTTATCGAAAAATTCTGAACCGAAAATTGCACGATTAAAACCGACAAACCAACTTTGCACATGTAAAGGTGTATATGTGTCGCGATTGGCAGCCATACCAATTAAATCAGCGCCTGAATTTTCCAGCCTTGCAACGACGGGTTGCAAATCATTTAATGGCCCATACACAGAATCGTTTACCAAATAAACCCAATCGTATTTTGTCATATCCAAATGTTCCTTTGCCCATAAATACGCGCGCTTGTACGAACCGAAATCATATTCGTGATGACGCGTTGCGCCGGCATAAAGAACATTTTTAATTTGTGAAATTTTCTGCAATTCATTCGCCGGTAAATCGTTATCTGCGAAAAATACGATGTCGCCAATTTTTGATAACGCATTCAGATAATAAATAACAGTATCATCAACAATATTGTCTTTGTCATAACCTGCAAACAAGAATAAACGTTTGTTTTTTTTCATGGTGAGTGTCCTTGGTTTGGGAATGTATACCGTTAGCCTAGCCTAAAAATATACCAAAGACAAGTTATATTTAATTTTCTGGCAGCCCCAACGGGAATCGAACCCGTGTTGCCGGAATGAGAATCCGATGTCCTGACCGCTAGACGATGGGGCCACGCACGGATTCATTTTACATGTATTAAAAAATTTTTCAATCATTTTTCCCCTTGTCAGATTTCTTGGCGCTGTGTAAAATATAGATGTCTGCAAAAAAGGATACATCATGAATATATACGATATAAATGTTATAGGCGCAGATGGTAATTCTGTTTCGTTGAATAAATACAAAGGCAAAGTTCTGTTGATTGTGAATACTGCAACAGAATGTGGATTTACCCCACAATACGAACCGTTGATGAATATGTATAACAAATACAAGAATCATGGTTTTGAAATACTTGATTTTCCGTGCAACCAATTTGGGCACCAGGCCCCAGGCACTGCGGACGAAATATCAACGTTCTGTACCATGCATTTTGGTGTGACTTTCCCCCAATTTGCCAAGACTGATGTCAATGGCGAAAATGCATCGGAATTATTCAAATATTTAAAATCTGTCGCACCATTTAACGGTTTTGATATGTCGCAACCAATGTCCAAAGAAATAGATGAAATGATGCGAAAGTTTGATAAAGATTATGATAAAAACCCAGATATAAAATGGAATTTTACAAAATTTTTGGTTGATAAAAATGGTGATATTGTTGCGCGTTTTGAACCAACCGATGATATGAACAAGATTGATATGGAAATATCAAAATTGTTGAATGAATAAACATTAAAAAACCGGCAAAATGCCGGTTGAATTTTTAACAGTTCTATATATTAAGGGGGCGGATTTTTTACCCGTCGCCGAAACAAAAAAACAAGCGCAAAAGGCGAAAAAAGCGCTAAAAACAGCGGTTTTTAAGCAAAAAACACCATTTTTTACAAAAAAAGTTCGTCGGTGGGGGGGTGTTAAACCAGTATAAACTATTTAAATCATATAGTTTATTCGTTTTTTACGCTGAAATGGTAAAACTTATACACGCCAAAGTAGGAACATATCATAAAACAAACACACGCAAGCCAAATTTGACTTCAGAACAACCTAAATCATTTTTTCTAAGTGAAGTGTATACAAAAAAAATTGGTTTATATGGCGAATAAAAACAGTTTGTAAAAAATGTCTGTTTGTGATATAATACCTTTGAATCCAAGGGATTGGGTTCGGGGGCATGCTAAAGCCCACTGCATTCGGTGCGAAAGCATCGTAATCTGATGTTATCGGTGTTTTTTGCACCGTTGTCATCCCTGACGTATGGTCGGGGGTTCGTTGGTTATAAAACAGGGATAACCCGAAAACCACGAAATCAGTAATGCAGTGATTTAGCAACTTCCCGACCGCTCTTTCTTGGGCGGTTTAATTTTTATTTAGGAGAGACAAGTGAGAAAAATATTGTGCTTTTTATGTTGTTTTGTATCGGTGGCATCTTATGGTGCAACAGACGATTTAATTGTTGAGGCACAAGATACTTTTAACGCCACCCAATTGGTTTGTTCTGGGATATCGGATGAAATATCCCAAGTGTCTAATGTGTCAAAAATAAATACCGCAGTTACTGCTGTTGGAACAGTTGCTGCCACAGGTGCATTGTATGCTGGTATACAAAAATCACAAGAAGAAAAAGAAATAGACGAATTAGTTGACCAAATATGTGCGGCAGGTGGTTGTACGCCAGAAGGCGTGGAATCGATGTCCGATGAAGATTTTTTTAATAATGTTATGCAACCCATGGCGCAAATTGCTGAATTAAAAGAACACTTAAAGAAATCAAAAAATTTAGGTAATTGGCGTACAGGTTTAATGGCTGGAACGATTGGTACCAATGTGGCATCGGCAATTTTATCTGGTGTTAACAGAGACCAATCTGATTTAGTTCAGCATATTCAGGCATGTAATGAAGCAATGAAAGCCGTTAATTCTATGTCTGACAAATTAAGACGACAGGGTATAAGCCCGTTGGAATATCCAGTTGTAAACAGATTGGACGGCATTAAAACATGGTGCAACAGCATAAATGTTTCAGATGTAGAAAAAATAGAAAAACGAATGACTGGCGTTATGGGGACTTCTATTGCTGGTGCAGTTATCGGTGTTGCAGGAACGGCAACCAGTGCGGCTGCAAATTCTGATAAATACATGGATGAACAAAACCGCATGAAATTGACCGAACAAGAAAGGAAAAAGAAAGATAATTTGAATACAACTGCAAATATAATGGCTGGTGCAAATATCGTAACTGGTGTTGTCGAAACAGGGTTAAACATATCACTGATAAATTTGACTAAAAAATTGATAAAACAAGCCGAGCTATGTGAGGAGGTTTTTAAATGAAAAAATACATAATAATGTCTTTGTTAATTTTTGTTCCGGCAATTGCTGTAGCAGGCGACCATTGTACAAATCCTGGTGAATATACAATAGATAAACGTTGCTATGTTACTGATGAACAAAAGTCGCAAAAGCCGTACAATGCCGTGGTAAAAGTTGAGAATCCTAACAAATATAAGTACAACTGCACAGGGGTAATCATAAAAGGTGAAGACAATACGCCTTATTTGGTAACGGCAAAACATTGTGCTCGCCCAGCTGACACCTCAAAAGAATTTTTTCAGCCAGAGAAAGTTGTTATATTATTGCAAGACGGTTCCCTTTATCTTACGGCAGAACCTTATTCTTTTGGACGCACCAGTGCAGAAAACTATAACAAGAGAGACGATTGGGTAGTTTTTAAATTTAAAGACGAGGATAAAGAAAAATTAAAAAACCTTGCACTTGAACCAAAAGGAATAGAAAAGGTAACTCCAGACACATATAATCTTAATGCGCGGTTCGTGGGATATAGTGCTTTAAAAATCATGAGTGATGAAGAGATAAAACGCTTAAAAAAAGAATATGCAGAATATATGTTTAAGAGACATAATGAGCGTGTAAAAGAAGATGAATGGGGTGGCATAGAAGTCGTTACGTATATATTAGACGGAAATTGGCCAGAACTTACAAGGGATGACGACTATAAGTTGAAAGTGTCTGATTGTATATATAAAGCTGGACGTTATGGTAGTGGTTGTCAAGGATGGGTGGGTAGTTATGGTGGACCTATTCTTGATGCAGACGGTAATGTGCTGGGAATTGTGACGCGCACTGACAAATATCGTATCGGTGGTTTTAAGCATGCAGAAGTAGGCAATAATGTAAATGTTGGTTTTGAGGAAGGTACCATTAGAATAAATAAGACAGGTTTACCGTCAACAGATGAAACGAAATAAGGAGATAGTTTTATGAAGAAAAACAGTTTGTAAAATCTACTTGTTGTCGAACGATGTTTCAAATCAAACGGGCGCGACAAAGCCAATATTCAAACGCACCACAAGGGTGCGTTTGAATATTGGTTGTGGTCAGTGGGCGGAACGCGAGTTGATTATTCATATGTTTTTAATAAATCGTACCATATTTGTGGTGCACCAACTTCATCAAAATATGCTTTAATGAAATTGACAATTACTTTGTGTTTTTGTTCTGCATATTTACGACCTGGCACAGTTAAACACATATCACGCAAGTGCAACATTTTATTAAAGAAATGGGTGATACTTGGGTCGACTTCGCTATTTCTGTAAGTATCTGCATCTAATTTTTTTGGTAAACATTCAGGGTCAAAAAAAGGTTTCCCACTGCCTGTGCGATATTCAATAGCACGAACCATTCCTATGGCCCCCGATGCATCGCACATATCGGCATCAGATACAATTTCGCCCTCTGTACCGTATGCTTGAATGCCCTTTAAGCGTTTGCTGTATCCAATCGTTTTTACGATATTTATAACATTTTCACAAAAACTGGTATCAAAGCCCGAACCGGATAATATACGTCTTGTATTTGTCATTAAACGTTCTGATTCTTCGCCGAATAATTTGTAATCATCGCAATCATGTAACAGAGCTGCCGCCGCAACTAAATCGCGATTAGCAGATGGAATATCATCACAAAACTTCATAGCAGTATTATAAACACGAAATATATGTTTATCATCGTGCCCATTAGAATTATTTTTAAGTAATTCAAAAACAGATTTTTTTATATATTCAATACCGGTCATATGCAAACCCTTTTTATCATATTCTTTATCAAAAATATTAGATTTTTGCAATATGTTTGTAATTGGTTTAAAAGTGTCAGCAAAGATATGTTTTTTCTAAAAATTACTTTCGAACTTGCCAAAGTCTTATATTTTTGCTCTCTGGAATGCGCACGAGACCTTGATAAACAATAATACAAATGTCGCGCACGGATTCCCTCGCTCGTGCTAAAGCACGGCTGCGGGTCAACCGTAACGATTTTACTGCACGTCGTTTGTAAAATCTACTTGTTGTCGAACGATGTTTCAAATCAAACGGGCAATCCAAAAGCAAAAATTAAACCGGCAAAATGCCGGTTGAATTTTTGGTTGGAGCGCACGGATTCGAACCATGATAAAGAGAACCAAAATCTCTTGTCCTACCATTAGACGACGCTCCAAGGACTGTGGTTATTATATATGTCTTTTGTTTTTTTTCAATAAAAAAATAAAATTGTATTATTTTTGCAATTCTTTTCTGATTTCCATCAAAATTTTACCAATACGATTTGTGCCACTGCCTTCGCCAAAGCCGCATTTATAACATACTGCACAAGATTTTATCAGTGTCGCATTGCCAGTGCTTTTTAACAATTCGGCGGCATAGGGATTCTGTGCAAATTTTGCACGTAATCCATTTTCCATGATATCAAATTTGTTCTTATCAAAATCAGGTCTGCGGTTTATTTTGTATTCTGCTGTTTTTGTTAACAATCGTGCGTCGTCTGGATTAGACAGCCCCAAAATCACATTAAAACGGGGGTCTTGTGCGAAAAACTTCATTGCTTGGTAATAATGTTCAACCGAAGGAAAAACATAATCTTTGCCATCAACAGACATTTTTATTGGAAATTTGGCCAACGGACTTAAAAACCAATATTTTCCATCGGGTGTACAAAATCTAATTTCTTGTGGCATATTTGACCTTTTTATTCTGTTTGATGATAGTGCAGGGTATCGGTTTTTGCAAGTTTTTTTAAAATTATTAAATTTTTTAATATTTTGCACTTGACTTTATTCACAATACACATATAATCGTTAAAGTTTTTAATAATCTAGGATTTTTATCCATTAAAAAAGGCTTTATCATGACACATAACGAAGTGACACAACTGATGGCGGAAAATATGCGAATTATAAGTCGCCTTTCCAGTCGTTTGCAGCCGATATTCGAAGAAACATCACGCGCATCGCGTCAGCAGACTTCTGTTTTAGTGCGCCTTTACCTGGCGGGGCGTATCAAGTTGAAAGATTTTGCCGCCCGCGAAGCAATTTCAACTGCGAATTTGTGCAGTGTTTTTCGAAAATTAGAATCTGAAAAATTGGTTGTTCGTTCGGTTGATGAAAACGACCATCGTGATACCTGGTACGAAGTGACGAAATCAGGAAAAATTATGGCTGAAAAAATGTTGGATAAATTTTTGACGGCACTGGAATCTTTGTGCAAGGTTTTGCCAGAATCAGAAGAAGATAAATTGGCAGAAACAGTGAAAACTGTGAATGTCATATTGAAAAAAGTGGAGGCATTAAATGCGTAAGTTTTTGTTTTGTATATTATCATGTTTAACAATAATCCCAAATGCGTTTGCTATGGATTTGTCGTTGAATGACGCAGTTGAAAAAATTGTCGCAGAATCAAACGATTTAAAATCAGCAGAAGCCAATGTCCAAAAAGCGCGCGCACAATTAAAATCTGTAAACGCAAATCGTTGGATGTCGATTGACGGAAATGTGTCGTATATGAATTTGATTGACCCTAAAAATCCAACCAGTTCGCAGGGTGTCAGTTTGCCATCGGAAATTGGTGCGTTGTTAAATCAGTCTTTGCCGATGCCATTATCAGAAATCCCAGACAATATGTTTTCTGCCGGGGTCCAGGTGACACAACCTATTTATACTTTTGGAAAGATAGGTAATGCGGTTGATGCAGTGCATGATGCAATCGATATGTCTAAATCTGCCAAGGAATTGACAGCACGCGAAGTTAAATATGCCGCCGCAAATTTATATTGGACTGCAAAAATGACAGACGGAATTGTTGCGGCCAGCGAAAGAAATCTGAACAATGCGCGTGCAGCGAAAAAGAAACTGACCGCGGCAGGTCGCGCAAATCGCAGTAATTTAATCAAAATTGAATCAGATATCGCAACCAAAGAAATAGATTTGTCTGATGCCTTGTTTAATCGTGATACCGCGTACAGCATGCTGAAAATCATGGCGGGTATCGACGAAAACGAAGAAATTGTTTTGACCGATGATTTTCCTGATACATTCGAAGAATTGAATGCAAAAGAATTAAAATCAAACCCACAATGGGATATTTACCAAAAACAGGTAAAAATGTATGAATCAAATGCGTCGTCTAAACGCGCAGGTGGTTATCCAACATTGGCGGCGGTTGGTGCGTATAATTACTATGCCATGGGTAATAACATGGGGGCTTTGTTTGATAAAGAAGGTTCGCAATCAGCGTATTGGGGTGTTGCGTTAAAGGTGCCATTGTTTAATGGTGGTGTGCATTCTGCAAACGCAACGATAGAGGCTATGAATGCCGAAGTGGCACGACAAGATTTAGAAAAATCACAAAAAATGTTGCGTCATGAATACAACACGGCGGTGAATAAATATAAACACTTGTGCGAAGATTTAGATAAATTGAACGAAGCGCACGCGTTGGCGCAAAAAGCATACGATGTATCTGCCAATCGCTTTGCGTCTGGTCAGACATCAGCAATTGAATTATCAGATGTGTCCAGCGCGTTATATCAAATGGATATGGCGTTGTTGAATGCAAAGTATAATATTTTGATGGCACGTGAATCTGTTAAAAAATTGGGTGAATAAAATGGTAAAACTGACAAAAACAGAAATAATAGAAAATATTGTAAAGAAATTGAAAACGCGTAAATCGAAAACCGTTATTTATGCAGTCTTTATAACTTTGGTTACATTGGCGTTTGGCTATCGTTTTTATACAGTGGCAATGGAAAACCGTTTTGATGTATTTAATATTGTGCGCGACAATGCGAAAAACGGCGTTCCTGTGCGCGTTTTAAACATGCAAAAAACAGATGATATATTGTTGGAACCGATAACTGTGAAAAATAATCGTGCGTATATTTCCGGGGCGCGATTGAATTTGTTTCATGCTGGGCAAAATTTAGGTGGCTGTAAAATCGTATCGGTGTCACGTAATATAGATTTAGATACAGGTATGCATGTGGTTCGTACATCTGGGTGCCAGGACGGTTTGGTATATGCAGAAAATAAAAAGAATGGATTTTATATTCCTGTATCGGCGTTGCGTGGGGATGCGGTCTTTGTTGTGAATAACGGCGTTGCAGAGTTGCGTGACATAGTCATTGAAAACCGCGATATGGAAAAGGCACTGATAAAATCAGGTATAAACGCGGGCGATATTGTAATTTTATCCAATATACAAAACGGTGAAAAAGTTAAAATAGAAGATTAAACAAAAAGGAAATCGACATGTTAAAATTCTTTATTCGTAAACCAGTCACAACAATAATGTTTGTGTTGTTTTTTGTAATTTTGGGATTGGTTTCTTTCCCAAAAATGAACATTGAACGAACACCATCTGTCGATTTCCCATATGTGACTGCAACATTTATTTATCCAGGCGCAACCCCAGAAGAAATTGAATCCCAGGTTGTAAAAAAGGCAGAAAATGCAATGTCAGAGGTATCAGGTGTGAAAAAAATCACATCTCAGGTTTTTGAAAATTCCGCATTTGTGATTTCTGAATTTAATTTGGGTGTAAATGTTGATGACAAGGCGAATGAAGTCAAGGCAAAGATAGATGGTTTGGCAAATGAGTTTCCTGACGCATTGAAACAGCCTGTAATTGCGAAATTGAATCCGTTGCAAACATCTGTGTTGGATATCGTTATCCGTGGTGGAAATCCCAGAGATATCGATAAATATGTATCGGACACTTTGTCAAATAAAATCACTGCCGTAAAAGGTGTAGCATCTGTGAATACCTTTGGCGGTTTGCAACGCGCAGTTCGTATTGCGATGGACCCAGATTTAATGGCGGCACATGGTGTGACTGTGAATGATATAGTGACAGCCATTGCGACGCGTAATTTGAATGTTCCGGGTGGAAAAATTGAAACATCATCTAATTCTGAAAATGTGCGGTTTATTGGTGAATTTCAAAATGTTCAGGAAATCGCCGATATAGAAATCACAACAGTAGAAGGTGACACTTTCAGATTATCAGATGTCGCGACAGTGCGTGATGCTGCGCGCGATATTGAAAAAGGCGCACTATATAACGGTGAAAATGTTGTGATTATGTCTGTGGTGAAATCGTCAGACGGTAATGCAATCAAAATTTCAAACGCATTACGCAAAAAAATGTCAGAATTTGAACGCGAATTGCAGACTAAATTCCCAGACGCAACAATGCAGATTGTGTCGGATTCGTCAATTCATATTTCCCAGGAAACAAATGACACAATAAATGGAATTATTTTGGGGGTTGTGTTTACTATTATTGTGTTGCTGGCATTTACGCGTAATTGGCGTTCGACTATTATTGCAGGCGTTGTGATACCTGCGTCTTTGTTGGCTGGATTTTTCTTGATGGACGAATCTGGATTTACAATCAACGCGATGACATTGTTGGCGTATGCTACGGCATTGGGGACATTGGTATCAAACGCAATTATTTTGATTGAATCTGCACTGACCGAATTGCGCGCAGGCAAAACCCCAGACCAGGCCGCCGAAGATGGTACGCGAAAGGTTGCAGTGCCAGTATTGGCGGGCGTTGGTACAAATGTCGTGGTGTTTTTACCATTGGCGTTCATGGGCGGAATCGTCGGTCAGTTTATGTTGCAATTCGGTATGACGGTTGTATATCTGACATTGTTGTCGTTGTTGTTTTCGTTCACTTTGACACCAATGATGATTGCAAAATTATTGCGTTTACCGCGCAAGGTTCAGACGAAACGCGATTTGAAAGAAATCACAGAACATAACAATAATTCGCGTATACACAGTTGGTATGAATATCAAATTCGTCACCCGTTCATCGTTATTTTGGGTGCATTTGCTGTTTTGATTTTATCTGCGCAACTGATGAAATTTGTTGGGAACGAATTTTCACCATCCACAGATGCAAATGAAATTACTATTACGGCACGCGCGCCGATGGGCAGTGTCTATGCGAAATCAGAATCTATCGCGCGTGAAATAGATTCGCGTGTTAAACAGTTCCCAGAAGTAAAATCCACAACAATTAAAATTGGGGACAAAGGTTTACAAAATATAAATGTAAAGGTTGAATTGGTTGATGTTGAAAAACGCAATATCAGTGATAAAAAATTGGCACAGAAAATGTTGCCTGTATTATCAGATATTGTTGATGCAGAAATACAAATTCGCGCAGGCGAAGCAATCAGTGGTTCTGCAATCAGTTCTGATTTGGTGTTAAATGTATTTGGTGATGACGATGCAAAACGCAGTGCATACGCAGCACAAATAATAAAAGATGTAAACAATATCGACGCGGTGCAAAGTGCCGTGTTGGCGCAACAAATACCTGGCAACGAAATTCGTTTTATCCCAGACAGTGAAAAAATGAATTTCTGGGGGGTAAAAAACGCAACTGCTGGTTCAACTTTGCGTACGGCTTTGTTTGGAAACGATAATTACAAATACAAAGAAAAAGGTGACGAATACCCGATAATTTTGGAATTTGAAAAACAATTCAAAAAACAATCTATGTTCGACAGCGTTTATGTCAATTCTCACAAAGGTATGGTTTCATTGGCGCAATTGGGGGACATAGAAAATGTTCCTGCGACATCTAATATTTATCGTTTGGATAAAAACCGTGTGACAGAAATAGATATAAATATTGGTAAATCAACAATTGGCCCGGTTCAGGCACAAATCCAGCAAAAACTGGATGCGATGAATTGGGAACCAGGATACGGTGCCTCGTTTGCGGGTATGTCTGAAATCCAGGACGAATCAACAACTGAAATTGCCAGGGCGTTTTTGCTGGCGACGATATTGACATTCATGTTGTTGGCGGCGATTATGAATTCATTTATACATCCGTTCACAATCGCAACTTCCATTATCACCAGTTTTGCAGGCGTGTTTGTGGTGCTGTTTTTGTCCGGGGCGTCCATGAATGTTGGTGCCATGTTGGCGTTCATCATGTTGGTTGGATTGGTGGTAAATAATAATATTTTGGTTTTGGAACCAACTGTTCAGCGCGTCCAGATGGGCGAAGATGCACAAAAGGTATTGTGGGACGAATTGATGGATAAAAAGCGTATGATTTGGATGACAACAATCGCGGTCGTTGCAGGTATGTTGCCACAATTGTGGTCAAACGACGGAATGAAGGTCGCGATGGGTGCAGTTATGATTGGTGGTATGTGCGCGTCGTTGGTATGGACATTTACATTGACGCCGTCTATATTCTTTGTAATGGAAAAACTGCGCAAAAGAATTTACCGTAAAAAATAGGCCGCTTGATATTTAAAAAATATAATGTAATATTGAAATGTTGAAAAAGGATAGTATATGGCAAAGATGAAAGATACAATAAAAACCGCAGGCGTTATTGCAACGGCGGCTTTTGCATTAAATTCGTGTGAACAAAAAAACGGTACAGAATATGATGATATGGCAGCTGTCCAATATAAAACGGACAGTGTGGCAAATACGCGCCCAGAATATAAAACTACATCGCGCGCAATCGATTTGTATGCAGAAAAAATACAAAATTGCAAAGACGCAAATAAAAAATTGCTTAGATTGTATGCATCTGGTTATTTGTTGCGCAATATTGGCGATGTGCGTTTGCGTAATTTTATGTTGGACGGTTTGGATAATCGTGTGTTGATAGATGTTTCTGATTTTGATACAGATGAAATCGCATGCGAAATCGCAGATGTTGACCAGGCGATTGCCAACAAAATGCGTTTTATTCGTCGTAATCATCGTTGGTACAATGATTTATTGATGTATTTGTCTGATAAATATACTGAAAAACAGTTGTTAAAAAGCGATTTCTTTAATGTAATCAACGCACCAGAATTGAAAAAACAGTTTGTTCAAAACACACAGCAATTGGAAAAATTAAATTCGGTTTCTGCAACTGCATCGGCCAGACAAAATCGTATTTACGAAGATTTGTGGCAACAAAATATTAAAAAAAGATAATACACATGTTACAGAAACAAAATATAGTTGTGTTTGATTTTGATGGCACATTGTCTGCGTCGGATTCTAATTATGAATTCTTTAAGTATTGTTTCAAACACTCGCGTCGTCCATGGCTGTTTATACCGAACATAGTTGCGGGTGCAATTGGGGCGTACTTAAATCATGACGGGGTTTGGTGGCGCGAAACGATTCGTAATTTTATTACCCCAGAAATGGTTCGTGATTTTAGTCCTGCTGTGATAAAGGCGCATAAAAAGAATCGTTTTGGTTGGGCAAAAGAAATTGTTGATAAAGAACGGTCAAAGGGAAACAAAGTTGTCTTAGTTTCTGCATCGCCAGATTATTTGGTTCCCAAATTGGTTTCAGACATTAAATTTGATGCGGTATTGTGTTCGCAAATGGACAAAGCAAAACCGTATAAATATAAATTTATGTGTTGGGGCAAAAACAAAGTCATCGCACTGGATAAATGGGCGATGGAAAACAAGTATATCCCAAATGTAGTTCGTGCCTATTCGGACAGTCCATCAGATATGCCAATAATGGAAATCGCAAAGGAACAAGTCTGGATTAATCCAAAAACAGGTTTAAGAAAAAATTAAAAAAACACCGGCAAATGCCGGTATTTTTTTTGCATTTATACCCAAAAATATGATATAATACCCAGGTAAAGGAAAGGTATAAAATGTGTCAACACCCGCAAAGCCGCAGTTTTCTACACACACACACACACACACACACACACACACACACACACGGGTAGTTTTTGCCTGCCTTTTTTCTTTGTTTAGTTTTATGGGTTTTGCGCGTGAAATACCAACAATTAATATCACAAAAAATACAAACCCAAAAATAGCTGAATTATATCAGCAATTACAAGATGTTCAAAACAAGGTTAGCCAGATTCAATCGGAACGCTTGGATAAGCTATCTGAAAACTATCAAGCGGTAAAAGAAAATGAACAAAGTTTGGAAAACAGAACTTTGACAGCGGCGACCACTGCGGCGACGGGAATGGGCGGTATGCAACTGGCGATGGGATTGGCGGAAAAATCTGCTGACAAAGCGGCAGAAGAAGACATGGCGGCATATATCGCGACTTTCCGTTGCAACTATGGCGATGGTAAACAATTCAAAGCCGGGCCTGATGAAATCGAATTGCCCGGTGGGAATGATGCTGAATTGATGAAGTTACGTGCTGAATATTTGGCATTGGCTGCTGATTTGAGAGAAAGAAAAACTGCGCTTGGTATGTCCCCGGGTATCGAAAGTGAAGAAATATTGGATAAAGAAACCAGTGGATTATATGACGATGAAAGTTTGGGTATAGAATCTGGGAATTATGCATCACTTTATCGAGCACAAGCATTAAACAGCGAAGCAGACCGGACAAAGATAGATGACCAACAAAACGCGTCTGCAAACCGGGTAAAAGGTGGTGCAATCGCTGCTGGTGCTGGTGTGGTCGGTGGTATTGTGGGTAACGCCATTATCAACAAAGACGCACCAAAGAATGAAAGCGATAAAATTCAACGTGAATATGATAATAAATTGAAAGAAGTAACCAAAGAACAGGAAGATTTAGAAAAACAACTTAATGAAGCAATTGCTCAAAATGCGACAGAAGTTAAAGAATTTAACACAAAATTACAACAACACAAAGATCAAATATCTGCAATCAATCAGGCGCCTACAGTTTGTCAGGAACTTTTTGCGGATTATATATCTACGGTTTCAAATTTATCTCCTGTTGAAAATGAAACAGATTCTGTACCGGATGTGGGATTGCCAGATGTTTCAGAACAAAAAACTTTGTTAACACAATGTTCACAATGTAATACCAAGGGGGCTGTGTTTGATTCTGAAACAAAGCGGTGTTCTTGCCCACAGGAAAGACCTGTTGAAAAAGATGGTCAATGCGTTGAAGACAGTATTAAACCAACACCTGAACCAGTCATAGAAAAAGAACCTGTTGCAAAACCAGAAGAAGAGACCCCTGCAGAGACAGAAAAAGAACCCGAAACAAAACCTGGTGTTGATACAACACAAGAAGATGTTGATGCCATAATTAACGCATTAAAAAACAGAATACAAGAATTACAACCATGTCAAACAGGCAAAGAAGAAGCATAATGAGCATAAAACATAGATTTTTATTATTGATATTATTATGTTGGCCTTTTGTTTCAGTGGCTGTGAATACATCGGCTATACAAAACGCATCAACAGTTGCCGAAGCGGTATCTGCAGCAAAAGAGGAATTATCAAAATTAAATCTTACAGAAGAACAAAGAGCAGCAGGGAACCAAGAATTAGAAAACGCCACCCAGATTACGGATTGTGATTCATCTGAAACAGCGGAAGAAGATTTTGAAGGCGGATATTGCCCTGCAACAGGGAATGGTTTAAAAAGCATAAATGACAAAACCATGGTTGGTGATTTGTGTTCTTCTACAAACATACAAGTTGGAGAAGTCATTTTGCGTAAAGATGGGAAGACATGCACTTGTGTCGCATCAGCATGTAATTCCGGATATTACTTTAAAGGCGGCGCCTGTTATACAGAAGGAAAAGCTGTGACCAACCTTTGTCCGCGCAGCATACACAAAGAAACCAAAGAAAATAACACGACACAAAAGTGTGTCGCTTTTTGTGGAAAAGTGGCTGATAAAGCAGGCTGTAAATACAGCAGTGTTGTAATGCGACATTCCACCAAAGAATGCATTTGCAATCCAAATGTATCAGAAATAGATGCCGCACGCGAATCAATGCAACGTGCAGTTGCGTGTCCAATGATTGCATATCCAGAAACCAAAGAAAACAATACATTTGACAAATGTTCAAAATTTTGTGAAGCAAAAGCCAAAGAAAATTCATGTAAATATAAACAGGCTCTTTCTCAACATTCGTCAAATCAGTGTGTGTGTAATCCTGATGAATCCCAGTTAAAATCTTCAAATCTTTATAAACAGATTTGTGCCAAAGACAGGGGTAAAAGAGGTAAAAATGAACATTGTGTAGAAGATTATTTTGATAAGATACAGACACAGATAGGTCAAGCAATTGGTTTTGCACAAGAATATGCAAGGATAAAAGACGGTAATAAAATTGTTTGTTCAAACAATCACAGAACGTATCACAATGATGATTATATTGCTTGTGCAACCAACGGTGGTTCTGTATATTACGAATTTAAATTTGATGACATTCGTGAAAGTGTTGATTCATCTCGTCGCAAAACTGAACAAGTCGCTTTGTGTAAATTAGGAGGCGGAAGAATTATTAGACCAAGTTATGCAGGGGCTGTTTCTTATTGTGATGGGCTAAACCAAAAACAATGTACATCATTAGATGAATTGGCAAAAAGATATGGACACGAATTAAAATGGTCTGGGGATAAATGCGGGTTCACAGATTATGGTCAAGAAATAAAAAGCAGTAAAGAATTTGAAGACTCTTTAGCAAAAATAGACGGTTTGGATAATTATGCTTTTTATAAATTACAGGTTGTGTCTATTCGTAAGAATTTCGTCTTGGAAGATGATTTGAAAAAATATGTTCAAGGCAAAATATCGGTTGCGACATTTTCTTGTGACCCGGGTTATAAAACTGTAACCAAGGCTGACAACCTTTTGCAAAAAATAACTGGTGACAGCGATGATATAAAACGTTGCTATGTCAATAAAAAACCTTTTGATTTTGTGTTCAATGATTTGTCAGAAATTATGAAATATGAACGTGACGCCGGTGAATCTGGTTCAAAGTGTATTGCGAACAACGGTAAATTTGACGGCCACTACTGTCGTGGGCTGATTAAAAGTGAGTGTTTCGAACTTGAAAAGTTGCTCCTGAAAGAATTGAAAACCAAAGGCTGGAACGGTGATGAAGATTTGGTTGATTGGGATGAATCTGCAGGCGCATGTGAATTGAATGCTGCACAATTTGCAAATAATGTAAATAAAACAGGCAAATATGCCGCAATTGCTGGATTGACCGTTGGTGGTGTTGTTTCTGGTGGTTCTACAACGGCTGTAGCAGTCGGGTTAATGGCTACAGAATTGGCTGGTATGGCAGGTGAAATATATGTTGAACGCAAAAAAGAATTATTACCACAACAATGGGCAAATGAATTTTTGGTGGCTAGTCGCAGTTGTAAAAGTTCTGGGTGTGCGGAAATAACCTTGCGTTCAAATTTTGGTAAAATAGCGCAATCCAGTGACATGTTGAATCGTGATGTTTTGAAACAGGTTGATGACGAATTAGCGCGTCTTGGTGAATTGTTGTCAGAAGACAGATTGGCAGACATTATGAATAATCCACAGGCACCAAATTGTTGGGAAACCTGGAAATGTCAGGAAAGAATATTTGTTGTTATGCAAATGGCTTCATTGGGGGCGGCCGTGGGAAAAGCCTTGGTTAAATTTACAAAAGTTATTGCTAAAAAAGCTGGTGCTGCGGCAACAAAGAAAACCACTGCATTAGTCAAAACGCCATCAAAGGCGGACAATGTCACAAGTGTTACAAAGGGTGGCGCAAAACCGGGGCCAACTGGCGGTGGCGCAGGCGATGCAGCAAAAGGGGCGGACACAACAAGTGATGGGGTAAAAGCAACCAATGCAGCTGATGATTCTGCCCATAGTGGTTCTCAAACAAAAGACACAGATAGTGGTGCACACACATCTGGCACAAATGAAGGCTCGTCACAAAGAAGTCAAAATGCAAACGAAGGTTCAAATCGTGGTGCGGGGACATCTGGTTCTGCCGATGCGGCAAGGACCGCGAACAAATCTGACGATTTATCTGCATTACGTCAATCGGCTAGCAGGAATTTCGATACATATCTGGCAGAAGCAAAAAACAATGTAAGTGGGAAAAGTGACCATATAATACCAAAGGCCCGATTAAATGATTCTGATTGGAAAGCAATAAATGAATCTTTGGCCCGTGAAGATGTACAGTTAGTTGAGGTTACCAGAGACGGAAAAACTTATATGCAATTCGTGCGCAAGACGACAAAGACCTCTGGTAAAAATGCGGACGATGTCGCAGATGCTGCACATGGATCTGCTAAAAATGCAGCGAATTCTGCAAATTCAGCCACAAAAATAGAAAAAATCAGAATCGCCAAAGAAGCTGATAATTTGGGATATCATGGCACAGATGCTGATATAGCCGTGACGGATAAGATAAGACCTTCGGGAAACACCAGTGGCAAGTTAGGTAGGGTCGGATATGGTATAGCAAAAAACTATGATGATGCAGAAAGATATGCTATAAGAAGGTTGATAGAAAGACAAAATCCTGGAAAATACATAGAGTTTGATTTTAGTGATGGGGTTTTCAAAATACGGGCTGGCGAACCATTAAATTTATCAAATAAAACAGGATATGTTTATACAACAGCGAAAGGAAGTGATGTTCAGTGGGATACATTGTTTTTCAGTCATAGCCGAAACATAGCTTCCCCGGCTGCAGGAATGCCGAACGCAGTTGAAATTTTAGATAAAGTCACATTCAATTTGGATGATTTGATTCGTTCTGGTAAAGTTAAAATTATTTATTAGCATCTGGGAATAACTCCGTCCACTACCCAAAGACGGGTACGCTTCACTTTGTTACAGTTGGATTGTCATTGAATAGTTTCTAATCTTCCCCGAAATCCATATCGCGTAATTTTTCTGCGCGGGGTGTGATTTTTGAAATCGAAGTTTGAATTTGTTCGATATCGTTTTGCGCAGATGCAAAATGTTGTGAAACTTTGCCTGTGCGGTCATTCAATCGCGCCAAATCGGTCAGCAACAATTCCAATTCGCGTTTGATTTTGCCCGCTACGCGTTTAATTTTGATATCTGAAAGGACTGCGCGGATTGTGTTCAATGTCGCCCACAGTGTCGATGGCGAAACTATAAACACTTTTTTATGTGCCGCGTATTCAATCGTGTCTGGGAACATAGTATGCAATTCCATAAATATAGATTCAGACGCGATAAACATCATCGCACTTTCCGCCGTCATGCCAGAAATAATGTATTTTTCCGCGATTGCATCTATGTGTTTTCTGACATCTATTTCGAATTGTTTGCGTGCCATGATATCGTTTTTGTTTTCCAGAATTCTGTTATAACTTTCCAGTGGAAATTTACTGTCGATTATCATGTCGCCCGGCGGATAGGGCAGGCGAATTATACAATCTGGGCGAACGCCGGTCGGCAATACCTTTTGAAATTCGTATGTTTCAGGTGGCATAATATCGCGCACGATATCCGCCAGTTGCCGTTCCCCAAATGTACCGCGTGCCTGTTTGTTGCCCATTAAAATATCTTTGAAATTCGCAATATCAGAACTGATGTTTTTCAATTCAACTGCGTTTTGCGACAACATACCCAATCTTTCAGCCAATCTTTCGCGCAATCTGGCATTGTCTTCGCGGATTGCAGACAAATCTATGGTCTGTTTGCGAAATACCAAAATCAACAGCAAAACTGTGATAATAATCAAAAGCCCGAAAATATAAGTTGTCATTTGAAATTCCTTTGCTAATATCTATATAAAGATTATAAAGGGTTTTATAAATGTTGCAAATGAAACTTTGTGGTGATTTGGTTTTGCGTGAAAAATGTACGCCTGTGGCGGACATTACGCCGGAATTATTAAACACCATGAGTGAGATGGTCAAAATGATGAAATCGCAAAGTGGGGTTGGCCTGGCGGCGCCCCAGGTCGGTATCACACAAAGATTCCTGGTTATGATGGACCCAGACACTGAAATCATTTATAAAATGATAAACCCACAAATTTTATCAAAAAGCGACGAAACGGTTGTTATGGAAGAAGGCTGCCTTTCTGTCCTGGGGTCTGATGGATTGCCAGTTTATTCAAATGTCCGTCGCCCGGCATCTGTTGTTGTCGAATGGACAAACGAAGACGGTGATAAATTGAGTGCACAAATGTCCGGTGTGCCTGCGCGCATAGTGCAACATGAAACAGACCATTTGGACGGCGTGTTGTTTATTGACTATTTATCGGGGGTAAAGCGCGAAATGTTGATGCGCAAAGTCAATCGGGGGCATAAATAATGAAACTGATTTTGATGGGGACTAACGATTTTGTTGTTCCGGTCTTTGACGATTTGGCAAACAAACACGATATTATCGCGGTTTTTACGCGCGCACCAAAACCAATGGGACGGAAACACATACTGACCCCGTCGCCAGTAAATACCTGGGCAGATTCGCGTGGTCTGCCTGTTTATACATCCATCAAAGAATTTGATTCAATCACCGAAAAACCAGACGCGATAATCGTATTTTCCTATGGCGTGATTTTGCGTGATAATGTATTGAATGCTGCGCCGTGTATAAATGTGCACCCCAGTTCCCTGCCAAAATATCGTGGACCGTCGCCAATTAAAACTGCAATCTTGAATGGCGATAAAGATATGGATGTTTGTTTGATGAAAATGGTTGCTGAATTGGACGCCGGTGATATTTTAATGCGCGAAAATATCGAAATAGGCGAAAACGATACCAATGCAGATGTGGAAAAAAAAGTATCAAATGTCGCAATAAAAATGTTGGATAAATATTTACAAAATCCAGATAACTATGCCGCAATCCCACAAACTGGCGAAGTGGTTTTTACCCGCAAATTTACTGGCGATGACGAAATCATAGATTGGAAAAAATCGCCACAACAAATTCATAATCAAATTCGTGCGCTGGGGTGTGGACGAACAAAAATCAATGGTATAGATGTAAAGATTTTAAAAACAGAAATAAAAAAGGGCGAATTGAAAATTCTGGAAATTCAACCATCTGGCAAAAAACCGATGAATTGGAAAAGTTTTCTAAACGGTCTGCATGGCGCAGATATAAAATATGGGGAATAAAGATGTTGTCGTTGCCAATCAAAAAATACACAGAATCTGCACGCAAAGATAATTTTGTCAGTGATTATGATAATCACGCACAATGGTGTGAAAATTGTGTTTATTTTGGGTCTTTTCCTGGTTGTTTATATTGGTTGTGCGCACGGCATTATTTCGAAATAACCAAGGTTGGTTATTGTGGTCATTGTGATGAATTTTCAGATACTAAAAAAATAAACCCTATAAAACAGTGGTTGTTGAAAAGGAATGGTTTCCAATTCAAAAACAAAGTAAGATAATATAACGGAAACAGAATGTCAGAAAATAAAAAAATTTGTTTTTATTGCAAAAATTTCTTTTGTACGGAATATCATCATCCGCGACACAGGTTAGTGTGTTCTGGTATTTTGCCACAATGGGATTGGCTTTATTTTTTGATGCGGGAAGTAAAAGCAACAGATACTTGTAAAAAGTTTATGATAAACAAAATTTTTGAAAATCAAAAAAAGAGATAAAAATATGTCAGAAAACGTCGGTAAAAAATTTTGTAATTTTCATGCAGCACACGTTGTTATTTCGGAATACAACAATAATGGTGAATGCGCGTGTTTGAAATGTCCTGGTATGGCGTGTCAATCATGTTGGAAACGTAAAGAATTGTTGGAAGAATCAGAACGCAAAAACCAATTAAGATTGGAACGTTGCATAAGTTGTTTGAACCAAAAACAAAAATAAAATGACACGATATAAAGTAAATCTTGAATATGACGGAACAGATTTAATCGGTTGGCAAGAAAATACCCAGGGGCCATCTGTGCAATCCTTATTACAAGACGCAATATTAAAATTTTGCGGTGAAAATGTTGTGGTGTATTCTGCCGGGCGCACTGATGCAGGCGTTCATGCGATAAATATGGTTGCACATTTTGATTTAGAAAAAGAACAAGAGCCAGAAACGGTTATGCGGGCGATGAATTTTTATCTGGTCAATTCACCCGTGTCTGTTTTGAATTGCGAACGCGTCAGTGATGATTTTCACGCGCGATTTTCTTGCGTTCGTCGGCATTATAAATATGTTGTCTTGAATCGCAGCGCGCCGGTTGTTTTACAAAAAAATCGTGTTTGGTGGGTGCCACAAAAACTGGATATTGAAAAAATGAAAGTGGCGGCACAAAAACTGATTGGACAACATGATTTCACTTCGTTCCGCGCCGCCCAGTGCCAGGCAAAATCCCCGATTAAAACACTGGATTCTGTGACGATAACACAAAATGGCGATGAAATAGTTTTTGAATTTTCTGCGCGTTCTTTCCTGCATCACCAGGTGCGAAACATGGTTGGCACTTTGGTTGAAATCGGCATGGGCAAAGATTTAGATATAGATGAAATTTTCAGGGCGAAAAATCGCAGTGCTGCCGGTATAAATGCGCCTGCATCAGGATTGTATTTTATTGGTGCTGATTATGCCACGGGCGACGATTTGTAATTTTTACAACATGTCCGTTCGGATATATCAACAACCCGTCGGTTAAAATTTTCCCATAACAACTTTCGGATTTGATATCAAAAACCGAAACGATAAAATCTGTGTTTTTGTCGCGACAAACCTTTTCCATATTGTCCAGAACCGCAGTGAAATTTTGCATGTATGCCAAATTCCATTTCGGCGTTTTATAAACACAAAATCCGTGGTCGCATTTATATCGTGTGTTTTTATCTGGTTTTATTTCGTTATTAAATTCGTACCATGAATTAAACGCAAAATAGTGTTTTGATGCGCGTGATTTATTAAACTGTAATTTGCCGTCAACATTAAACGCGACCAATTCATGGTCGCCCGTGGCGTAAAACAAAGGTCGTGGTTGACATGCGTATATGGTGATTCCAACGGAAACAAAAACAGCACACAAAACATAATTTACATTTTTCATAAAGAAATTTTTAGAATCTGGTTTTTCAATAATCATTAAAAATAAAAATCCGAAAACAACCAAAATTAAAACAGTGTTTGAAATATGCGGCATACTTAAATTCGCAAACGGTAAATTTGATATGTTTGTCGCGATGTTTAATGTGAAATTATAAATAGTGTCTGTGATATTTAATAAATAATGATAACCAAACAATGCGCAAATTGTGCCAACCATAACCAACGGCATAATTGCAATTGAAAATATCGGCAGCAATAAAATATTTCCAATCAAACCATAAATCGGAACATGCCCAAAATGCGCGATGATAAATGGCAGTGTCCATATTGTCGCAATTATTGCGGTTTGTATGGATAAATAAACATAATGAATCGCGCGTTTAAAGAAACTGCGTTTTATATAATTGTTTTTGTTATCAAAAAACCAAATCAGTCCGAATATTGCTGCAAATGATAATTGGAAACCCGCATTCATAATTGAAAAAGGATTTATTAAAAATATCACCAGAAACGCCAATGCTGCGTTGCGCAACGATAAAACACAGCGTCCAAAAAGTGTCGCGACAAAAACCAGGGTTGCCATTAAAAATGCACGCGTTGTTGCGACACTGACGCCGGATAAAAACAGGTAAAATACTAATCCGGACCAGGCACAAATTATCGCTGGATATTTTGCTGGGATTCGTTTCGATAACGGTGCAATCAAACGAAATAATAAATAAAACAGTGCAAATAACCACCCACCAATCAGTGTCATGTGAAAACCACTGATTGACCAGACATGTCCGATTCCCACAGATTTCCAAATGTCGCTGTCGTTTTCTGGCAAAACCTTTTTATATCCCAACACCAACGCGTCTGTTAAAACAGAATCTGATTTGTTGTGGATAAATGTACGCAAATCCCCAGATGATTTTTGTTTTTTAATTTCATAGTTTTGGAAAAAACCTGTGGCAGAAATTTTATTAAAATATGCCCAACGCGCAAAATCAAAAGACGCCGGCGTATATTTCGCAGATGGGTGAAACAGCATCGCGTCCCCTGTAATGGTATCGCCAATGTCTGGTATGATATCGCCATCTTTGATTGAAACACGAATATTCAAATTTTTATCGGGCAAATCAGAATCGATTTGTTTCGCCGGCACAGACAACAATACGCGCGTTGAATCTGGTGTGAAATCTATGTCGCGCACAGTTGCACTGATTGGAACAAACCCGAACGAATCTTTAATTTGTGGCGTATCGATAAAGTGTGTAAATGACATCGCATAAAAGAACCCAAACGCAAATAAAGCAATCGCACGAATAAAAACATTTTTGTATCTGTAAATAATTCCACACAACAGTCCTGCAATAATAATTGGAAAACGAAAATTTGGTTCTGCACCAACCGAAAAATAAAGCGCCGCCCCAAACGCCATAATAAATGGCACCCATAAAAACAAGTTTTTATACTGATTGTCCAGGAATTCTTTCATATTTTGATTATAGGATTTATTTTGCGCGCCGTGCAACCTATAATTTATTTACCAAAAATAAAATCAGGGTTTGTGGATATCGTGATAATGGTGTCTATATCGTCGTTTGGGGCAGAATGCTGTTTTATTGTTTTGCCACATTTTTCACATTTGTGTGTGATTATATATCCGTCCCGGTCTGGTGCAACAGAAATGGGGCGCATCATGCCACCGCAATCAGACATTCTGTCGCCCGGGTTATTGTCAACATGTCGCGACCAAAGACATTTTGGACAATGGTTAGTATATCCGTTGCCTAAAACATCTGCGCCACAATGGGCGCAGGTAAAATTTTCAACGCGTTTTGTGAAATTTTTCATTTACAGCCCCAACGCATCGCGATACATTTTGGTCAATTCGTCTGCTTCGTCCAGTTCATCTGGGTCCAGTTTGCGCAATCTTATCATCTGGCGAATATATTTAGGGTCGTATCCCGCAGATTTTGCTTCGCTGTAAACCTCTTTGATGTCGGCGGCGATTGCAGCGGTATCTTCATTTAATTTTTCAATTCTTTCGATAATACTTATCAACTGGGCGTTATCTATTGCACCGTGATTTGCGTTTTTCATGACCTTCCTCTTGTTTTTTTATGTGTTTCGTTATAAACTATATGATATATGAACAATTGTAAAAATCAAATTATTTTTACACAGGAAAGAGAGAACACATGTCCAGATTTACCAAAATTACTGCGTCCATAGGTCCAAATTGTGAATCCCGTGAAATTTTAACACAAATGATATCTGCGGGTGTAAATGTGTGCAGATTGAATTTCAGCCACGATACAGGAAATGTCCAGGGTGCAAAAATAGATTTAATTCGCGATGTTGCACATAAATTGGGCAAACCTGTGGCGATTATGGTTGATATTCAGGGGCCAAAACACAGAATAGGTGCCTTTGAAACCGAAAACCATTATCCATTAAAAGTGGGGCAAAAATTTATTTTAGATTCAGACCCAACGCCTGGGGACGGAACGCGCGTGCATTTGCCAGATACTGATGTTATGAAATCACTGAATATCGGGGACAGAATTTTGCTGAACGATGGCAAGATAGAATTAAAGGTCGATGCAGTATTTGATGATAAAATTGAAACAACGGTTGTTCGTGGTGATGAAATTTGGTCGCGCCGTGGTTTTAATTTGCCAGATACAGATGTTGATACTGAAATTTTAACTGCGAAAGACAGGGCGGATTTGGAATATGCCATCACTAAAAATCCAGAATATATCGCGGTTTCTTTTGTGCAACGCGCCGAAGATATCGCCTTTGTTCGTGATTTTATTTCACAGCGCACATCGCAACCAATAAAAATTATCGCAAAGATAGAGCGTCCAAACGCGGTAAAGCGGATAAGTGATATTGCCACCGCGGCAGATGGAATTATGATTGCGCGTGGTGATTTGGCTATCGAGGTTCCTTTTGAAACGGTGCCCGCGATATCTCGCCACATTATTCGTGAATGTCGTAAATTAAATCGCCCGGTTATTATGGCGACACAGATGTTATCCAGTATGGTGCACAGCGAATTTCCAACACGCGCAGAAATTTCAGATGTTGCAACGGCGGCTTATTTGCGTGCAGATTCAACAATGACATCCGAAGAAACAACCATCGGTGACAATCCAGTCAATGTAATAGAAACCATGGATAAAATTTTGTCTTATTCAGATATGGATACGGTTGCAAATCCATACGATTGGTCGCGCCTGGATAATACGCCAGAAAACGATTGGTCGCGTTCTGTATCGTCAATGGCACATTTGAACCGGGCGGTTGCCATAGTTGTGTTTGCGCGTGATACAGAATCTGTGACGCAGATAGCCTGTCGCCGTCCCGATATTCCAATTATTGCAGTTTGTGGTCAAGAATATGTCGCAAATCAGTTAAATCTTTTGCGTGGGGTATTTCCGTTATTTGATGAATACCTGTTCGGGCAAAGGTTGGCATTTGAATCTGTGCGCAAATTTGGTATTGGATACGGCAAACTGGTTATTGTAGACGAAGATAAAGTCAGTTTAAGAACAATTGATTAAAAAACAGATATTTTTAACGTTGTTTTTGTATAAAATCGGAACGCGGTGTTTTAATGGTCTTGATTGTTTGATATCCGCTGAATATTGTAGCAAGTGCTGGTATAAAAACAAGAAACGCATTTCGCATATCAGGATCCTCAACAAGATTGCATGTGTTTGCCCCTGTGGCAAAAGCTGTTGCCATTGTTGTCACTATCCACACAGTACATGCGCAAGGTTTTCTGAGTTTTTCGTCAATCTGTGTTAGTTTTTTTTCATCGAAAATTTTTGTGTACATTTTGCCACCTCTTTGGCATTGTAAAATATACAATGTATTTGTCAAGATATGTTTATTTTTCATGTTGACCCAACCATAATAAATTTACTATGATTTAGTTGCTATGAAGAGAGTTTTATCATTATTTTTGTCGCTGTGTTTTACGGTTGATGCTGCCAACGCTGCCGCGCCACAGTATCGGGCTGTGTTGGTCGCAGATATAGATTCTGGACGTGTTTTATACCAAGAAAACGCCAGCGAATTAAATTATCCTGCATCACTGACGAAGATAATGACATTGTATTTGACTTTTGATGCGCTGGAACACAAAAGATTGCATTTGGACGATTATTTAATTGTTTCAAATTATGCAGCGAATGCTGACCCGGTAAAATTGGGCTTGCGCGCAGGCAGCAAGATTACCGTTGAAAATGCGATAAAGGCTGTGGCGGTTCATTCTGCGAACGATGTTGCGCGCGTTCTGGCGGAAAATTTGCAGGGCGGTAAAGAGGGAAACTTTGCAAATCTGATGACGCGTGTTGCGAATGAAATAGGTTTAAAAAATACGAATTTTGAAAATTCTTCTGGATTGCCAAATGATGACCACATGTCAACTGCGCGCGATATTGCATTGTTGTCCATGGCGGTTTATAAACATTTTCCACAGTATTGGAAATACTTTGGAATTAAATCTTGGACATACGACGGTAAAACATATACAAACGGGAATCGTTTGTTGGGGTCTTATCCAGGCTGTGACGGTATGAAAACTGGGTTCACGAATAAGTCTAAATATTCGCTGGTTGCAACGGCGGCGCGTAACGGACACCATTTGATAGCGGTTGTTTTGGGCGCAGAAAACAAAGATGTGCGTGCCAGTGTTGCAACAAAAATGTTAAACCTGGGATTTTCACGCGTTGGTGTTGATAACGCAAATTATGTTGTTGCACAACATCAGGTTCAGGCACACACGGTTGCGCCAACAAACGCGAACCCGATTGCAAAATACGCAACAGATAAACACAGCGAACCAACATATACGCCACAAATTGCTATGGGGGGTGTCGGGGTTCAATGTGGTGCGTTTTCCAGTTTCCAATCTGCCCAGAATCAGGCGGCGCGTGTGTTAAATGCGACTGGATTGCGCGCAGATGTGCAACAAAATGACGCAGGATTATATCGGGTTCGCATAAACGGACTAAACGAAAGTTCGGCGCAAAACGCTAAAAACACTGCTGCTGCAAACGGTATAGATTGTTATGTGTTTCATTAAAGATTGAACGATGAATATAAAGATAGAAAAACTGATTAAACAATTTGCAAAATTACCGCGCGTTGGAACGCGGGCTGCGACGCGTATAGTTATCGGATTGTTGCAAGATAAAACGGGGCGCGCAGAATCTTTGGCAAACGCGTTGTTGGATGCGGCTAAATCGATTCATCCGTGTGGGGTTTGTGGTGTTTTAACAGATGGTGAAATTTGTGAATACTGTGCAGATACATCGCGCAAAAATGGTCAATTGTGTGTTGTTCGCGATTTGTCTGATGTTTTGGTGTTGGAAAAATCAGGCGTCTTTCACGGGCGTTATCATGTGTTGGGGGCGATGTTATCTGGCATAAATGGTATCACACCAGACGATTTGAATATTGCGAATTTGCAATCGCGTATATCGAACGAAGATGTCGCCGAAATCATATTTGCATTACCCAACACAGTCGAAGGAAAAACAACACAGCAATATATTATTTCTGCGGTTGGTGATTCTGATGTTTCATTTTCTGAATTGGCGTCGGGTGTGCCATTGGGTGGCGATTTAGATTATATTGACGATGGTACATTGACATTGGCATTTGGGGGGCGTAAAAAATTATGACGGATAAAGTTTTACTTTTACCCCCAGTGTCAGAAATGATGCGTGAATGTGGACTGGAACCAAAGAAACAGTTTGGGCAGAACTTTTTATTTGATTTGAATTTGACATCGCGTATCGCGCGCAACATCCCAGATATTGAAAATACAACTGTGGTCGAAGTGGGGCCGGGACCGGGTGGTTTGACGCGTGCGATTTTAATGGCTGGGGCAAAAAAATTGGTCGCAATTGAAAAAGACAAAACCACAGAACCAATTTTGTCAAAGATTGTTGACGCGGCAGATGGTCGATTAAAGGTGATTTTTGGTGATGCTTTAAAAACAGATTTGTCAAATATAGACCAAGATGGTTTTGCGGTTTGTTCAAATCTGCCATATAATGTTGGCACCGAATTATTGATTGGTTGGCTGCATAAAATGGCGAACGGTGAAAAAATCAAATCATTGACACTGATGTTTCAACGCGAAGTTGCAGAGCGCATAGTTGCAAATGTTGGTGATGAACAATATGGGCGATTGGGGGTTTTGTGCAATTTGATTGCGGACACAAAAATATTGTTTGATGTTCCGAACACTGCATTTGTTCCACGGCCAAAGGTTCAATCTGCAGTTGTGCAAATTATACCAAATGCCAACAAGATAAAAGAAATTGGTGATATAACCAAACTGGAAAAACTGACCGCAAAATTATTTGGAATGCGCAGAAAAATGATACGCGGAATAATAAAAACAGATTGGGGTCAATACGGTTTAACCGGTACAGAACGCGCCGAAGAAATCGCGCCAACAATTTTTTTAAAAATAGCAAGAAATATAGATGTAAATTTGCTATAATACAAACAAACAGGAGAGAGAAATGTCAACAGCAACACTTTTATTTTTTGTAATTGCTTTTATCGCAGTGTTTTTTATGCGGCTTTTCAGAATGGGGACTTTGCTGGCTTTTTTGCTGACAGGTATTTTGGCGGGCGAACATGTTTTTGGTTTGTTTGAATTATCTGGAACATGGAATTTCTTGGGCGAATTGGGCATAATGTTTTTATGGTTTAATATTGGTTTACAAATAAATATGCGCCGCCTGTGGCAGTTGCGTCGTACAATTTTCGGTTTGGGTGCGTCCCAGGTTTTAATGGTTGCTGTAATGTTATTCCCGATTTTGGTTGGGTTGACCACATGGTCAATACTGGCGACGATAATGATATCTTTGATTTTGGCGATGTCCAGCACATCCGAAGATTTGCAAATTCTAATAGACAGAAATCAGTTGCAGACAAATATGGGGCGTCAGACTTTTTCAATTTTATTGTTCCAGGATTTGTTGTCGATTCCGTTGTTGGCGATGTTGCCAGTTATGACGGGCAAATCCATAAATCTGGGTGCATCTGCGATTGATATTTTGGTAATGTCTGTTGGTTTGATACTGGGCGTTGTGATTGTATCAAAGTTTATTATAAATCCGTTGATGCGTATGGTTTCGCGCATTCGGTCAGGCGAAGCGTTTGTTTTGGCGATAATGGTGAATATAGCGGTGTGGGCTGTTGTATTGAATTTAATGGGATTGCCGCCGGCGTTGGGTGCGTTTTTGGCGGGTATGTTGATGTCTGAAACTGTTTTCCGTCATCAGGTCAATGCTGCAATCGAACCGTATGCGACTTTGTTTTTGGCGTTCTTTTTCATTGTGTTAGGTATGGGGATAAATGTGCCGTTCTTGTTGAATAACTGGGCTGTGGTACTGGCAGGGGTAGCGGGTTTGATTTTTGTAAAATTTGTTGCACTGTACATGGTTGCACGCGTTCGTAATGTTCCTGGGCACGAGGCATCTTTAATGTCCCTTATTCTGGCCCAGGGTGGGGAATTTGGTTTGTTGATTTTGCAGACGATGAAAACAAACGGTATTTCTGCAATTCCTGCAGACCATCAGGAAATTTTAACTGCAATCATAATTGTTTCTATTATGATGACGCCAATATTATTATTGGTATTTGACCGTGTATTAAAATCAGGACACATCTTTGATGGTTCCAGAAATAAAAAATTGTCAGAAAGAACAACAGAAGAAATCCCCAGTGTTGTAATTTGTGGCTTTGGCCGTATGGGACAAATTATTGCCCAGATGTTAGAAACTGAAAACATTTCGTATGTTGCAATTGACGGCAATGTTGACGAAGTGGTCCTTGCCCGCGAAGATGGATATAATGTGATTTATGGCGATTCTAAGAAAAAGGCGATTTTACAGGCTGCCGGTTTGCGGGTCAACAAGACCAAGGCTGTTGTTATTGCGCTGGATGATGAGGTTGCCGCGCGTGACATTGTCGAAACAATTCATGGAATATCTAAACGTATCAAAATCTTTGCGCGTGCGCGTAATCTTAAATCTTCACGGGAATTGTTGCGTTTGGGCGTAAAATCTGCAACACCTGAAATCATAGAATCTTCGTTTATCTTGGGCGCAGATATTATGGCGAACATGGGGTATTCTGCGGCAAAGATAAATGCGTTGGTTGATTATCTGCGTGAAAATGACTATGAAAATGTGAAGAAACCAATAAATACAAAATAATCATTTATATTTGATTTTATAATATCTAATTGCTATATTTTTGAAAACGGAGAAAACATGAAAAAGTTTTTAAAATATATAGCAATTATTTTTATTGTTTTTATTGCTGATTTTTATTCTAAACACTATATCCTGCATTTGCTGGCAGACAAATATGGTGATATAATCTATAACCCAAATGCGATTTGTGCGAAATGCCACATAAATGGTGTTATCATTTCTTGGCGCGATTTGATTGGTGGCGATTATGGTTTGTCTAATTTATTCAACATACATTTTGTTTGGAATCGCGGCGTTTCTTTTTCTGCCTTTAATTTCATGATGCCGATTATTTTAAGTGTTATAACAGCACTGATTATTTTATGGCTGATTTATTATATGGTGAAACGTGCGTGTGATTATGAATATTTGCCATTGGCATTTATTATTGGTGGTGCGATTGGAAATTTTGTTGATCGTGTCCGCTTTGGTGCGGTCACAGATTTTATACAATGGCACATCGGTGGATTGTGGACATTCCCGGCAATATTTAATGTTGGTGATGTATTTATAACATTTGGTGTAATTTTGTATTTAATAAACCTGTTTTTGAACAGAAAGAAATGTAAGTAAAAGGAAACATTATGGTACAGTATATGGATAATCAGTCTGGGTTTAATCAGTGGAACCAAATGAACACAAAAAAGCCGTCGCGTTTTTCGGGTTTTTTGTGGTGGCTGTTATTGTTTGTTTTTGCATGGTGGATAATGGGGGTGTGGTTTAAACCACAAAATGCTGAAATCAAAGAAGTTGCCCCAATCACAATCGAACAATCAAATGCAAAAACACGCAATATCGCAAGCGAAGATGTTTCTTTTGATGTCCAGGGATTGCGTATTTCCAATGTATCGTTGAATAAGCATAAAAAAGATTCAAAATCAGATGAACATGTTTCGTTGTTAAACGCTGAAAATAACTTTGTCGAAATTGGTTATGTTTCGTCTGATGTCGTTGTTCCAAACATAAACACGCATTGGGAAATGAAATCTGGGGAAATGCATTGGGATAACCCAAACGTACATTTTATGCGCAAGATATCTGTTGATGGTTATGTTATAAATGTGACGGATACGGTAAAAAATAAAACGAACCATGAAATCAGTATCGCACCATACACACAAATTACGCAAAGCGCTAACGATAACACTTCAGGTGTGGTTGAAACAGGTGGTGTTGTTTATGCGAATTCTAAACTGGATTATGTAAACTGGAATAAATTAAATAAAAAATCGTTTGCATATTCGTCTGTGAATGCGTCATTTGGTTTTGCAGACCAGTATTGGGAAACAATCGCGTCTATGGATACCACAGACCAAACAATTACATTGAAAAAAAGTGGAGATTTGTATTTCGCACAAACAAACGTGTTGCCAATCAAAATTGCACCGAAATCAGAACAAACAATACAAACCTATGTTTTTTCTGGCCCGCGTCAAAGCGATGTTTTGAATAACGCTGCGCAACACATTCCTGGTATTGCAAAGACTATGGATTATGGTTGGTTCTGGTTTTTCGCCCAACCAATGTTGTGGACAATAAATTGGTTGTACGCGTTGGTTGGTAATTATGGTGTTGCGATTATTTTGATGACATTGTTGTTGCGAATTCTGATATGGCCATTGACACGCAAATCCTATGTTTCAACAATGGCGATGCAGAAAATGCAACCTGAATTGCAACGCGTCCAGAAATTGTACGCAAATGATAAAGTGCGTCTGCAAATGGAAATGATGAAAATTTATCAGACGCATAAAACATCGCCTATGTCGGGGTGTTTACCAATGCTGATTCAGATTCCAATCTTTTTCGCACTGTACAAGGCACTATTGATATCTGTTCCAATGCGTTCTGCGCGGTTTTTATGGATATCGGATTTGGCAGCGATGGACCCGTATTTTATATTACCAATACTGATGGGATTGACAATGTGGTTGCAGCAATATTTGCAAACGCCAAAACAAAGCGGTGTACAAAATGATATTGCTGCATCGACCCAGCGCGCGATGAAATGGATGCCTGTGTTATTCACAGTATTGTTTGCATGGATGCCTGCGGGATTGGTGCTGTATTGGACAGTGTCTAATTTGTTTGGTATTTTACAAATGTACATAATTAAAAAGACATCGAAATAAAAAATGCCCAAACGGGCATTTTTTTATTTTTTATTCAGATACTTCAATAATCCCATTGGGGTTTGTATCTGAATGTTTTTAATACCACAGGCGCGCTTTGTAAATTGCACACAGGTTAAACAAAAACGATTCAATTGTATATGGTCATCGTTTGAATATTTTATGATTTGCCAGCCATGTTTTTTCAGTATTTTTAAATCAGTCCTTTTTATAAATATTTTTACGATTTTATTTATGCGTACAAACTGATAAATAATCACTGTGTCGCCGTCAACAATAATTGGTGCACAGTGTTTTATTTCCCGACAGAATAACCGTGCATGAATTTTGTGTGAATAATTTGAAAACCCGATATATAACATAATATTTACCTTTGTGTTTTAATCGACCAACCAACCGCGTTTTCTGGCATATTCACCCAAGATATCCATCGCAGATTTCCACAACGCTGCGGCACGATTTTCAGAATAAATATATTGGTGTGGGGCGCGTTTTTTATCGCCAAATTTTTTCATCACCGCCAATTGTTCTTCGCTCAGTTTTCCGCACAGATAAAGTTTTGTAATCAAACTTTCGACATCCAGTATTTCACAGGGTCTTTTTAATGACGATTTATTATATCGAAATCCGTTTTGTATAGATTTAGAATATAAAAACCAAAACCATAATTGTTCTGCATTTTGGAATTTGTCTGTTGTGTTTAATTCATCGTTTTTCTGTGTGTTTTGTAACATTTTTTTCTCCTTTTGTTATATGTTGGTTACATTTAAAAAAAGTGCATTATTTCCTAATGCACCTAAAAGTATAATAAAAATCGAATCGTGTGAAACTATACAACCGTAAATAGAAACACGAATCGAAAAACCGATTCGAAACGGCTTTTTTGTTCTGCGATTTCGAATCGTTTGAAATAAAAAAACCCGCAAACGCGGATTCTTTTATTTCATGTTGAACGGTTCTATACAGTCACCGTCCCCTGGTGGACAACATGCAAATGTGCCGTCGCCCATGTCGGTATATGTTTCGCCAGGGCAGCATCCATTGGTATCGGGGGTGATGCCGCCTTCACAGGTCAAAATTTCTTCTTCTGCTACAATTGGGTCGTTTGGTTTTGACCATGGATTTATTATATTTTCTTCTTCGTCATATTTTAATCCCAAGACATCTTGATTATATGCCTTGGTTTGTTCTGCATCACGATTATCAGCAGTGCCATAAGTTTGTTGGAATTTTTCCTGCTGATTTTGATTATATGCGTTTTGTTTTGCGGTGTTTATCGCCTGGTAATTTTGCGATTCACAATACATGTAAACTGTACGATAATCATAACCAGATTCTGCCCAGTTGCTTTTGATTGTCACTTTGCCATTTTTGTCTTCGCAATATTCTATCAAATTAAATGAACGAACCTGACCAATCCACGATGGGTCATTGGTGTTGATTTCTACTTTGTTTTTCAATTCTGCCCATTTACGACGCTGTTTGCTGCCATATGTTGTGAATGCACATTTTTTACCAGCGTTTTCATTTTCATCGCATGTGACAATCAAATCAACTGGTGAAAACACATTTATACGCGTGCCGGCGGCAATTGAAAATGGTGGTACAGTATTATCGATTGCATCAACAATCAGTTTCTGTGTGATTTTATTCCATGTATTTATAATTTCTTGTTTTGCCATTTCAGATGAACGTATCGTACCCGATTGAACAACTGTATTGTTATCTAAATCGATTTGATTTATAACAGTATCTGCAATTGGGGCAATCATATTGACTGCTGCCGGAACCAAAGAAGTTAAAATTGGCATAACCATTTGTTCAACATAATCGGTGCTGCCGTGGCCTGGAACACCCATACGACCCTGGGCATCGGCAGAATATGGGTCTTGATTTTCATCTTTAAAATTAAATTCAACACCATCTGGTCGAATAAATTGGTACCATTTAATATTCATACGACCAAACGCCTGGTACGGTCCAGGCAGGTTGCCGTCCAGATATCCCATCAACAAAGTGCCAGTTGGTAATATTATTGTGCGTCCATCATCAGAATAAACATTTCGGTCAACCGTTGCGCGTACAGGAATGCTGTGATTTTTTGTTGGGTCACATCGACCACTAACAACTTTATTGCATCCATAAACACTGGGGTCTGCACGCACTTCGGAAACAATTGTTGCCGGAATAGGTTTGAATTGACGCAATATAAATGTTCTGTCATACGGACGTGAAGAGGTTACGGATTCTGAATCAAATCCGGAACCTTTTAATGCGTCTTTGTCTATTTCTTTTCCTTCCCAATCACCAATAATTTTTCCCATTGTGCCAGTGCCGCCTATATCGCCCAACCATATTGCATTTTCGCCAAATGTACCCTTTTCATTTGGTGCAACAAAAGATTTTGGCGCGCCCAAATTTGGCAGGGTTAAATTACGCGAACGAACATTTCTGTAACCGATGTGGTCTGAATCTGTACCAATTTTTGACCCGTCGTCCAGTGATGTTATAACGCCTGTTGAAATATCGTATATTCCAGTTGGATTGGAACAATCCTTATCTGAAAATGGGTGGAAATAATTTGCACCGTGTTCTGGTTTAATCCAACCGATTTGACGCCCAGATGGGTCATAGCCCGGTATCGCAAATTCAGAACACTGTTCCGGTGGCAATGCAAACATATTGTCTGGTTCTTCGTCTTTGAATGGATTTTCAATCGCCACAGTTTTTATTTCTTCCACTGGTGTTTCATAAACTGGTTCTGGTTCCACCACTGCGACAGGTTCTGGTTGTGGTTCTGGTCGTGGTTCTGGTTTAGGTTCTGGACGCGGTTCCGGTTTTGGTTCAGGTTTTTTCCATGACGAATATTTGATATCAACCGTTTGGCTTTTTACAATTTCAGGTTGTGATTCAATATACCAATTCACAGTCAATGTTGCATTCGATTCAGGTTGTTCTGAACGCGGTTTGTATATAACCTTTATCATGCAATAATCAGACACTTTGTCATCGCAATTATTTGTTTCAGTGATGTCAGGGGTATTGATGTCTATGCTTTTTATCATAACCGGTGCGTTGACAGTTAAACTGATGCTGTCGCTGATACTTTTTCCAACTTCGGTTTCTGTCAAATCTATGGTTTTTGGATTTGCGTCCATGAAAATATTTTCGTTTATATTTTCGTTTGCGACATTGTCAGACGATTTATGACCCAACAACAGAACCAATAAAATGATAACAACAACAAACGCAGCCCCCAACAATATCCATTGGATATGTTTAGGTGTGTTTTCTTTTATTTCTATAAATTGTTGTTTCAAACTTTTCATTTGTTCGCTTTATTGTATTCTGACCACATGGCAACTGGCGCCGCTGAATTTCAACAATTGGTCGCACAGTCTTTGTGCAGTATCGATGTCGGTCAATGGCCCAATGCGTAAACGATACAGACGCGCAGTTGCGGAATCAGAACCCAAATCACCAACACCCTGTTCATCAACAGCAAAGAATACACTGTTTTTATATGGACTTAAAATTCCTTCGCCATCGTCGCCACTGAATTTTGCCAATAAACTGGTCCAGTAATCATTCAATGCCTTGACCGAAGTGTCAGATTTTAATTCAACTGCGACCCCAGTCTGATTGCTGGAAATCAGTGGAATATTTGTTTGTGGCAAATATGCGCCAGCCGTTGTGCGTGCTGTTGGTATCATATTGACACCGTTGCCGCCGCCGTATACAGGATTTTGTTGGTCGTACACATACATTGGTGTTGCGCTGTAATCCATAATGCTTTGGTTTATGGCGTATTGTTCGTCGCCATACGCAATCGCATTCAAAGACTGGTTCGCGGCCAGTGATTGCGCAACATTTGCCTCTGCCAGTGCCATAACGGACGCGGTATCAGCAATCAGGAACGGTTTTGCGCGTTTTTTGATACAAACAATGCGTTGACCACTGCGCAGAACCATATCGCCAACAGCCTCTACAATCAACAAACGACCGTCTTCGCCATCTGTGCGGAATCCAACAGGGCTTTCGCCACCTTCGACCAAAAGTGATACCACAGGGCGCTGGGTCATTGAAATAACTTTGTCACCAAAATCGATGTATGTAAATATGCGGTCACGCCATACGCGTTCGGGCGCAATAACATAATCGTCTGGGTTTGGAACAAAAATATCCAAATCAAAACGGAATTCAGACGGGTCAATTTTCATTGTTTTTATCCACCCGTAATCTTCGCCATCAACACCAACGGTACTGGGTTGTTGTGCATTAGAATTCCCAAAGATAGAACCCATTGAACCACCTGCAACCGGTGCAGTATTTGTATTTGCAATTCTGGAATTTCCACCCAGTGAAACATCAACCTGGGAATATGTGATTTCGCTGGAATTCACAGGGTACGCACGCAGATAGAATATGTATGTGTTCCCAGATTGTCCGGTCACAATTAAATTCGTATCGTTACCGTTATTACCACTTGCGGGCGTTATGTACATTGTTTCGCTGCCCTTTAACGCTTTAACTTCGAATAATCCGTCGTTACCGGCAACTGCATCGGCGATTTTTTCGCCATTTGGCAATGTCACCAATGTCGCCATGCCTGCGCGTGTTTTTATTGGTAACACAGTTCCAGTAGACCAGGTAAGGTTTGCATATCCTGGTTTTGTTGACCCCGTGGCCATGTTTGCGTTTGGATTATCCCACGCGGCCTGAAAAGTTGCTTCTGCATGTGCAGGAAACGCGCAACATAAAACAGTCAATAAAGAAATACTAAATTTGCATGTTTTTACAAAATTCATGTCTTTTTCCTTACCTTTTCAAAATCTTTACCAAGATTTCACATCTGAATCAAGTGGGTCGCCATTTGCGAAACCTTTTCCGTCCAAAACATTGTATTGAACAACCTGAAGCCCCAACGGATTATCGCGCAGTTTTTCCAGGTTTTCTTCTGTTCCAGACATGTTTTCGTCCAGATTTGATTTTATCCTTATTTGTATCCTAAACTTTTTTGTTGTCACTTGTCCAGAGATATTTTTACAAACCCATGTAAAATTCACATTATATGTATCGTTGTTTAGCGGCAGTACAGGGTTGTCGTTATTCTGGCTGACGAAATTCACATCACACGAAATATTTGGAATCTGGTCACCGAATGCGAATTCTTCATACAGGCGGGTTTTTGTAAAATCAGAAAAAACACTGGCATCAGACCAATTTTTAACAATCCGTGACCAATTTTTGCCAGTATATCCCGGGGCTGTTGATAATGTGTTTCGTGCGATTACATATTCGCGAACAAAACCATTTTTATAAAGGTTCATAATGTTTTGATTGCCACTGTCAGAATTCATTGGTGTGATAACCAAATTTGCAGAACGCGTTGGTGTGCGCAAAAAGAAAACCTCTGGCCGTTCCAACGGAATCATTTTTAACAAAGTGTACCCCATTGTTGCCAACACAACAATCCCCGTGGCCAGCACGAATACCAGTATTCTGGACATTAAAATGGGTGGTTCAATGACCTTTGCCAAATGCGACTCCTACACTTATGTAAGATGATTGTAGACAATTTTATTTATCCAGCGCAAGCAAAAAATAATGTTTTTTTATTTTGTCTTTTGTGTATGTGTGGGGGCTGGTTATTGTGGTACATTAAATGTCCAACCGGTAAATATCTTGCCGTTGATATGTTGTGCTTTTTGTGGTGTGCGGATATCGCCACCGTAAGTGACCGAACCAGCATTATTTGCGGTAATATCTGTCGAATCTGCGTGGTCCCATGTGATAAAGATAGTGTTCGGCGTACATGATGTGGCGCCCGCATCAGACGAATAGCCCGTTGCACAGGGTTCGATTCCCTGATTTATCGTTTCATTAAAACTGTATGTCCCGCCAACGCAATAGTTGCCAGCAGGGCATTGGGTGCATTCATCAACATTCGCCGGTAAATAATAACCCGATGAACAGATATGTGTATTTGGTTCAAAAACAGTATGAAATCCCCAGATAACATTTTGGTCGCAACCATAATTATACCCACTTGTTATCGTTGGATTGTAAGATATCCCCTGTGAATTGTTTTCATCAAAAGTAAATGTTCCACCACTGCAAGTATGGTCAGTTGGACAAGGTTCGCACCCATCGTGATTTGCCGGTAAATAATAACCGCTTGCACAAGTATATTCGTTTGCTTCAAACACCGCGGACAAACTTGGCGCCATTTCAATATTATCACAATAATTAGAAGTGTTTGTGGTGATTAAACCCCCGTATGCAAAGGTTGCATTTAAAATAACAACAAAGATAAAAACAATCTTTCGCATATTTATTGTGCGTTATAGTTTTCTTCCACAGGTGTTGCCAATGGATAATAGATGGTTACAGGGGTTCCTGCGTTGTATTGTGCCTTTAACCAGTTTGTCCAATCGGTTGTTGTTGGAAATGTTGCTGTGACAGTAAAGTTTACGTTAGCGCTACCAACATATATTGCGTTTGTAGAACCTGCACCACCAGCGGGGAAATGTGTACTTATTATATTTGTTGACCACGACGGCAAAGAAGCGCCCGGGAAATATGTTGACTTACTGATAGACAAAAAACTTCCGTTTAAAGTATAATCTTCCGTTCCGTCAAGCACCTTGACCCCGACTCTTCTAGTTATTTTCCCTGTTGTTGGGTCATAACTATCTGCAATAAAATTATCGCCACTGCCGATTGCGCGCAAAACAGTATTTCCAAATTGCCTGAAAGTCGGTTCTATCGGATTTGTTGGTGTTGGGGTGCCGGATTGTGACCAAGAACCAATCGCATCATTTTGTTGCCATCCGACAAAATGATACCCGTATTTTGTTGGGGTTGGGCTTGGTAATGCAAAATTTCCGCCGGTTTCACATGTTGTCTGTGCATAGGTCGAACCGTCCATCAACCAATCTATATTTACAGTTGTCGCATGTGCAATCCCCACAAACAGCACACATAATAACACAAAAAACTTTTTCATTCTTTCCCCCGTTTCCCAAAAAAAGACCGCCAAAGAAATTGGTGGTCGGGGGTTAGAACAGCATAATCGAGAAATGCCCCACTTGCGTGGCACCCCGACCTGTGTCAGGGCATTGACGCGAATGCGCCAAGGACGAATTCAGCACTTTTGTGCCGCTCAATTCTGGGATGTTCTAAGTCCCGAACCCAATTCCCATTGGATTCACCATGAACTATATCACAAAATCTATAAATAGACAATGCTTTTTTCACTTGCGCAAAAAATTAAAAACCTTTATAATATTTCCGCTTGATTTTTAATAATGGTGTGCTATGCTTTGACCGATTATCAGTATAAAATGGCAGAAATGCCGGGGTGTGGTTATGGGCATAGAGGTATAAAAGTAATAAAAGGGGCTTAGTTCAACGGTAGAATATCGGTCTCCAAAACCGCGGATAAGGGTTCGATTCCTTTAGCCCCTGCCAGAAAAAATGCTGATAAACAAGGCGTAAATTTAGGAAAATACATGAAAAAAATAATAGATTTTGTCAAAGCAGTCCGTAGCGAATGGTTTAAAATAGTGTGGCCAACACGCGAAACTGTTATTCATACTACATTTATGATATTGTTGTTTTCGGGTTTGGCTGCGTTGTTCTTTTTTATAGTGGACAGCATATTAAACGCTTTGGTGAACTGGATTTTCTAAAAAGGAATGTATCATGGAAGAAAAAATGCAGTGGTTCGTCGTCAATGTTCATACTTCATGTGAAGACAAAGTCGCCCGTGAATTGCGTGAACAAATCGATAAACGTAAATTAAACGCCTATTTTGGGGAAATTTTGGTCCCAACACGCGAAGTTTCCGAAGTAAAAGCCGGCAAACGTGTTAAAACAGAAAAAAAGTTTTTCCCAGGATACATTGTTGTTCAAATGGTTATGAATAACGAAACCTTTTCTTTGGTTAAACTGATGCCTAATGTTGTTATGTTTTTGGGACAAAAGGTTAAAAATCAGTCTAAACCGATTCCTATCAGCGAAACAGAGGCACGCCGCCTGTTGAAACAGGTCGAAGAAGGCTCTGTTGTCGCAGAAGACACTGTCTATGAAGATGGCCAGGAAGTACATGTTATCGATGGTCCATTTGCGAACTTTAATGGTATCGCATCTAATGTTGATAATGTTAAACAGAAAATGACAGTGACTATTTTGGTATTTGGTCGCGAAACCAGTGTTGAATTGGAATTCGCCCAAGTTGAAAGAATTTAACCCGTTGGTTAAATAAAACCCGTGGAAGATGCGCCACATCGAACCACGAACACTAAACAAACAAGAGGTGTAATTATGGCAAAAAAAGAACTGAAAGGGATTGTTAAACTGGTTGTCCCAGCAAAACAAGCCAATCCTGCGCCACCAATTGGGCCGGCGTTGGGTGCTGCGGGTGTGAACATCGCAGAATTTTGTAAACAATTTAATGACAAAACAGCAGATAAAGAACCAGGAATGCCAATTCCTTGCATAATCACTGTTTATACAGACCGCAGTTTCGAATTTATTATGAAATTGCCACCTGTGTCATACTATATCAAAAAAGCATTGAAATTGAAAATTGGTTCGCATAAACCAGGACGCGATTTCGTTGGCACAATTTCTAAGGCACAAATCGAAGAAATTGCAAAGAACAAAATGCCTGACTTGAATTGCTCTACAATTGAATCAGCATGCAACATTGTTGCAGGTCAATGCCGTTCTATGGGCGTAAAGGTGGAGGACTAAGTCATGAAAGTTACAAAAAGAAAACAAACTTGGGCTAATTTAGACGCCAAAAAAGTTTACGCTTTGGATGAAGCAATTGAAACATTGCGTGGTTTTTGTTCTAAAAAATTCGACGAAAGTTTGGAAATCGCAATCAGATTGGGTATCGATGTAACCAAGGCAGACCAAAATATCCGTGGTATGTTATCTTTGCCAAACGGCACAGGTAAAAAAGTCCGCGTTGCAGTGTTCACAGTAAATTCACAAGATGAAGCCAAAAAGGCTGGCGCTGATGTTATCGGTGGTGAAGAACTGATTGATAAAGTTGCAAATGGGTTTTTGGATTTTGACCGTGTTATTGCTACACCTGATATGATGCCAAAGATGTCAAAGGTTGCACGTGTTTTGGGACCAAAGGGCTTAATGCCAAACCCAAAATTGGGTACCGTCACAAACAATGTAGCAGAAGCAGTTGCCAATGCAAAGGCTGGACAGATTGAATACCGTGCTGAAAAGAAAGGTATTATCCATGCTGGAATTGGTAAAATGTCTTTTGAAACATCTAAATTGGTCGAAAATGCAAATGCGTTAATTGAACAATTGAAAAAAGTTAAACCTGCATCGGCTAAGGGTCAATATATCCTTGGGTGCAGCGTTGCAACAACCCAGGGCCCAGGTCTGAAGGTTGATGTAAAATAATTTTATGGTGGGGACAACCCGCCATAAACCGAGATTTCTGTCCAAGACTGATGGTGTGAACAAAATCACTTAATTCCCATCATAGACAAAGAAAGATTTCTTTGGGGCAGGAACAAAAGCCCCACCCGTGGCAACCGCCACAGATGGAAAGATGAACAAAAAAAGCTTAAAAGGATATATAAAGATGAGACGCGAAGAAAAATCAGATTTGATTTCAGCGTTGCAGTCGTCCTTGAAAGAAGCAGACGGTGTTTTCGTTATCGAAAACCATGGTTTGACAGTGAAAGAAATGGAATCCCTGCGTAATGAATTGCGCCCATTGGTTTCCGTATTCAAAGTTGTCAAAAACCGTTTGATGAAATTGGCGTTGAAAGACACCAATTTCGAAGCTGTATCTGATTTGATGAAACGCCCAACGGCGGTTGCGGTCGCAACTGATGCTTTGGCGGTCACCAAAGTTTTGGCAAAATTTGCCGAAGAACACCAAAATTTGACAATTTTGGGTGGTAAAATGGATGCAGAACTTCTGGATGTGAACGGCGTTGTGCAATTATCCAAGCTTCCATCACTGTTGGAAATTCGTGGTACTATCGCACGTATATTGGTCGAACCAGCATCACGCCTGGCACGTGTTTCGGCAGAATATGGAAAAAAAGAAAATTAAAATAAAACTCACGAAGGAGTATTAAAATGGCAGATATTCAAAAAATCGTTGAAGAATTGTCAAAATTGACTGTCCAAGAAGCAGTCGAATTGTCCAAAGCATTGGAAGAAACATGGGGCGTAAGCGCTGCTGCTGCTGTTGCAGTTGCTGCTGGTCCAGCTGCCGGTGCAGCGGCTGAAGAAAAAACAGAATTTGATGTTGTGTTGGCAGAAGCCGGTGCAAACAAATTGGCTGTTATCAAAGCTGTTAAAGACATCACAGGTTTGGGTTTAGGCGAAGCGAAAGCTTTGGTTGAATCTGCACCAAAGGCTGTCAAAGAAGCAGTTGCTAAAGATGAAGCTGAAAAAATCAAAGCTACATTGGAAGCAGCTGGTGCAAAGGTAGAAATGAAATAATTTCTATTTTTATCGAAATCGCAAGATTTCAAAATAATTGCAGAAATGCAATTTTCGCCGCCCGCTGAAGATGTAAAAATCCTTGGCGGGCACACAGGCGTAAAAAGGTTTTATACTTTTTTCGTTTGCAAAATACACAAAAAAGACAAATAAAAAGGATTCAGAAAATGGCAGTTATCCAGAAACTTAGAAAATCTTTTGGTAAAAGTTTTTTGCAAACTCCGCTTCCTGATTTGGTTGAAATTCAGTACAATTCTTACAAAGACTTTTTACAGGCAGATGTCGCCCCAGAAAACAGAAAAAATATCGGGCTGCAAAATGTGTTCAAATCTATGTTCCCAATTAAAGACTATGCGGGAATCGCAGATTTGGAATTCATTGAATATACATTGGATAAACCTGTATATAATGTCCAAGAATGTATGCTGCGTAATTTGACTTATTCCAGCAAACTGAAATTGAAGCTGAGATTGATTTTATGGGATATCGCAGAAGATGGTAAAAAATCTTTGCGTGATATCAAAGAACAAGAAATATTTATGGGCGATGTTCCACTGATGACAGAACGCGGCAGCTTTATCGCAGCCGGCGTGGAACGTGTTGTGGTTTCGCAGATGCACCGTGCCCAGGGTGTGGTTTTTGGTACAACAAAAGAAGCAAAAGTTGCTGGCAATCCAGAAACATATACAGGTCGTATTATCCCAGAACATGGTTCGTGGATTGACTTTGAAGAATCCAAAGGCATTATTTATGTTCGTATCGACCGCCGTCGTAAAATCCCTGCAACAGTATTGTTGCGTTGTTTGCCTGCTGCAAGCGACGAAAAGAAATTTGCCGCAGATCCACGCAAACCAAATATCGAAGGGATGAGCGCAGAAGAAATTCTGTCGACATTCTATAAACAAATTCCATTGTCATTCGATGGTAAATTGTGGGTTGGTGATACGAATGTATTCGAAGGTTTGGATAAATATCGTTTGAATTACGATTTGATAAATCCAAAAGATAAAAAAGCGTTGGCAGCAAAGGGCGACCGTCTGACTGCTAAGCGTTTGGCTAAAATCGAAACCGCGTCCAAAAAATTTGGTATTGAACGCGATGCACTGATTGGTGAATACTTGTTCAGCGCTGTTAAAAACGGCGATGAAGTTTTGTTCCCAGAAGGTACAGAAATCACAGACGAAGTATTAAATGAAATTGAAAAATTGGGTGTAAAAAACATTTCGATAATTTCAATCGACAATACAACAATCACATCGCATATGCGTAATACATTGGTTGCGGATAAAACATCAAATCGCGAAGAAGCCCTGATTGCTATCTATGATTTGGTGCGTCCAGGCGAACGTCCAACATTGGAAGCGGCAATAAATCTGTTCCTGCGTCAGGGATTTGACCCGGCATATTATGATTTGTCTGCGGTTGGTCGTTTCAAAATGAACAAGCGTTTGAAAATAGATTCTGGCAAAAAACCAGAAGATGAACGCACATTGACCAAATCTGATTTCTTGGCGGTGTTAAAGACATTGACAAACATCATCGACCACAAAGATGTTATCGATGATATCGACAATTTGTCTAACCGTCGTGTTCGTGCAGTGGGCGAATTGTTTGAACAAACATTCCGTAATGGTATGTTGCGTATTGAAAGATTGGTCCGTGAAAGTTTGACATCTCCGAATATTGCAACAATGCAACCCCAGGATGTTATCAACGCAAAACCGTTGATGTCGCTGGTTTCTGAATTCTTGGGAACTTCACAATTATCTCAATTTATGGATTCTTATAACCCATTGGCAGAGGTTGAACACAAACGTCTGATTTCCGCACTGGGTCCTGGCGGATTAAACCGTGAACGCGCCGGCATCGACGTCCGCGACGTTCATCCAACACATTATGGCAGATTGTGCCCAATTCACACCCCCGAAGGTGCGAATATTGGGTTGATTTCACACTTGTCATCTTATGCGCGTGTGAATCCATATGGATTTATTGAAACACCATACTATGTTGTTAAAAACAGTAAAATTACCGATGAAATGGTATATTTGACTGCCGATGAAGAATTGGGTCACAAAATTGCCCAGGGAAATACACCAACAACAAACACTGGTGTTTTGGCAGAAGATATGGTGACTGCACGTGTTGACGGCGAATTTACAATGGTGCCAAAGGACGAAATCGATTTAATCGACGTTGCACCGCGTCAGGTAGTATCTATTGCAACAGGTTTGATACCATTCGTTGCGAATGACGACGCGAACCGTGCTTTGATGGGTTCGAACATGCAGCGTCAGGGTGTTCCACTGATGCGCGTAGAGGCGCCATTGGTTGGAACCGGTATCGAACGCGAAGTGGCGCGTGATTCCCGCACGGGTAAGGTTGCAAAACACAGCGGTGTTGTTGAATCTGTGGACGCAAACCGTATCGTGGTTAAATGTATGAATTCACGTAATGTTGTGACCGGTGTAGATATTTATAACCTGGAAAAATTCCAACGTTCAAATGGTGAAACACTGATTCATCAAAAACCATTGGTTCATGTTGGCGACAGAATTTCTGCTGGTGATATCATCGCGGATGGTTCGTCTATGAATTACGGCGAATTGGCGTTGGGACGCAATGTATTGGTTGCGTTCGTTCCATGGCGCGGATATAACTATGAAGACGCGATTGTGATTTCAGAACGCATTTCACGTGACGATGTTTATACATCTATCAAAATCGTTGAAAAAGAAATCAAATTGCGTGATACCCAATTGGGCCCAGAAAGTTTCACACGCGATATTCCAAATGTCGGTGAAGAAGCACTGAAAAATCTGGACGAATCTGGTATTATTTATGTTGGTGCGCGCGTAAAACAGGGTGATATTTTGGTCGGTCGTGTTTCACCAAAATCTGAAACATTGTTGACCCCAGAAGAAGCACTGTTGCGTAACATCTTTGGTGAAAAGGCTTTGAATGTCAAAGACACTTCATTAAAGGTTGGACCAAACGAAGAAGGTACAGTTATTGGTGTGAATGTCTTGACCCGTCATGGTGTCAAAAAAGATGACAGAACACAAATGATTGAATTGCAGAAAATTGAAAAAATCAACAAAGACCGTGACGAAGAAACTGCGATTATCGAAGATGGTTTTGCTGCCCAGGTATTCCAGTTGGCAGAAAACGCAACTATATCCGCAGGCACAGGCAGTTTGAAACCGTTTGTTGGTAAAAAATTGACTGCAGAAGTTTTCGAAGGTATCCGTGCATCTGATATGAAAAAACTGGTCGTTTCCAACAAGGAAATTCAGGCGAAAATCGATGAATTGCGCGAACAACATTTGATTAAATTAAAAGATTTAAATGAACGCGCAGATGCTGAAATTGCCAAAGCAACAGAAAGCACATCTTTGGGTGCAGGTGTCTTGAAAGAAGTCAAGGTTTACATCGCACACAAAATGAAATTGCAGCCTGGTGATAAAATGGCAGGTCGTCATGGAAACAAGGGTATTGTGTCCCGCGTTGTTCCAATCGAAGATATGCCACATATGGAAGACGGAACACCTGTTGATATCGTGTTGAATCCATTGGGTGTGCCATCGCGTATGAACATTGGTCAGATTTTCGAAACCCACCTGGGTATGGCGGCGCGCGCGTTGGGTCAACAGATTGGCGAAGTTTTGGACGAAGTCAAACAAAAACGCGCTGTGACAGATGACTTGCGCAATATTATGGGCAAGATTTATGGTAAATCTGTTGCTGAAAAATTGGAAAAAATGACCGACACAGATGTCCGTGCCGAAGCGGCGCTGTTGCGTAATGGTGTTCCAATGGCAACCCCAACATTTGATGGTGCAACACCAGAAGAAATCAAGGCGATGTTGAAATTGGCTAAATTACCAGAATCTGGACAATTTACATTGTACGACGGTGTTACCGGTGAAAAATTTGCCCGTCCTGTGACGGTTGGTGTAATGTACATGATGAAATTGCATCACTTGGTTGATGAAAAGATTCATGCGCGTTCAACCGGAAACTATTCTTTGGTCACACAACAACCTTTGTCTGGAAAGGCGCACATGGGTGGTCAAAGACTTGGAGAAATGGAAGTTTGGGCATTGGAAGCGCACGGTGCAGCACACCTGTTGCGTGAAATGTTGACCGTAAAATCTGACGATATCGTCGGCAGAAATAAAATGTACGAAGCAATTATTTCTGGCAACAACGATATCCAAACAGGTACCCCAGAAGCATTCAATGTACTTGTGCGTGAATTGCGCGGGCTTGGGTTGGCATTAACACCAAAGAAAATAGACTAGTGGCCGGGCCAACGGGCGCGTAAAAACGCCCGCCGGCCACAAGGCACTTTTAGTGACTTAAAAGGAGCAAAAACACATGACAAATATGTTGCAAAAGATATTTGGACAAATAGAAACCAAGGAACAGTTTGATGCTTTGCGTATTTCTATTGCGTCCCCAGAAGAAATTCTGTCTTGGTCGCATGGTGAAGTGAAAAAGCCAGAAACAATCAACTATCATTCCTTGAAACCAGAGGCCGAAGGTTTGTTCTGCCAACAAATTTTTGGGCCAGTCAAAGATTACGAATGCGCATGCGGAAAATATAAACGCATTAAATTCCGTGGCGTTGTTTGCGAACGTTGTGGCGTAGAAGTTGGTTCTTCTGCTGTTCGTCGTGAACGCATGGGACATATTAAATTGGCGATTCCTGTGGCGCATACTTGGTTTTTACGCGAAGGCAAAATTGCCACACTGTTGAACAATTTGCCACAAAAGAAATTGGAACAGGTTATTTCTTATGATGCGTATATTGTGACAGAACCAGGTTTAACCAGCCTGAAACAATATGACGTTATCAGCGAAGATGAATACCAGGCAGCCGTTGAAGAATTTGGCGAAGATTCTTTCCATGTTGGTATTGGTGCCGAAGGTATTCGTTCCATTATTGCTAATTTGGATATGGGTGATGAAAGAACGCGTTTGCGCGCAGAATTGGCAGAAACTAAATCTGAAGCCAAACGCAAATCCATTATCAAACAGTTAAAACTGGTTGAATCGTTCCTGGATTCTAAGACCGAACCAGCATGGATGTTGCCGGATATTATCCCGGTTATCCCACCAGATATGCGTCCATTGGTCACATTGGATGCGGGGCATGTTGCAACATCTGATTTGAACGATTTGTATCGTCGTGTGATTATCCGCAACAATCGTTTGAAAAGATTTATGGAAATGCACGCGCCTGAAATTATCGTTCGTAACGAAAAACGCATGTTGCAAGAAGCGGTCGATTCTTTGTTTGATAACGGACACAAAGCGCGTCCAATGGTTTCGCAAAACCGTCGTCCATTGAAATCGTTATCCGATTCTTTGCGCGGTAAACAGGGCCGTTTCCGTATGAACATGTTGGGTAAACGTGTTGATTATTCAGGCCGTAGTGTTATTACGCCTGGACCAACATTGCGTATGCACCAGGTTGGTCTGCCAAAAACAATGGCATTGGAATTATTCAAACCATTTGTTTATGCTAAATTGATGGCGGGCGATTATGCAAATACATTAAAGACTGCGCGTCGCATGGTCGAAGCCGGCGAAGACATCGTATGGGAAATATTGGAAAAAGTTATTTACCAACATCCTGTATTGTTGAACCGTGCGCCATCTTTGCACAGATTGTCACTGATTGCGTTTGAACCAGTCTTGATAGAAGGCAAGGCAATCCGTCTGCACCCATTGGTATGTAAAGGATTCAATGCGGACTTTGACGGTGACCAGATGTCTGTGCATGTTCCGATTTCTTTGGAAGCACAACTGGAAGCGCGTACATTGATGTTATCAACAAATAACGTATTGTCGCCTGCAAATGGTGAACCAATGACAGTTCCGTCCCAGGACATGGTGTTGGGTGTTTACTATATCTCGTTGATGAATGGTGAACACGATGAAAAGAAATCACCAAGATTTTCTGGCATGGACGAAGTCAAACTGGCATTGGAAAACAAAACAATTACATTGCATACACCAATTTATGCGCGTATCAAGGGTAAAACATACGCAACAACAGCCGGTCGTATGATTTTGGGCGAATTGTTGCCAGATTCTGACAATATGCCATTTGATTTGGTAAACAAAGTTATGCCAGTGAAAGAAATCAAAAAATTGTTGGCAACAACCTATGAACGTTGTGGCGACAAGGCTATGATTTTGTTGGCTGACGCGTTGAAAGATACTGGATTTGAACAGGCTGTACGCAGTGGTATTTCAATCGGATTTGACGATATCGTTGTTCCATCTGACAAAGAAGCAATGATTGCAAAATCTGAAAAAGCCGCGGCAGAAATCGAAACGCAATATCAAAACGGTTTGTTGTCCAGCGGTGAACGTCACAACAAACTGATTGACCTGTGGCAGCACACAACTGACGAATTGGGTGATAAAGCGTATGCATCACTGGGTAACACATCTGGCGATAATTGGAATTCTATCCATATGATGGCTTTGTCTGGTGCCCGTGGGTCTAAGGGTCAGATTCAGCAGTTGGCAGGTATGCGTGGTATGATGCAGAAACCAGACGGTTCGATTATCGAAGTTCCTATTATTTCGAACTTTAAAGAAGGTCTGACCATGTCCGAATACTTTACATCAACACACGGTGCGCGAAAAGGTATGTCGGATACGGCGTTGAAAACCGCATCAGCTGGTTATTTGACACGTCGTTTGGTTAACCTGGCAATCAACACAGTTATCACAGAACACGATTGTGGAACACATGAATTTATCACTGCAAAACCAGTATATCAAGGTTCTACATTGACTGTTGCGCTGGGTGATGTAGTGTTGGGACGTACGGCGGCTCACGATATCGTTCATCCTTTGACCAAAGAAGTTATTGTAAAGGCTGGTGATTTGATTACAAAATCTGCTGCCCGTCAAATCAACGAATCAGGATTGCCATCTGTTGATGTGCGCAGCGTTTTGACATGTCAAAGTGATGGATTGTGCGCAAAATGTTATGGTATGGATTTGTCCAGAAATGCATTGGTACATGTTGGTGAAGCCGTTGGTTTGATTGCAGGTCAATCCATTGGTGAACCTGGAACCCAGTTGACTTTGCGTACCTTCCACATTGGTGGTATTGCCGAAGGTGGTTCTGAATCACACTTCATCGAAATGCCGGTTGCAGGTAAAATCAAATTGGATAATGTGAACACAATTACAAATTCCAATGGTCGTGTGGTGGTATTGTCGCGTACTGGTAAAATCGGTGTTGTTGACGGTGACGGTAAAGAATTATTCACTGTCGCGTTGCCATACGCATCTATGCTGTTGGTGAACGATGGCGACATGGTCGAAAAAGGTCAAAAAGTTGCCGAATGGGATCCATATTCCAACACTATCATCGCCGAAAAAGACGGTATCGTATCGTTTAATGATTTGGTCGAAAATGTTTCCTATCAGGAAGAAGTCGATTCAATGACAGGTATCGTTTCGCGCAAGGTTATAAATTGGAAAGCGAATACTAAAAAGGCACTTAGCCCATCTATCAGATTGGTTGACGACAAAGGCAACATAATTTCGTTGGGTGGTAAAAAAGTCGCTGAATATTTATTGCCAACATATTCAACATTGAATGTGTCCAATGGCGACGCGATACATGCAGGTGACATTTTGGCGCGTATCCCTGTGCAAACAAAGAAGACAGGCGATATTACTGGCGGTCTGCCACGCGTAGAAGAATTGTTGGAAATTCGTCGTCCTGCAAATCCTGCTTTGTTGGCAGAAATTGACGGTACAGTCGAATTAGAAGATGCGAAATCAAAGATTATAATTCGCATTGAACCAACCGACGGTACTGCGCCAGTTGAATACGCTGTGCCAAAGGGAACCAATTTGTTGGTTCGCAGCGGTGATACAGTTCGCAAAGCCGATAAATTGGTCGATGGTGACCCGGTACCACAAGACATCTTGCGTATTTTGGGACAAAAGGCATTGGCGCAATTTATGGTGGAACAGGTGCAACAGGTTTATCGTCTGCAGGGTGTGTCCATCAACGACAAACACATTGAAATTTTGATTCGTGAAATGACGCGTCGTGTTGAAATCAGCAATCCTGGGGATACAGCATTCTTGTCAGGACAAGTTGTTGACCGTGTTGATTTCGAAGAAGAAAACGCCCGTGTTGCAAAAGATGGTGGTCGCATCGCCGAAGCATCTCAGGTTTTGGTTGGTTTGACCCGCGCATCTTTGACATCGCGTTCATTCATATCTAATGCGGCGTTCCAACAGACAACCAAGGTATTGGTTGATGCGGCAATCAACGGTTCTACGGATAAATTGGTTGGCGTAAATGAAAACCTGGCGGTTGGTCGTTTGATTCCAATTGGAACAGGTGCCTATGTTCGTCGTGTTCGCGAAATCGCAAAAGAAGAAGAACGTGCAGAAAAATTGGCACGCGAAGGTGGCGAACAACAACAGTTGTTGGATATTTAATAAAACAACAAAATGCCCGGTATTTTCGCATTTGTGAAATGCCGGGTATTTTATGGAATAAAGAAATGAAAGAAATACCTGCGATTTTTTGTGATATAGATGGCGTAGTGACACATAAATTTGCAGTGCCAAACTATGACCATTTTGGCGAACCAAATGAAACAATGTTGCCGGTGCTGGAATGTTTGGGGCGTGAATTCACTTTGGTTTTCATCACAGGTCGTTGGGCGATGGGTCAAGAAAAAGTTGAAAAACTGTTAAATGATTTGTTGCCAAACGCAAAAAAATTGGTTTTTTGCAAATCGCACGATTATCCAGGAACAACGGCAGAATATAAACTGGAAACAATCTGCGAATTGGAAAAACAAGGGTATAAATTTCATTTTGGTTTGGACGACCACAGTGCTGTTGTTGGGCTGATGCACAATCACGGTATGTTTATCGCCCAGGCGCTAAGCGATTAAGAAAGCATTTTTTGCTTGCAAATGCGTAATAAATGAATAGAATAGACAAAGTCAAATAAAAAGGATTGTAAAATGGCAACTCCAAAAAGTAAAACAAGTAAAGCACGTTCAGCACAACGTCGTTCACACGATGCATTGTCTGTGATGCCTGTATCTGTATGCAAGAAATGTGGCGAAAAGAAACGTCCACATCATGTTTGCCCTGCATGCGGTTCAAAATAATACTTGAAAAAGGGAATTAAAGGGCATGGATATTTTTATCCAGTCGCCCTTTTTTTATATTAAAATGTCAGATAACAAAAGAATAATTTCAGTTGATGCAATGGGCGGCGACCACGCGCCGGGCGCTGTGTTGGGCGGTATGAATCAGTATTTATACGAACACGGCGAAGACGGTGTGTTTTTCCGTATGTTTGGCAACGAACGCGTTTTGCGTCCGCTGTTAAAGAAATTCCCGCGTGTTGCGCGTAATTGTGAAATTATTCATTGTGAATCTGTGATTTCCGGAACAGATAAAGTGCGCGATGTTATTCGCCACGCCCAAGATACTTCGATGTACATGGCAATCAAAGATGTCCGCGAAGGCAATTCAACTGCGGTTGTTTCTGCGGGGAACACAGGTGTTTTGATGGCGTTGTCCAAATTGGCATTGAAAACAGTTGATGGCATTTCGCGTCCAGCGATTACAACAATGTTGCCGTCTGGGAATGGCGATACGCGGGTTGTTGGTCTGGATTTGGGGGCAAATGTTCATTGTGACGAAGAAATTTTGTTTGATTTTTCGATACTGGGTTCGGTGTATGCAGAAATTATCGGTGGAATGAAGCGTCCGCGTGTTGGTATTTTAAATATCGGCGCAGAAGAAACCAAGGGTAACGAAACACTGCAGCGATTGAATAAAATTTTGATGGAACATATCGATGAATTGCCATACGAATACATTGGTTTTGTCGAAGGGAACGATGTGACCGCTGGAAATGTCCAGGTTGTTGTCACAGATGGCTTTACAGGCAATGTTATGTTAAAAACGGTCGAAGGTACCGCAAAAATGATTTCGCGCATTGTAAAGGCAAATTATAAGCGTTCACTGATTGCTATATTGGGAACATTTTTCTTGGTGCATTTATTCAAACGGTTAAAGAATAAAATTGACCCGCGTTCGTATGCCGGGGCTGTATTTTTGGGGTTAAACGGATTTTCGATAAAAACGCATGGAAATTCAGATGCGCTTGCCTGGTCGCATGCATTGGAATATGCAGTAAATTTATCTAAATCTAATTTTTATGGTCAGATTCATGACCGTACAGAAAAACTGTCGAATATCAAAGAAGAAATTCGTCATCTGGACACAGCAGAATAATTCCCCTCCGCCGGAGGGGTGGATTGGCGGAACGCAGTGACGACAAGACGGGGAGGGGTCCAATAAAATTTATTATTGAATTCATTATTTTTCATAAATAAAATGACAATATGATAAATCCATATAATAAAAAACTTAAAAATCTGGCACGCGCAAATCGTCGCACTGGCAATCTGTCAGAAGCCTTGCTCTGGAACGAATTAAAACAGAGTAAATTGGGCGTTCGTTTCACAAAACAAAAAGTAATAGGTGATTATATTGCTGATTTTTATTGTCATGAAAAAAATATGGTTATCGAAATAGACGGTTGGTCGCACGATACCAAATATGAATATGACCGGGCTCGTGATGAATACATGAAATCTTTGGGAATACACGTGTTAAGAATATCAGACAAAGATGTAAAACAAGATATGTCTAATATTTTGATATGGATAAAGCAAAATATAGATTTAATAAATTGAATTTAATTTGACCCCTCCCCGCCCTGCGGGCCCTCCCCTCCCGCGGAGGGGAATTAAAACAGTCAGATTTTTATGGTCAGATTCACGACCGTACAGAAAAACTGTCAAACATCAAAGAAGAAATCCGTCATCTGGACATAGCAGAATAATCCACCACCCGCGGGGCGCGCAGGGCAGGGTGTCGTGTCAGCACAATACGGGAAAAAACAATTATTACAATTGCATATTATTACAAAAAAACACCGCCCATTCGGGCGGTTTGTTTTAATTGCAAGTACCAGATATGCAATAGCAACCAGAGAAACAATTGGCGCCACTAGAATCACAATTATACCAACCACCCGAAATAGCGTCTGATGGGCAGGCTGTACAATTTAATTGGTTCCCTGTAAGAGCTAACGTGCCATAATTATTAACAATTGGGTATCTGTACAGACCGCCACAAGCCTCTGCAAGATCTACCTGGTCTGAAGTGACGCACTCACCTGCGTTGCCAGAAGTTGACACAAACGTGTTTGTTAAATCTTCGGCTGTGTATTCCACATAAAAAGCTCTGCTGTAGTCTGTACATGTGCAACCGTTCGCGGTTGCTGTACTGCCACTTGGACAAACTTTGCATTGGCCGTTTTTCACGTATGAATTCGCGGCACAACAGCTGTTATCTGATGCGTTCCATGCACCACCATTAGAACACGAGCAACCATTGCCGTCGCTATTACGTGTGGCACCGGTCGGACATGCTGTGCATACGCCATTTTTAATATATTCATTGCTTTCGCAAGACGATGCCTGGCGGACACATCTTAAAGTATAGTTTGTTCCAGTACTAGTAATAGAATATCCGTTTACATAAACAGATTCATAACCGCTGGGGCATGCACAGCTGGTATCTTGTCCCCCGTCAGAAACGGTTGCGACTTTGTCGCTAGATGTTGTCTGTACAAACCTATCGTTTGTTCTATAACCGACTTGGACTGTCGGACAGGCGGTGCAGTTTCCTTCGCTAAGCCACTGGTTGACCTGACAAGATACTACACTTTCCGAAGGTGTATCGGATGAAGAAGATTGGGAACCTGTGTCGGAATCATCATCTTCGACAGAAGAAATATTTACCACCCAATCACGCATCGCGCGTAATGTCAATCTGGTGCCATCTTTTGGTTTATATCCTGTCACAGACATACATGTTGCAATTTCCGCAGAACATGCATTAACAGACGATTGCGACGCTGTTGATGTTGGACGCGTTTCGTCGTACCCGTTTGTTGTCAGGCACGTTTGTACATCTGTA
>JAZURV010000012.1:0-34550 GCA_045606425.1 Candidatus Enterousia sp.
GAAAAATTATCAAAATTTATAATTATATCTTTTGTATATAAATACCAATATAATTTTAATTTTCTAAACAATTTATGTTTTTTTAATTCAATAAATTTTATTTTGTGTCTTCTAAAAAAATCAAGGAAGTAATCATCTGTAACAATTTCTTTTGAAATCACTGTGCATTGGATGTTTTTTTGGTGCAATATTTCCAAATATTGTAATAAAACCTTTTCCAGTCCACCCATTATCATATGGTCCATCAAAAATAATATTTGTGTTTGTTTTTTGAATTTATACACAGGAATTCCCAACAGTTTTATTTTGCGTTCATCGCGACTGAATATTGGTAAAAACAGTATTCTTAGACGCTTTTCAACCTTGTCCCAAACAAAGTAAACGAATCTGTGTTTTGATAATTTATAAATCTTGGATTTTATAAATCGTCCCAGCGGCTTGTTTTTTTTGCTTTTTACAAAAAACAGCGCATCTTTTAAAGATTCTTTTATATTAGATAAATGTGTTTTTTGGCTCAAAGCCATTTTATCTATTGTTGACTGGCTTCGTATTCTGTAAAAATATGTGTTGGCTGATACCCCACAAATCAATGGATTACAAGCCAATATTTTTAACCAAAATCCATCGTCTTCATGGAAACATTTTTTGTTTATAAAATAAATATTATTATTGGTTAAAAAATCGCGTTTGTATAATTTATTAACAGGACAACAATTTAATGTTTCATAACATTCAACAGAATTTTTGTTTGTTACTTGCAATATTGAAAAAGGTGTAAAATTGACATATTTTTGTAATTCGTTGCTTCGTTCTACATAGATATTATCTTTTTTGTTTTCAGCAAAAACCTTTATAGAGCCCATAACGATATCGCAATTATCTTGTTCTGCGTGGTTGTAAAGTATTTCCAAACAGTCTTTTCTTATATAATCGTCAGAATCTACAAAACATATATACTTGCCATGTGAATTCTTAATACCAATATTGCGCGATATTGCTTGCCCTTGATTTGTTTCGTTATAAAACACAGTAATATTTTTATGCTTTTTAGCATATTGTTGTAAAATATGTTTTGTTTTATCAGTTGAACAATCTTCCACACATATAATTTCAAAATCATTAAAGGTTTGATTTAAAACGCTGTCCAGACATTCCGATAAATATTTTTCAACATTATAACAAGGTATGACCACAGATATGCTAGGCATAAAAATCTCCGTTTGGGTTGTTAAAATCCAACAGCTGCTTCTGTTTGGTGGTTTACATGTTGGACAGTGTATAAATATATGCGATAAAAATCAAGCACAGATTATCCGGTCATTCAAAATTCAACGAACTGTACAGGGCGGATTGGCGTTGCGTGTAAAACACAAAAAATAAACCCTGGAATTGTTATTTTTTAACCAAATTCCAGGGTGAATTTTTATGGTGCCAGTTGTCGGACTTGAACCAACGACCCTCTGATTACAAATCAGATGCTCTACCAACTGAGCTAAACTGGCAAGCGAAATATATCATATAGGTAAATAAACTTTTTTGCAAGTAAAAAATTATAAAAACGCAAAAACGCTTGACATTTTTGGTTTTTGTACTATATTTTGTGTATGATGAAACAAAAGGAGTGAACAATGTTTATTGTTTTTAACAAAGAATACAGAAATTTTGAAGCGATTATGTCTGATTTATTGAAAAAGATGAAAAAGTCGGTAAACGTCGAAAAAGTTTATGAAGATGAAATTGATGCGGAAGTTTATAAATTGGACACCGTTGATATCGTGTTTCAAATTGGCAAACACATCATTATTGCAAGGGACAAAAGCGGCGCAGAAATTATATCTCTTGATTGCCATTATGACAGAACTAACGAATTGCAAAACGCAAAATGTGACTTGTTCGGTGTTTTTCTTAAAGAAGTGCGTAATAATTATGACAAAAGAATAGAAAAAGAAAATAAATTAAAAAAAGCCGCAGAAAAAGCAAAAAAAGAAGCAGAAACAAAACAACAAGTCATTTCTGCACAAAAGGAAAGAGAAAATGTGTTAAACGAAGCGCTGAATAAATTGCGCGGAATGTAATAAAGAACGGGCAATTTGCCCGTTTTTTAATTGCTATTGTAAAAAACACTGCTAGAATACAGACCATGATTAAATTACCAGAACTTTTGGCGCCGGCGGGGACGCTGGACGCATTCAAAACCGCGATTTTGTACGGCGCAGACGCAATTTATGCCGGGCTGCCGGGGTTTTCTATGCGGGCGCGCGCCAAAATAACTGTGGACGAAGTAAAGGCGGGTATAGATTTTGCTCACAAACATGGTAAAAAGGTTTATCTGGCGTTCAATTTATTCGCCCATGACCGCGATTATGAAAATATGGGACGGGTCAGTGAAGTGTTGAATTATTTGCGTCCTGATGCGCTTATTATATCAGATGCCGGGGTTTTGATGTGGGTAAAACAACACCACCCAGATATTCCAATTCATATATCGACCCAGGCAAATATTTGCAGTGCGTCCACCGTCAAATTCTGGCAAAATGCGGGCGCGGTTCAGTGCGTTCTGGCGCGCGAAGTTTCACATAATGAATTTAAATCTATACGCGAACAGTGTCCTGATATTGGGCTGGAAATATTTATTCATGGTGCGATGTGTATGTCGTATTCTGGGCGCTGCCTGCTGTCGAATTATATAACGGGGCGTCCGTCTAATCGTGGTGCATGCGCGCAATTATGCCGGTGGAAATACGATGTGATTTTGCGTGAAAAAGAAAGTGGCATCGAAATGCCAATCGAAGAAGATGGCCGCGGTGCATATATAATGAACAGCAAAGATTTGTGCCTGATGCCACGGTTAAAGGAAGTGATAGAATCACACCCCGACACCCTTAAAATCGAAGGACGCAATCGCAGTGAATACTATGTTGGTGCGGTGACGCGTGCATATCGTAATGCGCTGGACGCCTATGCGCGTGACCCAGATAATTTTGACCCCGCCCCATTTATGGACGATTTAAATTTATTGGAAACGCGCGGATATACAACGGCATTCTTTGATGGGCCACTGCCACCCGACGCGCATGATTATGAACAAACGCATTCTGTTTCAGATTATTGTGTCGCGGGTGTTATAACGAAAGTGGACGATAAAAATATAACATTTGAATTGCGTAATGAAATAAAGCAGGGTGATACAGTCAATTTTATATTGCCACGCATAACGGACAAAGTTTCGATTGTATTAAACCATATTATAAATGCCAAAGACGGCAACGAATTGCCAAAAATGTCCGCGGGCCAGGGGAACAGCCTTTTGATACCAATCGACGCCATACCGTCAAAATATCGTGATAAAATGGTGCCATTGGTTTTGGCATATAAACATAAATAATTTGCATTTTTAGATTAATCTATTTATAATATATATGAACTCAATGGGAATTGGGTTCGGGGCTGTGATAAGCCTAAATCGGGCAGCGCATAATGTGCTGAAAATCCTCAACCACTGGTTGGGGAGCCGTTGGTGTATATCTAAAGACCATGCGGAGTCATACTCGATTTGATTTATCAACTCCCCGACCGCTTTTCTTGCGGTCTTTGTTTTTATAAAAAACAGGGAACGATAATGTCAGATTCGATTTGTTTGCGGGGAATTAAATTTAAAAAAATCAGAGAACAAGATTGGCGTAAAATAAACACACAAAATTTGGAGTTTTTGTTTATATCTTCATCTGGTTTTATCTCAGATGCAGGTTATGTTTATCTGTTTGCGTCCAACGGTGCATTTTATATAAAAAAATCTGTATACAACAACAGTTTCATAGATAAATATTTGCCCTTTATCTATGATGATGAATGGAATGTTATAAATTTATATTTTTGTGATTTATTAATTATAAACCCAGAAATTTATAATTCTTTTGTGTCGGAATTATGTGCTAAAAATATTCGTGATTTTTGGTTTCAAACCGCAATAGATATTTATAAAAATAAACATAAATAAAAAACGCCGTTACAGCGTTTTTTTGAACAATCGCATTTTATAATAAATATCTGACATCACAAATTGTTTTGTGTTGTTTGTCAGAAACAGATTGCATTTTATTGTTTTTGATTTCAAATGTTTCAACTGTTGCTTTTGTTGGTTCTATATAATCTTTACCAATATCTCTTGATGCGATTGTTATCAAAAACGGTTGTGTTTGGAACTTGTAAGCACGCAAAATACAATCTGCGCCTTCAAGGGTGGTTAATCGTTCAAGTTTTTCACCATTATCAAGGTATATGTCGTAAAAAGTATAAGAATGTGCAGTGCCAGTTACGAAACGACCACGTTTAATTGTGTCTTTTATGCCGGTGTTATCAACATCTATATAAAAGGTATCTATTTGTTTCGTTCCGTATTCGTCTGACAAATCAAAATATTCGGTTTTATCTGGTGTTGACAGACCGTCAGAAAAATCGTCAGTGTATTCAACATGGTTTGAACACGCTGAACACAATAATAAAATAAAAAAACTAATCAACACTTTCTGCATGGCATCTGCATCTGTATTCTTCCCCCGGATGTGGTGTATCATACCATGTTCTTATCTCTCCGTCCAGTGCTTCGTGTTCTGGTCGAACTTTTTCATCACCAACAGTTACCCAAACATATTTTTCATCTTTAGGAACCATGCGTTTTTTACCCGACATATTTCCTTCGTGTTTTTTCATTGCTTTTGCCAATGCCTGGGAATGCAGATATATAGGTAGGTTCCATTTGTTACTCCTTTTTTTGTACATAAAAAAGACGGCGTTAAAGCCGTCTGTTGAATTAGTAATATTATATCATAAATCGCATAAAAAAGCAATATTATTATTCTGATTTATTCATGTTTGGGATTTCGACATAACTGTTGTATTGGCTTAAAAAGCGTCCCCCGGTCATGCAAACGAAATTAGATAAAGAATCATTGTATTCGCGTATTGCGGCGGTCCATCTGTCTTCGATTTCTGATTTTGCGCCCTGGTACCCGGCGAACCCACCCAACGCGCCACCTGTGGCGGCACCTGTAATTGTTCCTTTGGCACGGGCGGCGTTTGTGACATCTATCAACCCACCGTCGGTTGCGTCACCGGTTATTGGTTCGAAATGCACTTGGGCAGAGTCTTCGACTTTTATGGCGGCGCCAACACTGCCATCAGAATTACGGCGCATATACGCAAACTTTTTACTTGCAATCAAACTATTCAGTTCAGATTTTTTCTTTTTGTACGAATTGAAACCTGCGTCCCCATTGAAAACCAAATATGCAGGCTGGGTATTCCCAACCAGGTTCGCACTGGCAACTTTATAATATTCGTTTGTCTTTTCGTAATCGTCCCCGATTTCTGTGAAAATATTAGAACCTTCTTCGCTGATATAACGTTCTATGTCCTGGATGCTGGAATTATTTTTGCCGTCCGTAATATCGTCAAATGATATCGTGCCACCACCATTTTTTAATTGCAATTGTACATTGAGCAGTGGCTTGTATGACGTGCAAGTAATTGTGTCGTTGTTTTTTTGGCACTCTTTTACTTTTTGACTTTTGTCGATTATATAGAATTTGTTGTTGTCCGAAGGAATTGGATTCCCAAATGTTTCGATTTGCCCGGCAATGCAATCGTGTTCCCCGGCGGAAATAACATTTTCGGTTGCTTTTTCAATTTTACACTTTTTCACAACCAGGTATTCAGTACCACCATTCGCGCCCGCCAGCATATTGCCAACAATCATGCCAGATGCAGCATTTACCGCAGCAGAATTTATAGTGTCACCGGCAACCTTGCCTGTATAGGCACCCGCAGCCATGATTCCCGCCCCGGTAACAGCGCCAATCGCGGTTCCTGTGATTTGGTTTTTTCCGGTCCCCAGTATGCCTGTATCCCCTGCATTTTTCTTTGCCAGGGCATCTCCAGCGACTGCACTAATCAGTGCGCCAGTCGCAATTTTAATCCCTGCGTTTTGCTTTTGTTCTTGGTTCATGACGGATTCAACATCGTCCATGGTTGGTGGGTTGTCCGCCGGTAAAATTGTTTTTGATAACACGGACGCATTCATTCCAGATTCAGGAAATGAATCGATATTACATTTCATCGCATCGCCCGCCGCCAGTGTTGTTGTCGCCAAAACTGCGTTTGTGTTTGCGTCAACCAATGTCACGACAGCAACGCACTGATTTGTTTGGTTTTGACGAATACCTGATTCCGGGATTTGCCATTTGAAAACCCCGTTTGGATAAATCATAGAGCATGCTTCCAATTGTCCCACTGTGACATCTGATGTGTTATTTAAAATATCGTTTGCCAATTTTTCATCGGATACCATGACCGGTAAAGTCGCCGTTGCAGATGCGGTTGTTGCGTTTGTTGCGGTCGCGTCCAGGTATTCTTGCTGGTACCGCATGGCGTTGACCTGTTGATAGGCATTTGCGTATGAACGATTTGAATTGTTTACGCGTACTGCGCCATTCGCGGGTATTGCGCCCATGCCCGCCAGAATCAAACAGAAAATTTTACATGTTTTATTTGTCATTTATGTTAAAATTCCAATCTTAAACGCACACCCACATCCAAACTGGACAAAGTACCACTTTCGAACCAATTTGTATAATGGAAAACACTGTCATATGGGGCTTCGTATTCGTCGCCGGCACCGTCACTTAACCATTCTGTTTGGGATACGATAATAGAACCAGATGTTTTTACTTTACCCAAATGTGCATAGCGAACAAAAAAATCCAATTTTAACCCATCGTTCATAGATGTTGTGACGCCACCTTCCAGTTGGAAAGCCAATTGTTCCATTGTGCCACCATTATGGTACGCGTAAACATCGCTAATCGCGGTCAGACCACCTGCCTGAATACTGCCAGGTCCCAGGCCATTTGTTTCATCATAAAAACTGTTATCAAAAACAACATAGTCTGCAATAGTATTTAATGATAAACCAACGCCCGCACCAACATAAGGGCGCAGTTGTCCACCCATAACATTTCCAGTAAACGAATCAATGTTATAGTAAACATTCAACATGGTCGAATTAGATGTTATCGCACCGCCAGAAACACTGGCATCGACAAAACCGTCCCCCGTAGATGTTGAAACATTGTTGGCATATGACATTCCTGTATAACGCAAATAGGAAAAATCAACACGAATATCACTGTTTATCGCGGCACCCACAGAAACCTGTAATGGGATAACGCTGTCTGAATTAAAATCAGATGCACGGAACGAACCCGGTGCAAAGAACGCGTTTTCTTGTCCCGCATAATCGGCGGACATACTGCCACTTATCATCGTGCTGTATGCCGCGGATAAACCGATATATAAACCGCTGTCTGCCAATCTGTCATAATCGGCTGCCTGGTAATATTGGCGTCCGGCATTTGTTGCCGCAGAACCAACGCGGGGCAGGGCACCCGTAATACGATTTGGGTTTGTCACACCAACAGATGTCGCCATTGGGCGTCCGTTTGCTGCAGATGCCGCAACCATTTGCTGGGTCGTGATGTTTGTTCGCCCAACCATTTGTGGTTGCTGATAATATTGACCGTTCACAACAGGACGCACATTCTGTTGGGGATAATTGTTGATAACATATCCCTGACGTGCCATTTGTTGTGGATTATAGACAGGATACGCGGCACGCGCCCCGAATGGAACGCCCGCCATAATGCCGGTCAACACCGCAAGAATCGTGGACTTTTTCATCTTTTCTTTTAATTTCCTTTGTGGATATTATACCATAAAAACAAGATTAAAAAAAGCCCTAAAAATAAAATTATTATATAAAATAAAAAATTGCACCCGAAACGGGTGCAAATGTCCAATATAAGTTATTTTTTCAGATTATTTTAGAATCTGGCGCCCATACGGATACCCAATTCCATTTTTTCATCTGTCGCATTTTGGGATTGTGCATGCGCTTCGTCCAGTGTGTATTCAAAGAAAGCACTGAATTGAATGTCGTCGCTGTACTGATATGCAACATTTGTTTTGATTACATATTCGTCCCAACCGTCGTCCATGTCTTTGGTTTGTGCCAATAATGTGCTTACCAAACCTTGTTGTACATTTGACAACAAAGGATTACCTGAAACATCTGGCAATTGTGTGTGAATGCCCTTTACACCATTGTCATAGTGTTCGATGTATTCAAATCCCCCACCCAAAGACCATTTTTTGTTCAGTTGGTACATAGCGTCAAAACCAGCAACAGTTTCATGTGTTGATTTCAAATCGACAGAAATTTCGCCTGGTAATACCTGGGCAATACCAACTGGACCATGCGGTGTTGGTATTTGTATCGTTGGGTCGATTGCGATTTTGTTGTTGTGGTTACCAAATGTTTGTAAATATTCAACATGGGCAGCCAACGTAAAATCGTTCCATGTTTTTCCGAAACGTGTACCGACTATTGCGCCCCAACGACCGTTGGAATAATTGGCAAAATCAAATGCTGTTTCTGTTCCGTATCTTTTGTATGTTCCCTTCATTGGTGAAATACCAGACAGATATGCGTCGCCATACAAATCCAGAACGAATGGGTCATTATCTGTCAAAACACGATACATTAAACCGATACGGCCGCGATGCATACCCTTACGATTTATTTCGTTATCGCGTGTGTATCCGAAATGTCCGTGCACATCCAGTCTGTCTGTGATACCGTATCCAATATCGCCAAAGAAACGCCATACAGGAAATTCTGTTTGACCACTGGTTCCTTTTTTATCTGTTGATTGTGTTCCTTCTACTGTTTTGTACATACCTGCCACAGCTGTTTTTAAATACACTTCACGATTTTGTGGCATGTAAAGTGGATTTTCCATGTTTGATGCCGCGAATGCGTTTGCTGAAACAACTGATGCAGTCAGCGCAATCAAACTTATCAAAGGTTTTTTCATCCTTTTCTCCTTTTTGCTTTGATGAAATAACCGACCCCCATTATTGGCAAGACCGGTGCCGTATCCATACCACCCATTATTGGCAATAGTACGCTTTGCGATAAGGCGTGTATATTTTTAAACATAATTGTAAACATGTCAAAAAATAAATTGTCTTGACATGTGACTTGAAATATGTCAATCGCGTCCTATATGTATAGTGAAGGGTGCGAAAGGACCAGAAAACAAAGGTGTGCGCCATGATGAACGAAATAAATAAAAATTTACAAAATATGGAAATACAACAACTGCAAATGAAAATGTTTGGTTTAAACATTGACGCAAAATCAAAAATCAGTATGGACGAAATTAAAAAAATAAAACAAAATTATGTTGGCATGTATTATGGATTCGTGTCAGTGAATTGGGGACGCGGAATGACATTGGGAATGGCGTGGCAAAAGGCACTGGAACAAATGGACGCTTTTATTGGTGGAAAAACGAAAACACCGAATCATTCATTGAATAAAATATTGACCCAGATTCATTCTGATTTTCGCCGTGAAATGGCAAAAACCATAATGGACAGCCACTATGCAGATGAAAAATTAAATCCGCAATATGCGGCGGGCTTTGTAAATCATGGTGCAAAACGAATCAGTGAAACCAAAGATTTTCTGAACAATGTTTACAAAAAATATATGCCTGAAAAAACAGAACAAAAACAGCCCCAGGTAAAATCTTTTGATATTGCAAAACAGAATGCACAAAAACTGATGCAACAAATGATGTTGGAACAAATTATAAAACAACGCGCAGCATAAAAGGATAGGTAATGGTCGATTTTGATATTGAAAAATTATTAGTAAAAGCGTCTGGGGAAAATGTGGAAAATTACACGAACACTGTCATCGGTGATATAGAAAAAGCACAAATAGAGTTTGCTTTTGATGAAATGTTTTCAGGTCTTTCTTTGTTGCATTGGGTAAAGAAAAATACTCTGTCTGATTCTTGGAAAATTACATTAAATGATATGCGCGATTTTGTTTTTTCAATAAACGAAACAGGTTTTGCAGTAGATTATTTGCGCAAAGCAGTATTTGCATACAGAACTAAAAAATTAAAGGCTCTGGAATCCAGTGTGCATGCAAACGAATATTGTCCTTGCGATGAAAATAATATTTTAGAAAAAAGTGCAAAAGAAAAAATACAAAATGGCACAGATATTATAATGAACATTATTCATAAAACAAAACAATCAAAGTTTTAAAACAAAATATTATTGCACATTAAATGTCCAACCGGTAAAGATTTTCCCATTTATATGTTGCGCTTTCTTTGGGGTACGAATGTCACCACCGTATGTGACGGTTCCTGCATCATTCGCTGCAATATCGTTCCCAGACGCATTGTCCCATGTTATATTTATAACATTGGCAACACAGACATTATTGGAAAGATTATAACCATTTTCACACCCGTCAAATCCCTGTGTCGTTGTTTCATTAAAAGTGTATGTTCCGCCAGGACAAACACCGTGCGATATGCATGCAACACATTCATCAACATTCGCCGGCAAATAATACCCCGCAGAACAAGTATGAATATTCGGTGTATAAATCGCCATTAAATCAGATGGGAAATTTGTCGCACAGATATTGTTCATTTGTGTGCCAGTGGCAACTGTAAAATCAAGTCCCTGAAATGAATCCGAATTAAAAGTAAATGTTCCGCCAGGACACGTAAAACCATTTGGACACTGGACACAAGATATCGCGTTTGCTGGTAAAAAATCCCCAGCATTACAAGTAAAAACACTTGGTTTATATAACGCATAATAATCAACAACAGCAATATCGCATGTCATTTCTGCAAATACTGGTTGAAATAACAACAAAGATAATAAAAATATTTTTTTCATATGTTATCTATTCTGCCCCCTGTGCACCAACCACAGGCCCTGCAATAAAATTACCAGAACCCGAATTTGTAAAGAATGTACCAGATATGGTATCGTACATACCCAAAACGTTATCTGTGGTTCTACGACAAGGAATAAGATCTCTGACAATCAAACCATTTTGAATAAAAGTAGCACTAAAAATCCTTACTCGTGACCCATAACTGCCACGCATCCCGAAAAGACACAATGTTTCGTTTTTATAATAGGAACCATCATGGAATGTATATTTATTGTTATTTATTGTAATTGTAACAGGCGCATCTTTGAATTGAATAATCGCATTAATTTTCGTGGTATATGGTATAGAACTCGGTCGCCATGTTGTATTGCCATATTCATGTCCAAACCATGTGACGTTGCTTGATGGTGAAACACCAGCGACAATTTGTGCCGCTGACGACGTTGCAATTCCCTGTGCAGTTATCAACAAAGTACCTTCGCCTGTTACACCAGTATCTATCCACTGGGAACCCGTACTTTCTATATATTCTAATTGTTGATATGCTCCCCAAGCACTAAACGTATATCCGTATTTTGTTGGTGCGGTTGGTGGGGTTATATTATCCCCAGAATCGCAAGTTGTGGTTGATATAATTTGGTCGCCAACATGCCAATTTATATTATGCGCAAATGCGAGTGTGCATATAAACATCACAAACCCAAACACCAATAACTTTTTCATGTTTTCCTCCCTTGAACCCAAAAAAACGCCACCAAGAAAATTGGTGGTCGGGGAGTTAGCAAATCAGATCATGATTGATTTCCGCGCCTTACGGTAAGCGGCTCCCCAACCAAATTAGTTAGGGATGATAACGGTGCAAAAAACACCGAAAAATATCAAATTAACGATGCTTTTGCACCGCATGATCTAGGCTTGCTACAGCCCGAACCCAATCCCTTGGATTCAACTTCATTCTATCAAAACTTTTCTTTGTGGGCAACGGAAAAAATACATTGAAAATAAAAACCGCCGTTTTCGGCGGTTTTTATTTTTATTGTTTTACTATTTCCAGTAATTTTTTCGCGACATCGTCTGTCTTGATTCTTTCTTGTTCCATCGAATCGCGATAACGAATTGTAACTGTGCCGTCTTCCAATGTTTGGTGGTCCACAGTTATACATACTGGTGTTCCAATTTCATCATGACGGCGATAGTTTTTACCGATATTACCTGAATTTTCCAGTTCAATTTTTCCGATTCCCAGCCCACGCAATTCATCAACAATTTTATTTGATAAATCTACGATTTCTGGAACATTACGAACCAATGGGATAACCGCGGCCTTTACCGGCGATAACCATGGTTTCAGTTTTAATACCGTGCGTGATTTGCCGTCGCCCAAATCTTCTTCGTCATATGCTTCTATCATAACCGCCAACATGGCGCGATTTACACCCATGGCTGTTTCAATTACATATGGGATAAAGTTTTCGCCGGTTTGTGCATCACTGTAAGACAATTTAGTTGTGGAATCTTTGTTTTCCAAAACATTTGCAGCCAATTTGAATTCATTTTGTGCCTTGGTATGTGAACCCAGGTCAAAATCTTGACGATTATGGACACCTTCGACTTCGTCAAATCCGTCTGGGAATGCATATTCGATATCAACTGCGGCCTTGGCATAGTGTGCCAATTTTACATGTGGCAAGAAACGCAGTTTTTCAGCCGGAATACCCAATACATTTGTCCACCATGCAAGACGGGTTGCCTTCCAATATTCGAAATATTTTTCGTCGTCCGCAGGGTTTACAAAATATTGCATTTCAGCCTGTTCAAATTCGCGCATACGGAAAACGAATCCGCGTGGTGAAATTTCGTTACGGAAAGCCTTTCCAATCTGGGCGATTCCAAACGGCAATTTGTGTGGTTTTGAATCCAAAACATTTTTGAAATTCACATAGGTGGTTGTTGCAGTTTCTGGACGCAGATACGCGTTTATTGCGCCGTCTGCCATCGCACCAATCGACAACCCCATCATCAATTGATATGCGCGTGGTTCGGTGATATCAGTACTGCCACAGTTATCGCATTTTGTTTGGTCTTTCATTTTATCTTGGCGCATGCGTGCACCGCATTTTTTACATTCAACCAATGGGTCAGAAAAACTGCCTTCGTGGCCAGAATATTTCCACATCAAACGGTTGGATATCAGTGCGGCGTCCAATCCTTCGATATCGTTACGCGCATAAATCATCGCGTTCCACCATGCGTTGCGAATATTGCGCATCAGTTCTACGCCGTATGGACCGTAATCGTAAGCCCCACCAAGTCCACCATAAATTTCAGAACCTGTGAAAATAAAACCGCGTCTTTTGCAAAGTGCAACTATGTCATTTACTGATTTTGCTGGCATTTTTTAACCCCTATAATTTAAATCGCCAAATATATTAGACCTTTTTAATTCGTTTGCAACCTATAAATCAGGTTCGATTGTGTTCACAGGGCATACAGCCGCGCATGTCCCACACCCCATACATTTTGTTTTGTCTATCATACATTTGCCGTCGCCCGTGTCAGAAATCGCCATCGCAGGACAAACCCCCATACATGTGTGACAACCAATACATTTGTTTTTATCTATTTTATAAGCCATTTTGTTTTCCTTTCTTTTTTTGTTTAATCTCTGCTGTTCAGCAATCCCAGTATATATTCAAACATTGCCACGAATGAAATATACATGTGCAACGCGCCCAATACTGCCAGTTGGTCTTTCTGTTCGCCGTTGCCCAGTGTGTAATATGCGTTCTTTAAATTTTGCATATCGTACGCAGTGAAAAGGGCAAACACCAATATCCCAATCAGGCACACGATTTGGTTAAATACCACACCCAATGGACCTGTGAATATAGAAACGATTCCAACCAATAACAAACCAATCATACCCAGGAATAAAAACAACCCCAGGAAAGACAGGTCTTTCGCGGTTTTATATCCAAACAGAGCCATGCATGCAAACATCACTGTCGCCAAAACCAGTGCGATGATGACGGTTGAAAAACTGGACACCAAAATCATAGGCGTCAGCGCAACCCCCATCAAAACAGAATAAAGGAATAATAAGATTTTTGCTGTTGACGGTTTCATTGAAAACGCGCGCGCCTGGGCCCAAAGTGAAAGCCCCAACCCACCAAACGCAATAATATAATATGTTATGGACAAACTGCCCCCGTTAATCAGCGCGGTCCATGCGCCAGATGCCAACATAATAAATGTTGTCAGTGCGGTAATCCCGACCGCGCCAGTCATCAGACCAAAAACCTTTTTCAGATATAATTCCATACCGCCAATTGCGCGTGATACAGATTTCTTTGTGACCATAATGTTCTCCTTTGTTTTGTCATGATGGAAATATAGTACACGATGGGTAATAATTCAAGCGATATCAAAATTTATTTTTAATAAACACTTGACAAATGCGCTTTTGTCAACTATATTATGCTTGTTAACATAACCAAAGGATTAAATTATGTTTGAAAATGCAGGAATCAGAGTACCAGAAATTGTGTACGAAAACGGCGGCGCCAATTATAATATTATAAACGGTGTCTGTGCAACGGAAAAACCAAAGCATATTGAAAAATCAAAGGAAACAATTGCGAAAATGGACGCAGAAATTGCGCGTCTGGAATCGATAATTGAAAAAAGACGCGATGTTGATAGTGATTTTTACCGTAACTGTTTGAAACGTATCGAAAAATGCAAAAAAATAAAACAAGATTGCATAGCGTCAATTTCTTTGGCCAAAGATCAAATGAACCCAGGTATTGTAAAACCTTTCTGTAATCGTTGGCGCTAAATATACCCAAACACAAATTCAGGTCACCGTTGTGTGACCTGAATTTTTTGATTGAAAAGGCAATTCTTTTGATAATAAAATGACATCAAAAGGAATTGTGAAAATGGCAATAATTATAAATCCAATAAATCCAGTGGCGTTTTCTATTTTTGGAATGCCGATTCGGTGGTATGCGCTGGCGTATATCGTGGCGTTTGTGTCGGGCTTTTATTTGATGAAATATATGACAGGCAAAAAGACCGCAGAAATAAATCTGAACAAAAAACAGATGGATGATTTTTTGGCTTACTTTGTTCTGGGTGTAATCATAGGCGGGCGTTTGGGGTATGTTTTGTTCTATAATTTGCCGTTTTTTGCGTATAATCCGCTAGAAATATTTGCGCTGTGGCATGGCGGAATGAGTTTTCATGGCGGCTTCATCGGAACCATCGTTGCAACATTTTTGTTCGTAAAGAACCAGAAATTCAAATCTGGGACAATAACCAGAAATTCTTTCAAAATATTGGATATTTTGGCGGTTTTATCACCAATCGGATTGGGGTTGGGGCGAATCGCTAATTTTATAAATATGGAAGTGATGGGACGCGCAACATTGTCGCCATTTGGGGTTGTGTTTGCGGGACATTCAATTATACCGCGTCACCCCAGCCCATTGTACGAAGCGACACTTGAAGGATTGGTTTTATTTATAATAATGTGGTTGCTTTATTGGAAAACAAATTTAAGGAAACATACAGGTGCGCTGGCGGGGATGTTTTGTGTCTTGTACGGTGCATTCAGGATATTCTGTGAACAATTCCGTCAACCAGATGTCCAGATTGGTTTTCTGACATCTTGGGGGTTGACCATGGGAATGTTGTTATCGTTGGGTGTAATTGCGATTGGTGCAATCGTTTTAACTTGCGCATTAAGGCAAAAAAGGTAAGTTGACCCTTATCGCGCCCTTAATAATTTCATAATTTGGCGCTGGGTATGTATCATACTTTTTTCCATATATTCTGTGTATGTGCGCCGGTCACCATCAATTCTGGCATGTAAAGCCTTGGTATATTCGGTTTCGTCGGTTTTCTTGTTAAATATTACTAGGCGGTAATCATTCTGTATTAAAAACCAGTTCATTATTAAACGCGCAATGCGTTTATTTTGGTCGTTAAACGGTTGTGTCATGATAAGGTCGTAATGTGCATCAAAAGCGCGTCTTAACACGGGGTATGTTTTGTCGTGTAAATTGTATTCTATTTGTTCCATTTTGTAATAAATCTCTTCACAAGATGGTGCAAATTGCCCAAGAACTTTTGTCATGGCAACGCGATACCCAGATGGTACATCTGAATCTTTGACCAACAGCCTTTGTATTTCTGCTATATGGTATCTGTCAATCGGTGTTTTTTTATGTTTTAATATGTAATCATAGGCTATACCGATGTTTTTAAGGTTTGTCCAATCAAAGAAAGCGATGTTTTCGCCTTTTGCGAACAGTTTTAGCTGTGGTTTTGCTAAAACCATAGGTTCCACAGATGTAATTTCATGCCGCAACCAATTCAGGCTGGCGATGTTTTTAGCAGATTGGTGCAAGAAAAAATCGATGGTTTGACGATTTGTTTCGATAATTTCTTTGTTGGTTTGTTGGCCTTTTTTCATGTCTTTATTCCTTTGTTATGGTTATATAGCACAAAATTGTCGGTTTGTCAATATTTTTGTGTTGAGATTTTGCGGGTCGAACCCCCGCTTCGTGTGTTCGAATCCGACCATGCGTGATAAAAATTAAATGCCCAGTTGGGCATTTTATTTTTATGGCGGATGGTGAGGGGCGCCTCGATATGCAATAATAAAAATCTATAAAAACTCGTATTAAAAAACTCCGTTTTTATGATTTTTCTAATTGTATATTCTCGTATTGGTCATGCGTGCCTGTCGGCACTCTGACCTATCCCCCGCCATCCTTTGTTAAAACCAAAAAAACCACCGTTGGTGGTTTTTTAAGATTTTAATCTGGCGGATGGTGAGGGATTCGAACCCCCGGACGAGTTGCCCCGTCAGCGGTTTTCAAGACCGTCGCATTCGACCGCTCTGCCAACCATCCTAAACTTTCATATATATTGCGTCGGTCTTTTCAAACCGGCGGTTTTGGTCATGCGCAAACTTCGTTTGCTCTGACCTCGCTTCGCAGTCAAGACCGTCGCATTCGACCGCGGCTTTCAACCATCCTAAACTTTCATATATATTGCGTCGGTCTTTTCAAACCGGCGGTTTTGGTCATGCGCAAACTAAAGTTTGCTCTGACCTCGCTTCGCAGTCAAGACCGTCGCATTCGACCGCGGCTTTCAACCATCCAGAACTTTGTGTACACAGTTTATATTTTGCCGCACAAAAAGTCAAATTGTTTTTATTGCCCAGAATTGTGCCACAAACAAATATTTTACAAATTTTTTTTAAAAAGTATTTTGGAAATAATATTTTTTATGGTATCATATACCCTAAGGAAAGGAATCATGAACAAAATCAATATAGGTTTTTTATCAAGTTTTTTGGTTGTGTGTACTTTTGGTGTAACTGGCGCATTTGCTGCCCCCAGCGTTAGAATGTTGGGCACAAATACCGCGCGCGTTGGGTCTGGTGCGACTGTTGTAAAGGCGCCGACAACCAGTGCACAACCGGCAACACAGCGTTTAGGAACGATTCGCCCGAAAAATATAGGAACTGTTGCGCCGGTGACGGTGAACAAAGTGGTAACACCAACTGTATCGGCGACATCTGGTGACGAATCGCGTTTAAGTTTGGGAAAATACATTCATGCCGCGGGTGTGGCGTCTGGTGCGATATCGCAACCTGGAACGGGGGCTGTTCCTGGCACAACGTCCAGTGATTTTGTGAATTTGGTTGACCGTGTTTCGAATTTGGAAACCAGTGTCGAATCGAAACAGCCTGCATTATCTGCGGGTACTGGTTTGTCATTGGATAACAATACGATTGTTTTGGACGAAGATATTGCGTCCCTGCCGAATCAGGTCAATGAAATGCAGAACGCAATAGAAAACAATTATTATACTAAAACCGAAGTAGAAACTTTGGTCGAAAACAGTGGTGGGACTGATGTTGTATATATATCCGAAGATGGCGTCCGCACATATGATAATGTTATAATTGCAGACCAATTTGATGAAGATTTTGATTTTAACGAATAAAAAAAAGGGCAAGAATGAAAAAAATAGCATTTTTTGGTTTTATGGCGTCGATATTTACGGCGTCTGGTGCGGCGTTCGCAGACGATGCGTCGCTGACGACCAAGGGATATGTTGACAGGGGCTTGCGTGTTGTGTACCAGACGATGGACACAGCAAAGGCAGACAAGACAACGGTCAACACTTTATCTGGCACGGTTGATACTTTATCTGGCACGGTCAACACTTTGTCTGATGTTATCACTGACGAAACCAGTGGTTTGGAATCAAAGGCGTCCCAGGCGTCTGTGACTGCGTTGACCGAAACGGTCAATGGCAAAGCCGATTCGTCAACGGTCACGGCATTACAACAACAGGTAAACACTTTAAGTGGTGCGGTTGATGGGATTGAATACACCGGTCAAAATGGTGTGACGGTCACAGAAAACGACGAAATCGAATTGGCGATACCGGGTGATGCCACATCTGGGTCAAAGTATGTTTATACTGTTGGCACGGGTTGGGCGCCGTTATCCGTAGAAGATACATTCCCAGAAGAATTTGATTTTGATGGTGAATAAAAAACACTTGGAAAGGATACCCGAATTATGATAGAATAAAGTCATAGCAAGGGGAAAAGATTTAAAAACAAACTAACAAACCTAAAAAAGGAAGGAAAACATGAAAAAAATACTTGGAATATCGTTGGTTGCAGTTTTGGCTGTATCGCCAATGATGGCACATGCGACAGATGTCACAACAAAAGACGCGACTGGTACTGCATTGACCACCCAGGCGTATGTAAAGGGCGCATATAATGATTTGGCGGGTCATATCAACACAAAGGCTGATAAAACCGCTTTGGCAGAGGAAGCGAGCACGCGTGCGGATGCAGATACTGCAATCAACAACAAAATTGGCAATGTTAACTACGAAGGTGCTTCGTTGACAGCAGCAATCGCAGGTTTGCAAGCCAGTGCTTCCGATTTGGGATCAGGCAAGGTAAACAGTGAAGGTAATTTTACAGCCGAAACAGATTCTGCGTTGATTAAAAATAAAACGGTTGAAAATGCCATCAAAGACACAGCTGCCCAGGTTGACATAAACACAGCCGCAATTGCAACAAAGGCTGCCCAGGCTGATTTGACGACATTGACAGGTCGTGTAACCACAGCAGAAGGCGATATCGACGCATTGGAAACTGCGGTGGCAACAAAGGCTGCCCAGGCTGATTTGACGACATTGGCAGGTCGTGTAACCACAGCAGAAAGCGATATCGACGCATTGGAAACTGCGGATACCGGTTTGAGCAATCGTATCCAGGCTATCGAAAATGTCCAGGGCGATTATGCAACAAAAACTGGTGTTGACAATGCAATTGAAAATGCTGCCTATACAACAACTTTGACGGCGTCTACAGTTACAGGTACTGTGTCTGTTCCGACATCTGCGACAATTTCTGTTGCCAGCAGTTGGACAGACGATACATCTGCAAATGCCTCTGTCACGTTAACCAATCAAGATGTTGCGTTGGCAAATGGTACGGTTGCAACATCTACGATTACCACAAGCGCAGATGCAAATTACGCGACCGCAAACCCAGCAAACCCAGCAAACCCATAAAATCTTTTTGGATTGGGTGGTTGTGTGAAAACACAATCGCCCATTCCAGATTGGGTGATAAAATAGAAAATATTTAACGAAAATATTTTTCATTTTATTAAATCAACAAACCTAGAAAAAGAAGGAAAAACATGAAAAAAATACTTGGAATATCATTGGTAGCGGTTTTGGCTGTTTCGCCACTGATGGCGAATGCCGCAAATGTCACACCAATCGCAAATGTGGTTGCAAACGACAATTTGGCAACAACATCATATGTCCAGGGCGCATATAACGCATTGGGTGGCGCGGTCAATACAAAACAGGACCAATTGTCCAGCACCGCGGGTGATATCGTCACAACAGTTAAAACTGCCGTTTCTGAAACTGCTGCGGGTGCATCTGATACATCGTTGGTGACGGAAAAGGCTGTTTTTGATGCAATCACTGCCGCTAAACAGGCTATTGGTGGTGACACCACTGCAATCACCAGCAAAATTGGCGAAGGTGAAATCGATATCCGTGATGCAGACACCGTTGTTGGCGCATTAAATGAATTAGATACAGATTTGGCAACGGCTGAATCCGCAATCAACACATTGAACGGCGATGCAAATACTGCCGGTTCTGTCGCAAACGCGGTTGCTGCCGAAAGAACCCGTGCATCAGGGGTGGAAAACGGTTTGATACAGGCCGTGAACACACTGGATGGCAGAGTTACTGCAAACACCAGCGCAATCAGTACATTGAATGGTAATGCAAGTACTGAAGGTTCTGTTGATTATAAAATCAACGCGGCAATATCCAATGTCAACAGCACAACCAGTGGTTTGGATGGTCGTGTGACTGCAAATACAAATGCAATCTCTACAATCAACAACAAAACAATTTCCTATGTGACAACATGGAATCAGGATGCGGCAACAACAATTACAAAGACAATTGCTGAATTGCCATCTGCCCAGGGGCAAGACGAACAAGGTGGTGGGGAATAAGAATCGGACAATTAGTGTCTGAAAATTCGGATTGGGTGGTTGTGTGAAAACACAATCATCCAATCGGATAAAATAGAAAATATTTAACAAAAATATTTTTCATTTTATTCAAACAAAGAAAAAGGAAGGAAAACATGAAAAAAATACTTGGAATATCATTGGTGGCGGTTTTGGCTGTTTCGCCATTGTTGGCGAATGCGGCGGGAACTGCACCAACTGCAGCAACAACCGCGTCCGAACCATATGTTGGGGTTGCTATTGATGAAACGAAAGATACAAAAGCAGCCGCATCTGCAGCCTATGTAAAGGGGGCTTATAATGCGGCAATCGGCGCAATTAACGAGGTCGCAGCAACCGCAAATAATGCGGTTAAAACTGTGACAGAAGGTACAACAGCTGGTGCAATCTCTGTTGATGGTACGGCTGTCGCTGTTCATGGTTTGGCGACTGTTGCAACAAGTGGCGCTGCCGCTGATTTAACACAAGATGCAACACACCGTTTGGTATCAGATACAGAAAAAAGCACATGGAATGCGAAACAAGCCGCTTTGACAGAGGCACAACTGAACGCTGTAAATTCTGGTATCACATCTGCCAAGGTTACATCATATGACAACTTGGTCACTGCAAGTGCAAACTATGCAACCAAGGACCAGGTCACCGCAAACATAAACGCGGCAACCGCATCAAAAACAGGCGTGTCGTTGGCTGTATCTGGTAATGTTTCTGGGACAGCAACTGGTTTTGTGCCGGTTATGGTGAATTGGGGCGATGCCGCAGCCAATACAACAACTGTCGCGTTGTCCGGCGGGACAGTGTCTGGAACAATTTCAAACGGCGCAACCGCAACGGGTGACATAACAGGTATCGATGTTGCTGCACCAACAACATACGCAACAGGTTCGTAAAAAAAAATACATTGAATGATTGTGCGTCATGTGCAATCATTCAAATAAAATAAATAAAAAAATATATGGTTTGTTTTATGAAAAAAGTATTTTGTATTTTATCAGTTTTAGCGGTAACTATGCCTGCGTTGGCAGAGGGCGAACCAACGGTTTATGAAACCAGCGTTGCCACCGCTAATTATGTCCAGGGTGCGTATAACGCGTTGGATACTGCGAAACAGGCTAAATTGACATCAACCAATGTAGTGGAAGGCACCGGCGCGGTTGTGACCGGGGTTTCCGCGGATAATGGTACGGTCACTGTCACTAAAACAAACGAAGTCACCGTTCCTGTAAATTCAATGAACAGTGCGACCCGTGCCAATATCTGGATAGAATGATTTTTTTCCTTCCTGGTGGGGCATTTTGCCCCATATTTTTTTAATATACTGGTTTGGATTTTTATTTTTTTGTGATATAATCATAAATATAAAAACGGAAGAGAGAAATACTATGCAAAAAACATCTTTGTATTTAATTGCGATTGGTTTGGTTTGTACAGACTTTGCAATCGCGGCCCCCAGTGTAAAGAAATTAGGCATCGATGTCGCCCGTATCGGCACAAACACAACGGTTGTACATGCCGATAAAACAAGTGCGTCAACCGTGCCACAACAAAGGTTGAGCACCGTAAAGACAACTAAAACCCAACCCGGAACAACGGTTTCGTTGAATACTGTCGGAAAAACATCAACCGTCACCAAGGCACCAGACGAATCGCGTTTAAGTTTGGGTAAATATATCCACGCAACCGGTACGGCAAACGGAACAATAGCTTCAGGAACAACCGCGCCGATTTCTTCGTCCAGTGATTTCGTAAATCTGGTTGACCGTGTTTCGAATTTGGAAAACGATGTTGAATCAAAACAGGCTGCATTATCTGCGGGTACCGGTTTGTCATTGGATAATAACACGATTGCATTGAACGAAGATATTGCGACTTTGCCAGGCCAGGTCGATGAACTGCAAGACGCCGTGGATGCCAAAATATCAAAATCAGAGGTCGAAACAAACTATTACAACAAAGACGCCGTAGATGCCATTGTTCAGGCAATTCAAAGTGGTATGACGCATAAATATAACGCAACAGTCCCGGTCGGTTCTGCCGAATCAGAAGAATTGGCCGATGTTTGGTTGCAATAATTATTTTCGGGGGGCATTTGCCCCCATTTTTATTTTCTTTTATCAAATAAAGGACGCCCAATTGGGCGTCCTGTATCATTTTATGCAAAACAATCGTTAAAACACGTATTTAATTGCCCCACCAGCGATGTAAGACATTGCGATGTCATAGTGTTCGCGTGTTGGAATTAAAACGCGTCCTGTGGCAGATAAAGTTATGTTTTTGGTCAATTCGAAATCTAATCCTGCCTTTAATGCAACAGATGTCGCCCATGCGGTTTCGTCGTCGTATCCTGCAATCTGGGAATCTTGGTGATAATTCATTACGCCCAAACCGGCACCAAATACCAGGTCAATGCGTTTCGCCTTGTCCCCGCTGATACGGAAATAATTGTCGTATGTTGCAGACAATGCGGTTGTTTTAATTTTTGCAAATGTGTCATTTGTGAATTTATCACTCATTTTTTCTGTGCCAGATGTGTCGATATTCACAGAAAAACCACCGTTGTAAATGCTGTCATAAGAACCAAAACGTGTTCCGCCAACAATTCCGAATGTAATAAAATCTTTTGGCAGATAAAACACAGGGTTGTCTTCGATTGCATCGTCATAAACCAAACCCTGAATCCCCATTGTCAGACCAACAAAAGGTTTGTATTCTGTTGCGTTTGCGCCGGCAACAGACAATACCAATGCCGATGCCCCAAATAATAATGTATTTAATTTCATAATCATTTCTCCTTTGTGATTGTTCACACGCATGTTATTATATCCCTATAAAAAAACATAAACAAGAATAAAAACGCGCAATAAACAAATTTATTTATTGCGCGCATGTTTTTAATACTGTTTAGACCATTCAATGTGTGGAAAATTGTATCTAAGATATTCTAGGTATTTTTTACAGTGTTGCGCGACATATTTACCGCGTTCTGTATTAAAGAATTTTGCTTCAAATCCGTAATTCCACGCCATGCGCGTTCTGTCTGCGTCCCACAGGCATGCAGAAATATAATCCGGTGCAGTTTCACCACATGTGTGATTTAATATCGCGTATAAAATTGACAGGCGCGTATCCTGATCCAGTAATCCCGGGAAATGTTTCATGATTTTTATCGCATTTGGTATGGCGTGTTTACCATGTTCTGTGTCAAAACCATCATTTGTACGCGCCATGTCATGAAAAGCACACGCAAAAACAACCGGTATCGGATTCGCACCCATGTGTTGCGCATAGTCTATGCCACGAAAAATAACCGATTGCGTGTGTGTTGTCAATCCGTGCATCCCATGTGATGGTGGGTTTTGGTTTTGTGTAATCAGTGGTTTTAATTCTTTGGTATAAAATTTAAAGGTTTTAATCATTTCATATAAATGCGGGTCTTGGTCCGCAGGTATACATCTAACTTTTTGTGTTTCAATATGTAATGGTTTCATCTTTCTTATATCCTCAATTAAAAAAAACGGTCAAGAATTCTCAGTCTATAACCTTTTTTATAAAAAACAATGTTTTTTATGATATAATTTCTACATTATGAAAAAAAACTTACGCGATGATGTTTTGAAATATGTAAAACACAAATATCGGGTCGTCGGTGATAAACCGTGGGCGCGATATCCTGATTTTGTTGTTTTGCGACACCACGATAATCAGAAATGGTTTGGACTGGTTGCGGCTGTTTCGCGAAATAAACTGGGGTTGACGGGCGATGGAAATATCGATGTTTTAAATGTGAAAACAGATTCTGTTGTTATCGGCGGATTTATAAATCAGCCCGGAATATTGCCCGCATACCACATGAACAAGGCATCGTGGGTGTCAATATTGTTGGATGGGACTGTGCCAATGTCTGATATTGAATTTTTATTAAATGTATCCTATGATTTAACTAAAAATAAAAAAGGGGTGAAATAATGGCTATGATTTATTGCCGCGAATGTGGTGCGCGTTATTCTGATAAAGCAAAGGCGTGCCCAAAATGTGGGTATGCGCAATATGATTTTTCTAAATCGATAGCAGTATATTTGTTGCTAAACTGGTTTTTAGGCATATTTGGTGCGCATCGTTTTTATGCGGGTAAAACAGGTTCTGGTATCGCGATGTTTTTGATTTCATGTACTATCGTTGGTATCTGGATAACTGCAATTTGGTCGTTGATAGATTTTATTATTGGCGTTTGTAATATAAATACACCTGAAAATATTTTTGCAAAAAAATAAGACACTAAACCCAGGAAAAGGTACCGATACAAAAAACAACTAAGAAACGATATTATGTTTGTCAGTTGGAGAAATCTTTTTGGATTCCCCCCAATCGGCAAAATCTTTCTGACACAAATAAAAAGGTCGCGTTTGCGACCTTTTTATTTCTTTTCTTCTTTGGTTTTGAACTGCATTTCATACAGTGTTTTGTACGCGCCACATTCCATTTTTAATAATTCATCATGTGAACCAGATTCTACAATTTGCCCATCGTTGACAACGATGATTTTTGATGCGTTCCGAATTGTTGATAATCTGTGCGCGATAACAAACACCGTTTTATCGTGCATCAGATTTTCGATTGCTTTTTGAACAACGGCTTCTGATTTATTGTCCAGGGCAGATGTCGCTTCGTCCAATACCAATATCGGTGCGTTTTTCAAAAATGCACGCGCAATCGCAACGCGTTGACGTTGACCGCCTGATAACATAATTCCGCGTTCGCCAATCTTGGTATCCAGACCATGTTTTAATGTCTTTAAAAATTCGTCAAGGTAAGCCAACTTGGTCGCGCGTTTTACTTCTTCTTCGGTTGCGTTTTCGTTGCCCAACATAATGTTTTCACGAATGGTTCCTTCGAACAAGAAATTATCCTGGAAAACGACAGCGATATTTTGACGCAAAGAATATAATGTGAAATCACGAATGTCTGTGCCATCAACAGTAATCGCGCCACCGGTCACATCATAAAAACGCGGCAATAAATTTACCAATGTGGTTTTTCCACCACCAGAATTACCAACAATCGCGATTGTTTCGCCACGGTTTACAGTTAAATTTATATCTTTTAATACCGGCACATCTGGCAAGTAATTAAATGATACATTATTGAATTTGATTTGTTTGTGTGTTTTCGGCATTTCAATTGCGTGTTTAGAATCCACTATTGCCGGTTTCGCGTCCAGTACATCAAAGACCTGTTCAATTGCCCAGAACGAACGCAACATAGAATTATAATCGTTCCCCAGTGCCTTGATTGGTGTGTATAATAAAATTAAAGAGGTCAAGAAAGATACAAAACCACCAGTTGTTAAATGGCCGTGTGAAATCAGATATGAACCAAACCACAGCGCCAGCGCAATACCGAATGATAACACAATGTGTATAACCGGTGTCAACCATTGGGTTCTTTTGAATAATTTCATGCCCAAATCAAAAGTTTCGTTTAACACAGTCATATATCTGTTATCTTGGTATTCTGCCAAATTATAAGAAATAATAGTTTTGTTTCCTGCATATGTTTCGTTATATTTTGTTGTCAACGACGCACCAATTTGCATCGATTTGTTTAACACAGGTGTCACGCGTTTCTTTAACGAAATCATCGGCAAGAATGCACATAAAAGTATTGTCACACAGACCAGGGCCAATTGCCATGAATTATAAAACAACACGAATATCAAAGAAATCGAAGTAAAGAATTTTTGAACGAATGATTTTATGTTGCTTAACAATCCTGCACAGGCAGTGTCCGCGTTTCCGCTGAATTTTACCAGGATATCACCAGAATTTTTGGATGTAAAAAATTCTGTGTCAAATGTCAATAATTTCTTAAATAAATCTGCTTTCAATAAATTGGTGATTTTTCCACCAACCCATGAATTCAAATAACCGACAGTATATGTTAAACCACCCTGAACGGTTGTGAACGCAACAATCACCACGGGTATCAACCATGCAGGGAACAGGGGATTGTCTGACATCATGCCATCGGTAAATGGTTTGATTGCCCATGCAATCACTGCGTCCAACATACCGACCGGTATTGCCAACAATACTGTCAACACAGCCCGACCCCAAAATGGTTTAATATATGGCCACATGCGTTTATAATTTTTGATGAACATGTTTTCAGTAATTTTTTGCATTTTTTTCTTCACCTATACTTCGTTCAGGCACAGATTACATAATTTCCCATTGTTTGTCAATATTTGTATTTTTTTGCAAAAATGGGAATTTTGTGATTTTGTCCTTGCATTTAGGAATGATTTTTTTAAGAATACGCCCGTCTTAAACAAACTTACAAAAGGAGAAGACATGGCAAATAAATGGGTTTATACATTTGGTAATGGTGCCGCCGAAGGTCGCGCAGACATGCGTAATCTGTTGGGGGGCAAAGGTGCCAATTTAGCAGAAATGAATTTGGTTGGATTGCCGGTTCCTGCGGGATTTACCGTCACAACTGATGTTTGTACATATTATTATGAAAACGGTCAAACATATCCATCTGACCTGATGGACCAGGTAAAGGCTGGGGTTGCGCATATTGAATCTATTATGGGCAAAAAATTCGCAGATAACGAAAATCCATTATTGGTGTCTGTACGTTCTGGTGCGCGTGTTTCGATGCCTGGAATGATGGATACAGTTTTGAATTTGGGTTTGAATGATGAAACTGTAAAGGCGTTGGCCAAGGCTGCAAATAATGAAAGATTTGCTTACGATTCATATCGTCGTTTCATTATGATGTTTTCTGACGTTGTGTTGGGTGCAGATATTGATTTGTTCGAACACACATTGGAACGCATGAAAGAAGACAAAGGTTATAAAGTCGATACAGAATTGACTGCTGACGATTTGAAAGAATTGGTTGAAAAATTCAAAGAAATCGGTGTTAAAATCGGTAAAGTTTTCCCACAAGATCCATGGGAACAGTTGAAATTGGGTATTGGTGCCGTGTTCGGTTCTTGGATGTCCAAAAAAGCTATCACATATCGTAAATTGAATAATATCCCAGGCGATTGGGGTACCGCTGTGAATGTCCAGGCAATGGTATTCGGAAATTCTGGTGATGATTCTGCAACAGGTGTATGTTTTTCGCGTGACCCAGCAACAGGTGAAAATAAATTCTATGGTGAATACCTGATAAATGCCCAGGGTGAAGACGTTGTGGCTGGTATTCGCACACCACAGCCAATGGCGAAAGATGATTCTGGCCGTACATCTTTGGAAGAAGCCATGCCAGAAGTTTATGCACAATTAGTTGATGTTCGTGATAAATTGGAAAAACACTATAAAGACATGCAGGATATGGAATTCACAATCGAACACAAAAAATTGTGGATGTTGCAATGCCGCAACGGTAAAAGAACCGCCGCTGCTGCTGTCCGTATGGCGGTAGAAATGGTTGAAGAAGGCTTGTTAACAAAAGAAGAAGCAATCTTGCGCGTTGGTGCAGACCAATTAAATCACTTGTTGCACCCAATGTTGGACCCAAAGGCAGAAAGAAAAGTTATTGCAACTGGTTTGCCAGCGTCCCCAGGTGCCGCGGTTGGTCAGGCTGTATTTAACGCAGAAGACGCAGAAGCCTGGAAAAAAGAAGGCAAAAAAGTTATGCTTATCCGCGTTGAAACATCCCCAGAAGATATTGCGGGTATGAACGCAGCCCAGGGTGTTATTACTGCACGTGGCGGTATGACTTCACACGCGGCGGTGGTTGCACGTGGTATGGGAACACCATGCGTATCTGGTTCGCCAGACATCAAAATCGATTATGATACAAAAACAATGAAAACAACATCTGGCGCGGTTATCCACGAAGGTGATTGGGTTTCCATTGACGGTGCCAAGGGCGAAATTATCGAAGGCGCAGTTCCAACTGTATCCGTGGAATTGACTGGTAATTTCGGCACACTGATGAAATGGGTTGATGAAATCAAAGATTTGACAGTGAAAGCAAACGCCGAAACACCAAAAGATGCAAAACAGGCACGCGATTTCGGTGCCGAAGGTATCGGTTTGGCACGTACAGAACACATGTTCTTTGACCCATCTCGTATTCAGGATATGCGTGAAATGATTTTGGCTGATGATGAAGCGGGTCGTCGTGCTGCGCTGGATAAATTATTGCCATATCAGAAAGCGGACTTTGTCGAATTGTTCAAAATTATGGACGGTCTGCCAGTAACGATTCGTTTGATTGACCCACCTTTACATGAATTCTTGCCACACACCGAAGAAGACATGGCAGAATTGGCAAAACACATTGGTAAATCTGTCGAATTCGTAAAGGCACGCAGCGAAGCATTAAAAGAACAAAATCCAATGTTGGGACATCGTGGTTGCCGTTTGGCGATTACATATCCTGAAATTTGCGAAATGCAAACACGCGCGATTTTGTCTGCTGCTATCGAAGTGAAGAAAGCAGGTGTCAAAGTATTCCCTGAAATCGAAGTTCCATTGGTTGGTTCGAAAAAAGAAGTGGATATCGTTAAAGCGGTTATCGACGCAACTGCATCTGCGTTGTTCGCAGAAACTGGCGACAGTGTTGAATACAAGGTCGGTTCCATGATTGAATTGCCACGTGCAGCATTGTTGGCAAATGAAATCGCAGAATCTTGTGAATTCTTTGAATTTGGAACAAACGATTTGACACAAACAACATTGGGTATGTCGCGTGACGATACAGGTAAAATCCTGGACGAATACCGTGCGCGCGGTGTTTATGTCGCAGACCCATTTGCATCAGTTGACCAATTGGGTGTTGGTTTGTTGATTAAAGACGCTGTGGCAAAGGCTCGCAGTACCAAGGGTGAAAATATTCATCTTGGTGTATGTGGCGAACACGGTGGTGATCCAGAATCTATCCAATTCTTCCACCAGGTTGGATTCAATTCAGTATCTTGTTCACCGTTCCGCGTGCCAATTGCGCGCCTTGCGGCTGCACAAGCGGCAGTTAAATTCCCACGCAAAAAATAATCTTTGCGTAACACAAAAACACCCTGCAATCGCAGGGTGTTTTTTTATTTGTAATTATACGGGCAAAATGCGAATAAAAAACACCCGCCAGGGTGTTCTTTATCTATACAATCCACCATTTATTGCAATTTGCTGACCGTTGATATATGCGGCACGTTCAGATGCTAAAAATGTCGCCAAATCTGCAATTTCAGATGGTTTTGCAAAACGATTGTTCGGTATAAGTTTTTTTGCATTTTGTTTGTAATCATCAAGCATAGATTTCAATGCGTCTGTATCAACAATGCCGGGGGCAATGCTGTTCGCGGTAATGTTGTATCTGCCGTATTCTACAGATATAGATTGTGCCAAAGCATGCAAGGCGGCTTTGCTGCCAGCATAGGCAGATATACCAGCATCACCACATTGGCCAGATATAGATGTGATATTTATAATACGACCATAGCGGTTCTTGCGCATATATACCAAGGCATTTCTTGTTAATTGGTATGGTTTGCGATAATTTATCAACATCAAACGCGAAACAAAGTCTGCATCTGAACGCATAATTACACGTCCGCTGATGTCTGCCGCGTTATTTACTAAAATATCCAATTTATTAAATTTTTCAATCACGCGTTGAATCATGTTTGTTTCTGAATCCAGTGCTGTCAAATCCATGGCAATTCCGGTAACACGCGCAGCATCTTTTTTGTCGCCGCCGTTTAACAGTTTATCGGTCAAGACATCAATTTTTTCTTGGTTTCGTCCATTTATTATAACTGTTGCCCCAGATTTGAAAAATTCAGTTGCTATCGCAGAACCAATACCACCTGTGGCACCTGTGATTAAAGCGATTCTGCCGTCAAGTCTTATATCCATGATTTCTTTGTCCTTTATTTTTTCATGATATATTATAAGACAAAAATAAAACTTGTCAACACATTTGAACTTTTTACTTTTGTAAGAAACTGTTCCTGCGGAATTATATGTTGTGTTGCGATATAATCAAATTGTCTTTACAAGGACTAAACTTTTTTAACCACAGGAGAAAAAAATGGGTGCATTTACACATTATGTTTTGAAACCTTTGTCTTTAATCGGGGCATTGAACTGGGGATTGGTCGGATTTTTCAGATTCGATTTAGTCGCCTGGATTTTTGGCCCAATGACAATCTGGTCACGGTTGGTTTATGCCATCATCGGTTTGGCAGCGCTGATTTGGTTGTTCATATGGATATTTGGCGACAAACCAACATGCGAATATGAAACCAAACATCGCAATTAAAAATTTTTTGTTACATGAATGCCCGTTTGGGCATTCTTTTTTTATAGAAAAAAAATTTTTTTATGATAATATACAAATATGCGAAAGCAGAGAAGAGAGAAAATATATGGGATGGTGGCTTTCGTTATAGATTCTACAGTTTCTTTGTTTGGGTCGTCCCGCCATCCCATTTTTATAAAAACGGCGAATTTCAACATAATATATAAAAAATCAACATCTTGATTCGATTCGGTGTGTTTTTATCTATATTTTGATTTTTTGCCGATTCCGAATCGGTTTTTTTTGTTTTTTTTATCCAAAACAAATACAAAAATGCGTTTGGTGTACAAAACTGTACCGAATCGGTGATGTCTGACATGGCGCAAAGCCCCGCAAAACCTGGGTTTTTAAAATGCAAGTGGAAAATATAAAAAAATTCATTTTTTTTATAATGAGAATAAATAGCAAATACTGTATATTGTGTTTAAAGGAACTTAAAAAACACTATATATAGTATTTTTGTCAATTTAAAGGGTTAAAAAATGGCAAAGGATAAAAACGAAACTAAAATTCAGGTTGTTTCCACATTGACTTGTGAATTGGAATCCATTAAAAAACGTTCGGGTGAAATTGTCGCTTTTGATGCGAAAAAGATTTTCGAAGCCATTAAAAAGGCTGTGGCGGTGACTGTGGAAATGTCCGATGCTGATATTGTAAAGGTGACCCAAGATGTTCTGAAAAGATTGGATAAAAAATATGCTGGTCAGACACCATCTGTCGAAGATATCCAGGAAATCGTTATCCAAACACTGATGGATTCGCGCGCATATAAAACAGCCGAAGCATACATAGTATATCGTCAAAAACGTGCTGAAATTCGCGATTCGTTGGTCGATGCAGTTGCTGTTATCAACGGCTATGTAAGCGAGGCAGACTGGCGCGTGAAAGAAAACGCGAATATTGGTTATTCTATTGGGGGGCTTATTTTGCGTTCGTCTGAACGTATGACCGCAGAATATTGGTTAAGCATTTATCCAAAAGAAATTGCCGATGCGCATAAATCTGCGGCATTTCATATCCATGATTTGGGTTGGTTGACCGGTTATTGCGCAGGTTGGTCTTTGCGTGAATTGTTATACGAAGGATTCAACGGTGTTCCGGGATACCTGCAGTGTGAACCTGCAAAACACATGGCGACCGCGATTTCCCACATGGTAAATTTCCTGGGGACATTGCAGAACGAATTTGCAGGCGCCCAGGCATTTTCGTCTGTGGATACATATTTGGCACCGTATGTTCGTATAGATAATTTGTCCTATGCAGATGTTAAAAACGCGATGCAGACATTGGTGTTTAATTGTTCTGTGCCGTGTCGTTGGGGTACACAGACGCCATTTATCAACTTTACTTTCGATTGGACATGTCCAAAGGATTTGCGCGAACAGCGTCCGTTTGTCGGCAAAAAAATGGTTGATTTCACTTATGGCGACCTGCAGGCCGAAATGGACATGATAAACAAAGCCTTTATCGAAGTTATGACCGAAGGTGACGCATTGGGTCGTCCATTTACTTTCCCAATTCCAACATATAACATCACAGACGATTTTCCATGGAATCACCCAAATGTGAAACCGTTGTTTGATTTGGCTGCGAAATATGGAATACCGAATTTCCAAAATTTCTTGAACAGCGATTTGAATCCAACAGATGTGCGTTCCATGTGTTGCAGATTGCGCCTGGATGTGCGTGAATTGTTAAAGCGCGGCGGTGGTTTGTTTGGGTCTGCTGAAAAGACCGGGTCTATTGGTGTGGTGACAATCAACCTGGCGCGTTTGGGCTATACGCACAAGGGCGACCGCGAAGGTTTACTGCGCGAATTGAAGCGTTTACTTGATTTGGCACGCGATTCACTGGAAATCAAACGCAAAATTATTTCTAAGAATTTGGATCGCGGACTTTATCCATTTACAAAACGTTATTTGGGCAATTGGAATCATCACTTTTCGACAATCGGCGTAAATGGCGCGAACGAAATGGTCATGAATTTCACAAACGGCACAGATAACATTGCAACAGTATTTGGTAAAAACTTGGTTTTGGAAGTGATGGATTTCATCAGAACTAACCTGGCTGATTACCAAGAAACAACAGGCAACCTGTATAATTTAGAGGCAACCCCAGCCGAAGGATGCGCATATCGTTTTGCAAAAACAGATAAAAAGAATTTCCCTGATATTTTAACCGCGGGAACAGAAGATGCGCCTTATTATACAAATTCAACCCAATTACCGGTGTATTTCACAGACGACCCATTTGTCGCCCTGGAACACCAGGAAGAATTACAACGCAAATATACAGGCGGAACAATGTTGCACCTGTACATGGGCGAACCAGTTTCATCTGGCGATGCGGCTGAAAAAATCGTTCGTACAATATTCGAAAATTACAAAGTGCCATATATGACATTGACACCTACATTTTCAATCTGTCCGAAACACGGCTATTTGCCAGGCCGTCACGATTTCTGTCCAAAATGCGATGCAGAAATTGCGGCAAACAACAACGATTGCCAATGCAAATGTGGCGACCACGAATAATCAAAAATAACAAAAAAAAGGAAAGGAGGAAACCATGAACCCACAAAATCAAAACAGAACACCATGCGAAACATTTTCACGCTCTATGGGCTATATCAGACCGGTGAAAAATTTTAACATTGGTAAATATGCAGAATTTTGTGAAAGAAAAACCTTTACAGAAGCAAATTCTTTGACCGCGGGTGCGCGTCACAGCGAATTGCTGAAAAAGGCAGCATAAGGTTTCTGACCTATGAAAGAATTACAAATCGGCGGCCTGGTTTCCTTTACAACGATAGATTATCCGGGGAAACTGGCCGCTGTATTATTTTTAAAGGGCTGTCCGCTGAATTGCGAATATTGTTCTAATTCGCATCTGATTGCGGTAGAGGCGGGCGAATATGACCCTGAAAAAGTGTTTAATTGGATTGCCGAACGCAAAGGTAAATTGGAAGGCATCGTCTTTTCTGGGGGCGAAGCACTGATGCAGGCGGATGTAACAATCGAATATATGAAACGTGTAAAAGATTTGGGTTTTGCAATCGGTTTGCATACTAACGGTTTTTACCCGGATTTATTAAAGAAAGTTGTCGATATTGTTGATTGGATTGGTCTTGATTTTAAGGCAACGCGCGAACACTACAAAGATTTAACCGGTATCGATGTTGCGTATGACCGAATGATTGAATCGCTGAAATATTGGGTATCAACAGGACGTGGATTGGAAGTGCGCACAACATGCGACCCACGTTTTGTCAGCAAAGAAGATTTATTGGAAATTGCAAAAATTGCATCTGATTTGGGTGCTAAAAATTTCGCAGTGCAAAAATATACCCCTTATCATGAAGAAGAGGCGCGCAAAACAACCCCCGCGCAACGCGAACAGTTTTTTAATGATGATGATTTAAAACAAAAAATAGAAAGTTTGTTTGAAAGCGTAATCTGGCGGAACGCTTAAAATGTTTACGATAAAAAACAACCGCCCGTGTGGGCGGTAAAGTTCCCCTCCTGTGGAGGGGTGGCGGAACGCCGGGGTGGTCTTTTGGTTTCCAGAGCGTTCGTTTTTTCAACCCTCCCCACCACTTCGTGGTCCCCCCCCGCCCCGGGCGGGGAATACAAGTAGATTTCGCAAACGAAGTACACCGAAACCGTTGCGGGGTGCAACCCTCCCTCCCCCCTTCGGGGTACTCCCCCCAAGGGGAGAATTAAGAACGGTGCAAATTCCCCCTTTGGCAGGGGGTGGACGCGTAGCGGACGGGGGAGGATAAAAAA
>JAZURV010000013.1:0-65481 GCA_045606425.1 Candidatus Enterousia sp.
GGAAACGAAGTACACCGAAACCGTTGCGGTATACGCCAGAGCGAAGCGCATGGCGAATACGAGAATATACAATTAGAAAAATCATAAAAACGGAGTTTTTTAATACGAGTTTTTATAGATTTTTATTATTGTGTATCGAGGTAAAAACAACCGCCCGGGTGGGCGGTTGTTTTGAAAATCGCAAATATTATTATTTTTCAATAACCACAACCGCGGCGGAATAATCGTCTTGGTCTGTGATGGATAAAAACACGTGTGCCCCCGCCCCTGCCAATTCTTTCAGTGCGGTTTTTGCGCCACCGGCAAAAATCAGTTCTGGACAGCCATTGTCGTTATGTGTGACAGATATGTCAGAAAACGAAATGTCGTCACCGAATCCTGTCCCCAGCGCCTTTAGCGCGGCTTCGCGGGCAGCCCAAAAATTCGCCAGGTGTTTTTCGCTGCGTGCGTTGTCGTTGTCTGCGTATTCTAATTCTTTCTTGGTAAAAATGCGTTGTTTCTTAAATGCAGACCAGTCCAGAAATCTGTCGCTTTCGACTAGGTCTATCCCGATGCCAACTATCATTTAATCCTTCCTTTTGTTAAATCCTTTATGCGCATACTAGTAACATTTGACCGATTCGTGCAAGTAAAAAATAATATATATTATCTTTATCAAAAAATTGCTGAAATTTGCGGTTAAAAAAATTTGATTTTTTGCCCCTTTGTGATAAAATTCCATTATGTAAATAACCGTCTTAGCAAAAGGAGAATGTGTCCATGTTCGATACAAAAAAATTAAAGGCATTCTCTTGGGTGAATGTTGGAAACCCAGACCACGAAGATTTTGAACGTTTGTTAAATGAATATAAAATCGACGAAGATACTATTTCAGATATCTTGGACCCAGACGAACAACCGCGCCTGGAACTGGAAGACGATTACAAGGTTATTATCGTGCGTTTCCCAATCGCAAACCGCGAAATAGACACAACATGGCATACTGAACCTTTGTCTATCATTTATTCAAATAAACAAGTTATTACTGTTTGTCGTAAAAGATGCGATATGTTGGATAAAATCAAAGATGACGAAATGAAAACGCGCGAAAGCCTTATATTGAATATAATTTGGTATATCGCAGAATCTTACTTGCGCGCGTTGAAAGAACTGAATAAAAAGGTCGTCAATTCAAAGAAAGCCCTGCAGGAAAATATCCGAAAACAAGAACTGATGCAGTTATTGGAAGTTGAAAACGCATATACTCTTTATATGGCGTCGTTAAAGGGTAATATCGCAGTTATGGATAAAATAGATAAACTGCGCGGATTTACCAAAGATGAAGACGACCAAGAATTGGCAGAAGATTCACGAATCGAATTTAATCAGGCTATCGAAGTCGTGACCAGTTACAGCAAGATGTTAAAGTCTATCAAGGAAACATTCGAAAGCGTCATCAATATCGATTCGAATACTTACATCAACCGGTTGACGGTCTGGAACATTATTTTGATGGTCCCCAGTGTTTTGGTTGGGTATTACGGTATGAATATGGAATTACCATATGTGGAACATACTCATTTGTCGCTGGTGATATTCATTTCGATAATGGTATTATTGACAGGGTACGGTTTATACACTATTGCGCGTCGTCGTGTGTTTTAAAAAAATCGCCAAACGGCGATTTTTTATTTATACAATTTGTTGTAAATATAATTAAAGTTTGTGTCAATTTCGTCGCCTGGCAAATGAATGTCCAAAAATTCCAGATTTTCCTGATTTGACAACCATTCAATCGCAGGCATAGTTGTTGTCTTGAATGATTCAATGCGTTTGCGGACAGCGTTTTCGTCGTTGTCGTCTGCGCGATTCCCGCCCTCTTTTATTCTGTTTTGAATATGCGCCAACATTGTTTCTTCGCTGATGTTCAAAAAGATGATTTTGATGTTAAATTTATCTGAAAAATTATCTATCAGCCATGTTGCCTGACCAATGGTGCGCGGAAACCCGTCCAGGATTATGTCTGAATCTGTGGTTATGTGGGGTGCAATTATTGGAAATAAATCTGTGTCGCCAACCAATTCGCCGCGTGAAATTTTTTGTTTTATGTCAGAATCCGCAGGCATTGCGCGCAAGATTGCGCCCGCTTCGACATAATTGAATTTGTGTTTCTGCATCAGTAATTTTGCAAATGTTCCCTTGCCAGAACCCTGGCCGCCCATAAAGATAATCATTTGTGGTTTTGTCATAAAAATCCCCTTTCGTTTATGCGTGGGTATTATAGAGTATTTTGAATGCCCAAATCAAATAAAAAATCCCACGATTGTGGGATTTTTGTTTTCTGAAAATTGCAAAAATTATTTTTTGCTGTTTTCGATTGCGGCACCCAAGATGTCACCCAAAACAGAACCAGAATCTGCTTCGTTTGCAAATTCTTTAACGGCTTGTTTTTCCAGTGTCACTTGCAATGCGCGTACAGACAATTTTACATTGTTGCCGTCAACAGAAACAACAGATGCTTCTACTGAATCACCAACATTGTATTTAGATGTGTCTTGTTCTGCTTTTTCACGGGATAAATCTGTTCTGCGGATTGTGCCACGAACATCACCTGGCAGGGCCAAGACCAATTCGTCTGGTGTGATTTCAGAAACTGTTCCGCATACAACTGCACCTTTCTTGATTGTGGTGTTGTTGTTTTCGGCACCTTCGGTCAATTGTTTGATACCCAAAGTGATGCGTTCTTTTTCTGGGTTGATGTCCAAAATTTTCGCTGTGACTTCCTGGCCACGAACGAATTTTTTCAATTCTTCTTCGTCCAGTTTGTTCCAGGACAAATCGGAAATATGAATCATACCATCTAAATCAGGTGTCAATGCAACGAACAAACCGAATTCAGTTGTGTTTTTGATTGGACCTGTGATTACATCGCCAACTTTGTGGGATTCTGCAAATTCTTTCCATGGGTTTGGTTGCAATTGTTTATAACCCAAAGAAATACGGCGTTTTTCTTGGTCGATGTCCAAGACAACAACGTTGATTTCTTGACCGTTTTGCAAGACTTTGCTTGGGTGAATGTTTTTGTTTGTCCATGACAATTCAGACATGTGTACCAAACCTTCGATATTGTTGCCCAAGTCAATAAATGCACCGTAATCTGTCAAAGAAGATACTTTGCCGGTCACTGTATCGCCAACATTGAATGCCTTTGATGCGGTTTCCCATGGGTCTTCTTCCAATTGTTTTGCACCCAACGAAATACGATGAGATTCTGGGTCGAATTGGATAACTTTGACCTTGATTTTTTCACCAACATGAACCAATTCACGTGGGTGGTTGATGCGTTTCCAGGACAAATCTGTCACGTGCAACAAACCGTCAACACCGCCCAAATCAACGAACACACCGTAATCTGTGATGTTTTTAACGGTTCCTTCCAATACAGCACCCAATGAAATGTTTTTCATTGCTTCTGCCTGTTGTGCAGCGATAGTGTCTGCCTGAATCGCGCGACGGGAAACAATTGCGTTTGTGCGCAAAGCGTCCATTTTCAAAACGCGGAATTTGTCTTTCAAACCAATCAAAGATTTTGCATCGCGTATTGGTTTGTGGTCAACCTGAGATGAAGGCATAAATGCGAACACACCGTTGATGTCCACTGTATAACCACCACGAACGACATCGATAATGGTTCCTTCTGGGTCGATACCTTCGGCAACAGTCTTTTCCAATTCTTTCCATGCTTTTTCAGCGCGGGCCTTGGTATAAGACAAAATCGCAGTTCCTTCGCGGGATTCGTATCTTTCAACGAAAACATCGATAATGTCACCAACAGATGGGACAGATGCACCGAATTCTTTTAATGGAATGCGACCTTCGGATTTCAAACCAACATCAACCATGGCAAAATCGCCACGAATGTCTTTGACGGTTCCTTTTGTAGCATAACCCTGCAAAGTTTCCTGGGTTCCATAGTTTTTATCAAACATCTGGACGAAATCTTCGCCGGATAATGGATTAAATAAATCTTTGGATAAATCTTTCATAGAATTTATAACAAAGTTTGCCATCGCCCTATTTCTTTTTTATTAAAAAGACGAGGTCTTGTGGGGTTCATCGGATTGACATTCGCGCCCACCCGCGAAAATCAAGCCTATTATATATGTAAAAATCATGAAAATCAAGAAAAAACCGCCCTTTTTGTGGCGGTTTTGTTGTTTTTATCTGGCGACATCTGCCTTGATGGATTGTTGACAGATGTAATTCCGTAACAAGAAACTGTCTTTTGCGTGCCAATTCAGCATGCCCTGCCAGTTTTCGTTGAACAGGTTGACTGTTGGTAATTTGAACGGTTTGCGTGATAATTGTTCTTTTACCTGGGGTATGTGGTTTTCGTAAATGTGCACATCGTGCAATTCGCCACGCAAAATACCTGGTTTGTATCCCAATTCTTTGGCATAAAGCAATAACAACAGTGCATAAGACGCAATATTATAAGGTATTCCCAAAAACATGTCGCATGAACGCTGGGTCCAAATCAGATTCAATTTTCCGTTATGAATTAAAATTTGGTGCATAACATGACATGGTGGTAATGCCATTTTGTCCTGGTCAACCGGATTCCAGGCATTGACAATCAAACGACGATTGTTTGGGTCGGTCTTCGCGGTTTCAATAACATTTTTTAATTGGTCAACACCAGGTTTGTTTGGATTAAAATTGTCTTTCGGGTTGTCTGGGGTCCATTTATATTCGCCACCAAAATGACGCCATTGCCAACCATAGACGGGCCCCAAATCGCGTGCATCATTCATCGCGCTGTTTCTGATTTCTGTGTCTTGTTCTTTGGTCAATTGTGTGCCGGATTTTTGTGCCGCCTGTACGCGTTCTTGGTACAACGGTGTCCAGGCATCTTTGTTCGCCCATTCGTCCCAAATATGGCAATTTCTGTCTTGTAACCATTTTTTATCTGTATAGCCGTGGATAAAAAATTCTAATTCAGTGGAAACATTTTTTAATCCAACTTTTTTAGTCGTCAACAGCGGAAATCCGTCTGACATATCGTGTTCAAATGTCGCGCCCCATGGAATACGGATTGTTGGGATTCCAGTACGGTTATCAGATTTTGTCCCGTTTGTTAAACAATTGTCCAAAATATCTAAATATGCTTTCATTCTTTTGTCCTTTGTTTTTCGCACATATTAAAAGAAATAAATGGTTTTGCAAGAAAAAACCGCCCGTTTTGGGCGGTTTTCTTATTTTACAGATGCCTGTTTAAACAATTCATCGGCAGGAACCGATTTTTCTTTTTGTTTCACATGCGTCAACATTGTATCCAACGCCTTTCTTTCAAAAATCATACCGCGCAACATCGCGACAGCGTTTTGGTTTTTGTTATAAAATTCAAAGATTTGTTTTGGGTCAGGATAACGCGATGCTTCGTTCCAGATTGCCTGTTGCAGGTCATCGCGGGTCACTTCGACTTTGTTTTGTGTGCCCCATTCTGCCAAAATCAGTCCCAATTTTACACGGCGTTCTGCGTCTTTCTTTTCTTTCTTTTCGTCCCATTTATGGTCATGACCGTGTTCGGCATTATGATGTTCGTGTTCTGATTTTGCCATTTCCAATTCTTGGGCAACCAGTGATTCTGGCAAATCCAGTTTGACTTTGTCTGCCAAAACATCTAATAATTCGTTGCGCATTTCCTGTTGCGCGGCGGCGGCATATTGGTCAGTAATAATATTGCGAATATGTTCTTTTAATTTTTCAACAGATTCTTGACCAACTTCCTTTGCCAATTCATCGTTCATTTCTGGCAAAATGTGTTTGCGTACTTCGTGAACTTTGACTTCAAATCTGGCTTTCTTGCCAGCCAGGTTTTCTGCATGATATTCTTTTGGAAATGTGACATTTACATCGAATTCATCGCCCGCCTTGTGACCGATAACCTGGTCTTCGAATCCTGGGATAAATGCGCCCGAACCCAAAATCAAATGATGTTTTGTTGCGGCGCCACCTTCGAATGCTTCTTTACCCAGAAATCCTTTGAAATCTATCACGGCAACATCGCCATTTTGTGCGACATATTTGTCGTCTTGTTTTTCGGCAACACTGCGTGATTTACGGATATTTTCGATTGCGGTATCGACTTCCTTTTCGTCCAGTTTAGCAACTTTTTTTGTCACAGTGATTTTTTCCAAATCAATTTCAGGCAGGGTTGGTAAAATGTCAAATTCCAGTGAATATTCAACATCTTTGCCCATTTCGAAACCGGCCATGTCAACCTTTGGCTGGGCGGCCAGGCGAATTTTCTTTTCGTCCAAATACTTTTGTAAATCAGCATTTAATGCCTTGTCAATGGCTTCGCCCCATGCAGATGCGTTGTATTTTTGACGCAATACAGATAATGGAATGTGTCCAGGACGGAAACCAGGCATTTTTGCGGTTTTTCCAAATTCTGTTAAAACTTCATCTGCGGCAGTTTGAATGTCTGCTGCGGCAATTTTTCCGGATACTGAATAATGTAAATCTTTAACTTTTTCTTTTGTAAACATATTTTGTCCTTTGGATAGATAAACTGGGGGTGATTATACAAATATTTTTTAGAAAACGCAACATAATATTCTGATAAAAAAGAACCGCCAAAATGGCGGTTCCAAATACACAATTTGAAACGATTTAACGTTTGCTGAACTGTGTTGAACGACGTGCCTTGTGGAAACCGTAGTGTTTACGTTCGACAACACGGCTGTCGCGGGTCAAGAATCCAGCGGCCTTTAATGCCTTTCTTAAATCTGGTTCTGCCTTTTCCAATGCTTTGGAAATACCGTGTTTTACGGCGCCTGCCTGACCAGACAGACCACCGCCCATAACCATGGCTACAACATCGTATGCACCATCGCGTTTTGTCACATCAAATGGTTGAACTAAAATCATTTGCAACACAGGGCGTTTGAAATAAGTTGTCATTTCTGTGCCGTTGATTGTGATTTTGCCTTTGCCTGGCATCAAATATACGCGTGCAACAGAATCTTTTCTTTTGCCAGTTGCGTATATGGCGCCGGATAATTTTACTGATGCAACTGGTGTTTTTGCTGCAGCTGTTTTTGCAGTCGCTTTCTTTGCAGGGGCTGCTTTCTTTGCAGGTGTTTTAGCGGCTGTTTTTGTCGCTGTTGTTTTCTTTGTTTCTGTCATTATTCGCCCCTTTTGTTTTTACGATTCAATGAACCAAAATCTATAACGGTTGGGTTTTGTGCAGCGTGTTTGTGTTCGTTGCCAGCATAAACATGCAATTTTGTCAAACGTTTGTTTGCCAATGCAACCGCTGTGCGACGCCCCATCATGCGTTTTACTGCGTTTGTAATCAGTTTTTCTGGCTTTTCAGAACGCATTTGACCCAATGTTCTTTCTTTTGTGCTGCCGGTCCATAAAGAGTGCCAAAAGAATTTTGTTTTTTCATCTTTGTGACCTGTCAGGGCAACCTTGTCCGCGTTGATGATAATAACATGATCGCCACAATCCATGTTTGGTGTCCATGTTGGTTTGTTTTTACCGCGCAGGATGTTCGCTGTGAATGCAGCCAAACGACCCAATGTGCAGTTTGTCGCGTCAATCAGATACCATTTGGCTTCCAATTCACACTTTTTCAATGATTTTGTTTGTGCCATTGTTTTTTACCTTTTTAGTGTTTGTTAAAAATAGCGTGCCTATTATGTTTCAAACAGGCACAAAAGTCAAGAAAAATCGTTATGGTATTATAATACCGTATGTCACATCTCGCTTGGAATCTTTAATCCCATTAAACCGATTGCTGTGGACAAAGTGTCCAATGCTAACTTTGCAATGTACAAACGCCCTGCCCGGGTTTGTTCGTCAATATCGTCACGCAAAATTGGACAATTATGATAGAAATTGTTCGTCAATTGACACAAATCATACGCATAATTTGCAATCATGTCTGTGGCACGGTTTTCATAGGCAGACAAAACAGTTTTGTCGAAATCCATAATTTCAATCAGTAAATTGCGTTCTTCGTTTGACAAATCAAAATGTGATGGTTTGACAACATTTCCCCCGGCGCGTTTTAATACAGAATTTAAACGAACCGCAGTATATAAAATGTACGGACCTGTTTTTCCTTCGAAACTGGTAATGGCAGATGGGTCAAAGATATAATCTGATTTTACATCGTGAATTAAATCGTTAAATTTGACCGCAGCCAATGCGATTGCGTTTATTGTATCGGTATCTAACTGTTTGTCGGACGCGGCAACGCGTTCCCGAACAGCGTTTTCCACTGTGTCAAGAATGTCTGTTAAATTGGCAACGCCGCCATCGCGTGTTTTGAATGGTTTGCCGTCCGCCCCAGTCAGTGCACCAAATCCTGTGTGGAACAATTCAGCGTGTGTTATATCTGCCATTTTTGCAACACGGAAAACCTGATTAAAGTGTAATGATTGGCGCGAATCTGTGAAATAGCCAATAACATCTGGGTTGTCTGTTTTTGTGCGATAATATATCGCAGACAAATCTGCCGCAGCATAGGTTTGTGTGCCTGTCGATGTGCGGAACATCAGTGGCGGCATTGGCGCGCGGTCTGAATCATTTTTCACATTCACAATCAGTGCGCCGTCATCTTTTTCCAGTAAATTTTTAGATTCCAGAATTTTTTGTGTGTCGGCAACATAGTCTGCGACCCCGCGTTCGCCCATCGTCATGTCAAACGGCATTACATTTAATCGCACCAACACATCGTCCATTTGTTTTAATGATATTTTCATAAATTCATCATAAATTTTGCGATATTCTGGATTGCCTGCCTGTAATTCGGCAGTTATTTGACGCGCGTGTTCCATCCATGTTTCGTCTTCTTTGGCGCGCTCAGATGATAACGGATAAAAGGTGTTTAATTCGTCTGCGGTGTCTGGCATGCCGTGTTCCAGAATCCATGCGATAACCAGTCCCATCGGGCGACCCCAATCGCCGATATGATTATAACTTTTGGTGGTATGTCCAACGAATTTAGTGATTCTGTTGAAAGTGTCGCCAACGATTGTTGTGCGCAGATGCCCGATATGTAAAGCTTTGCCCACATTATAGCCTGCATAGTCCAGGTCTATTTTCAAAGGTTTTTCAGAAACCATTTGTTTTGGTGCGGTTGCATTCTGCAAAATAAATTCGTCGCGGATTCTGATGTTTATGAATCCCGGGCCGGCGACGGAAACATCTGATACGAAATCCAGTTCTTTTAATAATGGAACATATTCGTTTGCCAATTCGCGCGGATTTTTGCCAGCCAATTTTGCGCCAACCATCGCGGCATTTGTAGCGAAATCGCCAAAATCACGATTTTTTGGTACATCCAGTTTGGCTTCGAATCCCAGTTTGTTGTTTATTGCATCAGATACATATTTATGTAAATTCATCATAAATCCATTTTGTTTTATTTATAAAGGTAATACCACGCGAACTTTTAATCCACCCAGTTCACTGTTTTCCAAGAATATCTGTCCGCCATGATTTTCAATGGCTGTTTTTGCGATGGATAATCCCAAACCAGTGCCACCGGTCAATTCGCTGCGCGATTCGTCCAGACGAACAAATGGTTGTAATGCCAACTCTTTTTTGTCATCAGGGATACCGATTCCGTCGTCTTCTATTATGACTGTCACAGATTCGTCAGAATCCGTTTCTGTGATTTTTAAAGTTTTCTTTGTAAAGCGCGCGGCGTTTTCAATGATGTTTGTGAATGCACTGGTCAGCGCATTTGGTCGTGCGTAAAATTGGACAGGTTCTTCTGGGAATTGTAAAACAATGTTCTTTTTTGGGGCTGCGTCGCGGGCAATCCGTGTCAGCATAGCCGGTAATTCTACGGCCTGTTCTATCTCTGGAGTTTCGCCACGGGCAAACGCCAGATACCCATTTACCATTTCGCTCATTCTGTCGATTTCGTGTAATAAATCCTGTTTGTCGGCAGAATCAGTTTCAATTGCCAGGCGCATGCGCGTCAATGGGGTTTTTAAATCGTGGCCCACAGCGTTTAACATGTCTGTCCTGGTTTTGTTGTACCGATTCAGCCGCTCTTTCATTGTTATCATGGCGTGCGCTGCTTCGCGGATTTCCATTGAACCGCTGGGTTGAAATCCGGGAACATCCATACCGCGTCCGAATTTGTTTGCTGCCTTTGCAATACGGCGAATACTGCGCGTGTGCGCGATAACAAACGGGGTTATTAAAACGGATACAATCAGTATTGCGCCCAACACCCATAACAAGAAAACTTCTGTGCTGGTGGAATATATACGGTGCATACTGGTTGCGAAAGTAGCAATTTTGTTATCCTGGGTTGGAACATCGATAAATATTAAACGTTTTCCGCGGTCAATGTAAACAGCAGTTGGTTTTTCTATGCGTTGTTGTAATTCTGATACCAACGGGCCTGCTTCGCGTGATTTGTTGTCGTTTTCGCGTGGTCTGTTTAATTTTTCATTTATTGAAACATTTATACCAATGTCGTTTGCCAGCATTTTCACAGCATTGGTATTGCCTGCGTCCATAAAGTGCACCATTGTCGCAACTTCGCCTGCCAATGTGCGCGCCAGCGTTTCGTGTACTTTTTTCCAATGGTTGCCAAAGAAAGAATTTGCGACAATCAGTAATGCCACCACCATCGGCACCAGTACCATCAAAATTGTACGCCCCAGAAAACTGCGCGGTATAATTCTCATTTAACATCCTTTTTAGTGTTTGTTTGTGACAATTTTATATCCCATGCCACGAACAGTTATAATATCTGTATCTGATAATACACCATTTATTTTATTGCGCAAGCGTTTTGCAACCATCGGCGTTGCACGAACAATGTTTCCAATTGGATTGGTTAGTTGCTGTAATAATTTTTTTTCTTCCAAAGACAGCGAAAGCATTTTGTTCGCCCCACTTTCAGATTTTATGAAAAATTCGTCATCTGCGAATAATAAACCAAACGAACTGTTTTGCGGGGTGCGCCGTGTGTCTTTTGTTATATTATTCAGGCGCAATACCAATTCTTTTAATTGAAAAGGTTTTGCCATATAATCATTTGCACCACCAGATAATCCGTCAATGGCGTTGTCTGGACCGGACAGCGCGGTCAGCATTATAACAGGCGTTTCGTTCCCGTTTAATCGCAATTGTTTCAGAAAACTTAGCCCGTCCATGCCGTCCATCATGCGGTCCAAAACCATTGCGTCAACATAAATACGGGACAAAATCTGGTTTGCTTCATCGGCAGATTGGGCAGTTATAACCCCAAAACCATTTTGACGCAATCCGTTGGCCAAACTGGTTCGTAAAATTTTGTCATCGTCAACAACCAGAATATTCTTAGTCATTCTTGTTATGGTTTTGGTATTATTTATCCAATGCTTCGACTGCGTATTCGCCTGGTTTTATGGCGCGACCAGGATTGTCCAGATTTTCGCCGTTTTTATATGTCGATGCACGGAATTTTGCCCCGTTTGTTGTGAATTCTGTTTTGAATACCAGGTATCCGTTTGCGCCACCAGATGCAGGTCCCTGCATGCCGATTGAATAATATGCGCCAACCAGACCGTAATCCAGGTCAATATAATCAACACTAAGCAGTAAAGATATGTTTGACATGCCATCACTGGTCAGATTGCAGGCAAATTCGCGGTTCATCAGTGTTGCCTGGGAATTGTTCGGTACCGATATATCCATAATTGTTGGTTCGCATGTCCGTTGAATGCCGTTTACCAGAAATTCGTAAGTCATTGTCACTGTGGCGCGCGACAGACCTGTCGACAGGTTGACCTGGGATATTGTGGCCTTTGGAATTTTTACCAGCGCATTCGCTATGCCAGAACGAACTGGGAACGAAATGCCAGATTGTAAACAACTGCGCGAAAATGGGTCTGCTTCGCAAATATACAGGCGCGAATGTGCGTTTGTCATAAACATGTTGGCCAAACTGTTAAATAAAAATGTGCGCGTTATACGATTATTCAGGCGCGTGCAGTTAAAATCACGACAAATTACCGTGGGGCGTTCTGTAAATTGAACCCCAGGATTCATATCGTATTCTTCACTGCGTGTTTGATATATTACTTCATCATAATCGACACTGTCGTCCATATTCATGAATTCTGATTCTGGGATAAAATTCGGGTCGTCAGGATACGCATAATAGGAACGGACTGGAACCTCTGTATAAACAGTCTGGGTTTCTTCGAATGTATAATTGTCATAGGAATAGTCGTCGTAATCCTGGGCAAAACAGGTGCTGTGCGCGCCAAATGCCAACAATAAAGCCAAAAATGCAGATTTTTTCATAGGTTTAACCTTTTTTCTCTCGTATACTTTATAAAATGATAGAATATTTTTATGGTCTGTGTCAAAGCAAAAATATTTTTATTGAAAATAATAACAAAATTGTTCTATAAATATATCACAGTGATAAAATTTGGACCAAGGTGATATAAAATGGTAGATGTTATTATTACAGGTGATTCTGGTAAATTGCACGCGGTTTATCATAAATCAGATATCGAAGCCGCACCCCTGGCGGTCGTTTTGTCTGGGTGTCCGCGTCAGAAATGTCATATGAATGACAGAATATCCTATGCGATGTTTCGCGCGTTTATGGATATTGGTTTTTCTGTGGTGCGTTTTAATTATCGTGGGGTCAACGATTCCGAAGGTTCAATCGGAACAACATCTGAAAATATGTTGGATATCGCGACAGTTATCGATTGGATTCAGAACAAAAACGAAGACAGCGATAAAATTTGGCTGGCGGGGAATCAGTTGGGTGCCTGGTATGTATTACAGGCCATGATGCGTCGGCCAGAAATTTCTGGATTTGCGCTGGTGTCACCTGACCCGTCTGTGTCTGATTTTGGTTTTTTGTCGCCACGCCCAAATCGCGGGCTGTTGTTGCAGGGGGCAAATGAAGGTGATGAAGCAACATCTTTTGGGGTACATTTAACCCAAATACTGAAAAAACAGGCGCAAATAGATTTGGAAACAATTCGTGTTAAGAATGCAGATGCTAATTATTCTGCACCTGCGGATTTGCGTCAAATGTATAATGACCTAAAGGCCTATGTCGGGCGTGAAAATTCTGATAGCAAGTTGTTATAGTTATGATGGGTGAAAATAAAAGATTTTTGGATCCAAACATTCCAGATGAAATGGCGAACAGTATTCGTCCAAAGAATCTGAATGATTTTATCGGACACGAAGCGTTAAAACAAAACCTGTCTGTGTTTGTGTCTGCGGCGCGTGGTCGTGGCGAAGCGATGGACCATGTTTTGTTGTATGGTCCCCCGGGATTGGGCAAAACAACATTGGCACATATCGTTGCAAATGAATTGGGTACGAATTTTCGTGCCACATCGGCACCTATGTTGACCAAGCAAGGTGATTTAGCAGCAATTTTGACTGCGCTGGAACCGATGGATGTTTTGTTTATAGATGAAATCCACCGTTTGCCAACAGCAATTGAAGAAGTCCTTTATTCTGCGATGGAAGATTTCAAATTGGATATTATGCTGGGCGAAGGTCCAACGGCGAAATCTGTGCGTATAGATTTGCCCCCGTTCACATTAGTTGGTGCGACAACCCGTACCGGTTTATTGTCGAATCCGTTGCGTGACAGATTTGGAATCGATTTAAGATTGTCTTTTTATTCTGTGGCAGATTTAGCAAAGATAATAATGCGTTCTGCACAAATTTTGGGAACTAATATAGACGAAAATGGTGCCACTTTGTTGGCGGCATCTTCGCGTGGTACACCGCGTATTGCGAATCGGTTGTTGAAACGCGCGCGTGATTTTGCTGCGGCGGTTGGTAAAGATTTTATAGACGCCGATACAATAAAAACTACACTTTTTCAATTGCACATAGATGGCGCGGGATTGGACGAAATTGACCGTGAATATATAAACGCGATAATTCAACATTATGCCGGCGGTCCGGTCGGAATTGACAATTTAGCGGCGGCACTCAGCGAACCTGCCGATACAATCGAAGATGTTATTGAACCATATTTGATGCAGTTGGGATTTATTCAGCGGACGCCACGCGGTCGTATTGTCACGGATGCCGGATACAGACACCTGGGTTTAGAAAAATGAGGCGTTTGTTAGTCTTTTTGTCTGTTGTTGTGCTGTTTCTGTCGGGGTGTATGACAGATTCTGGGGTTTATAAATATAAAAACAGTACAAAACCATATACGATTGCAGGGCATACTTATTATCCAATGCGGTCTGCGGCCGGTTTTACTGAAACTGGTATTGCGTCGTGGTATGGACCTGGGTTTCACACAAAAAAGACAGCCAGTGGCGAAGAATTTAATCAAAACGCTTTTACTGCTGCGCATAAAACTTTGCCATTTGGTACGCGTTTAAAAGTGACAAATTTAGATAACAATTTAACCACTGTTGTTGTTGTGAATGACCGCGGACCGTTTAAGTCTGGCCGTATTATAGACCTGTCCAATGCAGCCGCCAAAGAATTACGAATTGTTGGGACTGGAACCGCCCTTGTCCGAATCGAAGCAATAAAATAAAGAGAGTAAAAAATGAACCCGGCACATATTTTTAATTTTGCAGTTGCCTATGCAGATACAGACGCAGAAGGCATAATGTATCATGGTCGCTATATAGAAATCGCAGAACGCGCGCGTTCAAACTGGTCGCGCGGTATGGTTATACCCAGTGGAGATACAGGTTTTGTTGTGCGTGAACTGAATATAAAATATATGCGCCCACTTTTGTTAAATGATGAATTTGTTGTCGAAACGCGTCCGATAAAGATTGGTGCTGCGTCAATGATTATTGAACAAAAATTCGTGAAAAACGAAAATATTTGTGCTATAATAAACATAACAATTGCGTATTTGGGTTCTGATATGCGTCCAAAGGCCATGCCAGAATCTGTATTAAATATGTTTGAATAATTTTTATAAAAAAGGAAGGAAGAAATGGAAAATAATTTTTCGTTGTTGTCTTTGTTTTCAGGGCGTGATTTGATGACATTGTTTGTGTCGATTGTTCTGGTTGTTGCCAGTGTGATGTCCTGGATGGTTATTATTGAAAAAATTCGTTTGTGGAATTTTCAGAAAAAACACCCTGTGTCGGTGAAGCATGGTGATAATCTGGATACAATTGTTGATAAACTGGTGCGGCCTTTTGATAAAAACCTGTGGTTTTTATCCATGGTATCATATGTTGCGCCGTTTGTTGGGTTGTTTGGGACTGTTTGGGGGGTTATGGATTCGTTTGCAGCAATCGGTGTGAACCAGTCTGTCAGTATTGGTGTTATTGCGCCGGGTTTGGCGGTCGCGTTGGGAACAACTGCGTTGGGTTTGATTGCGGCGGTTCCTGCGGCAATTGCTTATAATGTTTTTGCAAAGAAATCAGACGATTTGTACGATAAATTGGACGAAAGCGTCAAAGAAATGAAACATAAATAAAAAACACAGGAATAATAACAATGTCCAGAAGACGTTCGGGAACCAGTGATGCAAATATGTCATTGACCCCAATGATAGATGTAATGACGACCCTGTTGGCGGTGTTTATGGTGACAACGCCCATGTTGACGGCGGGAATAGATATTGAATTGCCGCGCGCAGGCACTTCGGCGATGACTGGCAATAACCACGCAATTCAAATCAGTGTCGATTCACGGGGAAATTACTATTTGTTGAATCAGCAATTGCCACGCGATGAAATTGTTAAACGCGCAATTGCGATGCGTGGCGAAAATCCAAACCTGACAATCATGCTTAGTGGTGATACGCATGCAGATTACGGTGCGGTTATGTCAATGATGGGCAAACTGAAAGATGTCGGCTTTCAACGCGTCGGTTTGCGTACCCAGATAGATAACAAATGATGAATGCAAAAACGCAATTTGAAACTGAAAATTTAATGATGTCTATTTTGGGACATCTGGTTTTGATTGCGATAATGGTGCTGTCGTTTTCTGTGGTGATTGAACGCGCAAAGTTGGTGACCCCAAATCGTATTGAAATTATAGAATTGGATTTGAAAAATGTAAAAATAACTGGGAACGAAACGAAACTGTACAATACCGCCATGCCAACACCAGAAAAAGAAGCAAAAGTTGATGTAAAAACAGAAAATAAACAAAATACAGAAAATGAAAAAATCGACATAAAACAACCAACTGTTGTTGAAAACGAAAGCAAAGATTCAAAAAAAGACAAAATAACCAAAAAAGACGAAGTAAAACCGGAAGAAAAACCTGCGCCACGCAAAAAAACTGTTGTTCGTGTCAACCGCGAAGTGTTATCGCTGGACAGGACAATGACGATTTCGGTTGTTGATGCAGTGCGTGTTGCGTTGACGCGTTGTTGGAATATAGATACTGGGCGCCCCGGGTTGGAAGATATTCGTTTGACTGCACATATCAGATTTTTGCCAACTGGGGTTGTTGACCGTTTGTGGTTTGAATCAGAATCCCGCGCAGAAACAGACCCTGATTTTGCCTATGTGCTGGATACCGCAAAATCTGCGATAAAAACTTGTTCTCCGTTTTCGATGTTGCCACGAAACGAATATGAAGAGTGGCGTGATACAACGGTCAGTTTTTATCCGACCAGTGGTAAAGTTATGTAAAAATAAAAAATCGCAATATTGCGATTTTTTTAATGTGCCAGGCGTTCAATAAGCCGGATTCTGTACAGCCAAAATCGCGTCCAAAGACCCAATAAAGGTTGCAAGCATAATTAATCTGCAAATTGCGTTGCCGCAAAATGTCAAGCCCTCTACCCAGTTCCGTTAGCGACAGGGACGGTCTTGGAACCCTTTTTGAGGTTGCTGCACATAGAGATTGCCCGTTTCACCGTAACTAAATACGCTCGTCTCTGCTGCTCTAATCATCGGGTTACCCCGTGTGGTCATTAGCCACTATGTTGTCCCAATGCAGTCCGGACTTTCCTCGGTATCACGACGCTGTGGTACCGCTATGCTTTTTCGCACCTGGCGTACAGATAATATCATGATTTTTGTTGTTTTCAATGAATTTTTATTCGCCCATTGTTTTGGCGTTATGCAGTGTTTCTTTCAATATTTCAGCAGCGATTTTACGAATTTTTTGGGATAACGGACGAATATTCATAACTTCGGCAATGGTGTCACCAAATTTCTGAGATATGGCGTCTATCTGGGACGGCGCAATAATGAAAACATCGCTGGAAATTTCGTTGTGTTGCAGTGTTCTGATGTTTTCTTTCATGATTTTGCCCCCTATTTCTAATTTCAGTCCTATAATATCATAAATTTTGATAAATTAAAACTTGTTTTATAAAAAATATTTCTTATATAGATAAAGTATCTTGACCCGGGCGCCGAAAATTGCTATAAAACGATAAATATTTTGGTGTTTCTGGGGCTGGCAAAGTCTTTGAAAGAAATGGTAAGGAATGAAGTATGAAAAATGTATTGAAAATGCTGTTGGGTTCAGCGAATGACAGATTGGTAAAATCTTATGATAAAACTGTTTCCCTGATAAATGGATTAGAAGATAAATATGTGGCGATGTCTGACGATGAAATTCACGGATTGACCGCTGTGTTTCGCGAAAGATTGAAAAATGGCGAAAAAGAAAAAGATATCTTGCCAGATGTTTTTGCCGCTGTACGCGAAGCCGCAAAGCGTTCCATCGGATTGCGTCATTTTGATGTGCAGTTGATTGGTGGTATGGTTTTGTCCAATGGGCAAATTTCAGAAATGAAGACCGGTGAAGGTAAAACACTGGTTGCAACATTGGCGTTGTATTTAAAGGCTTTGCATGGCAAAGGCGCCCATTTGATTACTGTGAATGATTATTTGGCGTCGCGTGACGCGGGCTGGATGGGTCAGGTTTATCGTTTCTTGGGTATGACAATCGGGGTTATTCAACACGATATGTCTGACGAAGACAGACGCGCGGCATATAATTGCGATATTACCTATGTGACCAATTCTGAATTGGGTTTTGATTATTTGCGCGATAATATGAAATTCACCAAAGAACAACAGGTTTTGCGTCCGTTCTTTTATGCTATCGTTGACGAAGTGGACAGTATTTTGATTGACGAAGCGCGCACACCGTTGATTATTTCTGGGCCTGCCGAAGATACCAGTGATTTGTATAACAAGGTTGATTCTGTGGTTGTTCAATTGGTTGCTGACGATTATAAAATTGACGAAAAAGACCGCCATGTCACATTGACTGAATCTGGGATTGACCACGCAACTAGTTTGTTGAAAAAAGCGGATATTTTAATTGGCGATAATTTGTATTCGTCTGAAAATGCGATTGTCGTTATGCATTTACAGCAATCACTTTTGGCGCATCATTTGTATGAAAAAAATGTGAATTATGTTGTCCGCAATGGCGAAGTTTTAATTGTTGATGAATTTACAGGCCGTGTTATGTCTGGTCGCCGTTTCGGCAAAGGTTTGCACCAGGCAATCGAAGCCAAAGAACATGTGACAGTGCAACCTGAAAATCAGACAGTGTCCAGTATTTCATACCAGAATTTATTCAGAATGTACCCGACATTGGCGGGTATGACCGGTACCGCGATGACCGAAGCGTCTGAATTCGAAGAAATTTATAATTTGCGCGTTGTTGCGATTCCGACAAATAAACCTGTGGCGCGTGTTGACCATCACGATGAAATCTATCGCAATAAAAACGAAAAATATGATGCAATTATAAAACAGATTGCGGAATGTATGGAACGCGAACAGCCTGTGTTGGTTGGAACTGTTTCCATTGAAAAATCCGAAGAATTGGCAAAGATAGTCCAGGAAAAATTGGGGATTAAACCGGCGGTTTTGAATGCAAAACACCATGAAAGCGAAGCAAAAATTGTATCCCAGGCGGGTGCCCCGGGCGCTGTCACGATTGCAACAAATATGGCGGGTCGTGGAACCGATATTAAATTGGGTGGAAATGCCGAAGATTTAATTGCAGATTTAGATGAAACTGCCCCAGATTTTGAAGATAAAAAGCAAGAAATTATAAAAACAATCGCTGCGAACAAAGAAAAGGTTTTGCGTGCAGGCGGTTTGTATGTAATTGGTACAGAACGTCATGAATCGCGTCGAATCGATAATCAGTTGCGTGGTCGTTCCGGACGGCAAGGTGATCCGGGTGATTCTAAGTTCTTCTTGGCATTGGACGATGATTTGATGCGTATATTTGGTGCCGCCAGATTGCAAAATATGTTGACCACTTTGGGGTTGAAACCAGGCGAAGCAATCACACACCCATGGATAACCAAGGCGTTGGAAAAAGCACAAAAACGTGTCGAAGCCAGATATTTTGAAGCGCGCAAAGAATTGCTGAAATACGACAATGTTATGAATGACCAGCGTACGGTTATCTATAAACAACGCAACGATTTGATGACTATGGACGATTTGAATCCGTTGGTCACAGAACTGATAGGCGATGTTGTTGAAATTATCTGTGAAAAGAATATTCCTGAAAAGGCACATCCGTCAACATGGAATATCGCCGGAATTCATGATGATATGATGCGAATTTTTGCATTGGATATTACAGATATCGACAAATGGAAAACAGACGAATCTATATCTGAACGCGCGGCATATAATACTTTATATAATTTGGCGATGCATCGTTATAACCAACAAAATGAAAAATATGGTAACGAACTGATGCAAATGGCGCAACGGCAGATGATGTTGGGGGCGTTGGATGCAGTCTGGAAACGCCACTTGCAACAAATGGATTATTTGCAGGGCGCAATCGGATTGCGTGGATATGCGCAAAAGAATCCATTGTATGAATATAAAAATGAAGCGTTGGAATTGTTTAAAAACACAATCCAAAACTTTAAAACTATGTCGGTGGCGTATATTTGTCGTATGGAATTGACCCGCGAAGATGTCAATGCCACGGCACAACAACAGGCACAACATGATTCTGAATTGAACCAGAATACTGCGTCGAACAACATGTCAAACATGAATATTTCGCGTAATGCGTTGTGTCCATGCGGTTCAGGATTGAAATACAAACATTGTCACGGTAAATTGCACTAATGTGCTGTCATAGGGAAAGGAAGGTGTGTCGTGCCAGATTTTGTGCATCTGCGTGTTCATTCAAAAATTTCTGTCGGGGCCAGTACCCTGTCTGTGGCGGCCAATAAAAAATTGGGGATATTAAAGGGTATCCCAGAACTGTGCCATGATAATAATATGTTTGCATGTGCGCTGACCGATACGAATATGATGTCAGGGTGTGCTGAATTTTCTGATGTTATGCCGTCCAGCAAATTGCAACCAATAATTGGTGTGGAAATATCCCTGAATCATCACAGCGCCGACCCAAAGATTTTGCGTCAATCATCGTTATCTAAATTGGTTCTGTTGGCAAAACATCATGCGGGTTATCTGAATTTGTGTGAACTGAGTCGTATTATGTACATGCGCCAGGACAATCATCATCTGGGACCTTATATAACAATGGCGGAATTAAAGGCACACAAAGATGATTTGATTTGTTTGTCTGGGGCGCATACTGGTGCGATAGGTATGGCAATATTAAACAATCAAAATAATACAGCCTTTAACCTGGCACAGCAATTTTTAGATATATTCGGTAATAATTTCTATATTGAAATTCAACGACATGGTCTGGAAAGTGAAATAAAAACTGAACCCGTGTTTTTACAAATTGCGCGTGATTTGAATATTCCAATTGTGGCAACAAACGATGTTTGCTTTGCGCACCCCGATGATTACGAAGCGATGGATGCCCTGGGCTGTGTGTTGGGCCAGACCAAGGTTATAGACCCAGACAGACCGCGTAAATCGTCTGAACAGTATTTTAAATCCAGTGAAGAAATGGTGGAATTGTTTTCTGACCTGCCAGAGGCAATCGAAAATACTGTGAATATTGCAAAACGGTGTGCGTTTTTTGTAAATGTACACGAAAGACCGTTGTTGCCAAAATTTGGGGAAGATTTTGAAACCGAATGCCAAATGTTGCGCGATAATACCATGAATGGTCTGAAACGGCGCATGGCAGAACATGGTATTACAGATACGGCGCCCTATTTTGACCAGGCTGAATTTGAATTGAAAACTATTATTGGTATGGGGTTCCCTGGGTATTTCCTGATAGTTGCGGATTATATAAATTGGTGTCGAAATAATGATATTCTGACCGGGCCTGGACGTGGTTCGGGGGCGGGGTCTATCGTTGCGTGGGCATTGGGGATTACCCATGTTGACCCGTTAAAGTATGGGTTGTTGTTTGAAAGATTTTTGAATCCAGACCGTATTTCAATGCCTGATTTTGATGTCGATTTTGAACCGACTGGGATTGAACGCGTGTTGGATTATGTTGGGGAAAAATACGGGCGCGATTCTGTGTGCAGAATTATAACTTTCGGTTCTTTACAGGCACGGGGTGCCGTACGCGATATTGGTCGTGTTTATGGTATGCCGTATTCTAAATCAGACAGATTATCTAAACTGATACCGCCTGATGCGAAAACATTACGCGAAGCCGTTGACACATCACGCGAAATTCAAGAAGTGCTGGAAAACGACCCTGATATGGCAAAGGTTGTGTCTGTCGCAGAAGATTTGGAAGGTTCTATACGAAACCTGGGGCAGCATGCCTGTGGTGTTGTTATTGGCGACAGACCAACAACGCAAATTGCGCCGGTTTATCGTGACCCGGCGAATGCGTTGCCGTCGTGTCAATTTGATGGACATTATTTGGAAAGTGCTGGGTTGATTAAATTTGACTTTTTGGGGCTGGAAACACTGGTTGTGCTGAAATATGCAACAAAACTGATTCAGAAAACGCGTGGCATAAATGTTGACCTGGACCAGATTCCAACAGACGATGCAGAAACAATGAAATTGTGGCAATCGGGATTGACCGAAGGAATATTCCAATTCGATGCCCCGTTTGTGCAACAGACGCTTAAAAAAATGCATCCAACCAGTTTCCTGGAAATATCGGCTTTGAATGCGTTGAACCGCCCCGGTCCTATTGCCTTTATTCCACAATTTATTGCGCGTATGCATGGGGAAGAAAAAATTGAATATGTCCACCCAAAGGCAGAGGCAATTTTAAAAGAAAGTTATGGTATTATCGTTTATCAAGAACAGGTTATGTTGCTGACGCGTGCTTTGGCGGGCTTTACCCGCGGGGAATCGGATACCGTGCGCAAGGCGATGGGTAAAAAGAAAGCAGACCTGTTGGCGAAAATGGAAATCAAATTCTTGGAAGGCTGCAAGAAAGAAGATACCCTGGACGAAGCAACCGCAAAAGATTTGTGGGAAAAATTTAAAGAATTTGCAAAATATGCATTTAATAAATCGCATGCTATCGCCTATTCTATTGTGGCAAACCAGTGTGCGTATTTAAAGGCGCACTTTACGCCAGAATTTTTGGCGGCATCTATGTCCAGTAATATGAACGATACAGACCAATTGGCAATATTTGTAGACGACGCAAAATCAAACTTTAATATTCAAATTGTTGCCCCAGATATAAATGAAAGCGAATCTTTGTTCACGGTTAAAAACGGTAAAATTGTTTATGCGTTGGCTGCGATAAAGGGTGTTGGAACCGGGGTCACAGACCAGATTGTCGCAGAACGCGAAGCAAACGGTAAATTCAAGAATTTGACAGATTTTATTAAACGGTGTTCGGGTTTCGTGAATAAACGCATTTTGGAAGCCTTTGCAAAGGTTGGCGTTCTGGATTCGTTGGAAAAAAACCGCGCGTTGATATTTATGAATGCTGATGCGATATTGGCATACGCGTCTAAATCCCGCGAAGGTGGAAATTCTTTGTCGCTGTTTGCGAACACGACCCAGGACGATGTCAGTGAAGACCGTTTGTTAAAAGATTTACCGAAAACAAAACCGTGGACTTTTGCGCAAAGGTTGGAAAACGAATTGTCTGCGTTGGGGTTCTATATTTCTGCGCATCCACTGGACCAATATAAACATTTGATTGTGCGCGCTAAATTGACAACCAGTCAAACTTTGCCGGCGCTGGGCGACAGAAAACCAGTACAGATTGCCGTCAATGTGAATTCTTTTTCGCGTCGCAAGACCAAGACAGGCAAAGATATGTTGACCATAAACGCATCGGACAGTTTTGGTAATGTCGAAGGTGTCGCATTCGGCGAAAGTTCAATCGAATTATCCCAGGTTTTAAATACGGAAACAGAGGTTGTAATTTCTGGAAAGACATCTGTTCGCGATGACAGAATTTCTATATTTGTGGATTCAATAATGCCGTTAAATCAGTGGGTTGCAAAAATTGCAAAAACCATAACTATCGATGTTTCTGACAAGAATACTTTGGTTGATGTAAAAAAAGCACTGATGTCGTTGGCACCAGGATATACGCGGGTTGTTTTGAATTTACATTCTGATGTCAAAGTGGCGACGCTGGCATTAAAAAGCACGGTTGAATTGGGGGCGACAACCGCAAAGGATTTGACTGCCCTGGGAACCAAGGTGGCAATAGAATGATGAAACATATACCTGTGCTTTTGAACGATGTTTTGGATACGCTTGGCGATATAAATGGGCGCACAATTGTTGATTGTACTTTTGGGGCTGGTGGATATTCGCGTGCGTTTCTGGAACGCGGGGCAAAAGTAATCGCGTTTGACCGTGATACAAATGTGGTGACTGATGCAGATACTTTAAAACGGGAATATGGTGATAAATTCCGTTTTATAAATATGCCTTTTTCGGAAATCAAACAATTGAACGCTGGCGATTTTGATGATGTGGTTTTTGATTTAGGGATTTCTTCGATGCAGATAGATAACGGGGAACGCGGTTTTTCGTTTCGGTTTGATGCACCATTGGATATGCGTATGGATACCCGTACTGGTATAACCGCTGATGTGTTGATACAAAATAAAACTGTTGATGAATTGGCAGATATACTATATGAATATGGCGATATAAAAAAATCACATAAATTGGCGACAATATTAAAAGAAAAAAATCCAAAAACTACATTTGAATTACGCGATTTGATAAAGGTGCCGGGTGACATCGCGCCGGTATTTCAGGCGTTGCGTATTGCTGTAAATGATGAAATGGGTCAAATAAAATCAGCACTGAATTCTGTGGATAATTTATTGGTGTCTGGCGGTCGATGTGTTTGTGTGACATTTCATTCAATCGAAGACAGAATCGTAAAAAACACTTTCCGTAAATGGACAGATGCAATTGGTGACCCCAGAATGCCTGTACTGGTTGAACCAAAATATAAATTATTAAAAACAAAAACCCCGTCGGTGGACGAATTGGAAAATAATCCGCGTGCGCGTTCTGCGCATATGCGTGGTGTTGTAAAGAATTAAAATATACTGTTGACCTGGGGATTTGTTTTTTGATAAAGTGTCAAAAGAAAAGGAAGAAATATGAAAAAATTATTGGCGTTTTTATTAGGAACCACCACTGTGGGTTCGGCATTTGCGAATCCTGCGTGTGCGGTGTGTACTGTTGCGATTGGGGCAACATTGACCATATCGCGCAGATTGGGTGTTTGTGATAATGCTGTGGCTGTGTGGCTGGGGGCATTTTTGGTAATTTTGGGATATTGGGCAATCAAATGGTTCGATAAAAAGAATTGGCATTTCTGGGGTCGTGATGTGATTTTAATGTTGCTGTCGTTTTCTATGATTGCGGCGTTGTATATTCAGCATTTGTCGTATTCGCCCTGTTATTGGATTATAGATGGATTTTTGTTCTGGGCAATTATTGGCGGTCTGGTTTATGTTGTATCGCAAAAAATATATGAATATATGAAACGGCACAATAATAATCATGCGCATTTCCCGTTTGAAAAAGTGGTTTTGGCGTTGGTGATGTTGTTCGTGACCAGTTGGTTGGTTTCCAGATACGGTTTTTAATTTAATTAAAAGGAAAAAGAAATGAAAAAAACAAATAAAAAATTGAGTATGGAAGAAATGATTGAAAAACTGGATGCGGCGAAAAAGGCCAATCCGTTGGATTTGTCGTCTGACCAGGATTTGTCCATCGCACTGATGAATTTGGTTTCTTTGGAAGAACATTTCTTTTTCAGTGGTGCCAAAACTGGCAGGGTTGGTTTCTATGACCTGATAAACACTGTTCGCAGTATGCGCAAAGAACTGATGGAACGCATTGTTAAGAAATCCAGTGGCGAAGATGGCGAGGTGTGGTGTATTTCGAAACATTTGTTGGCAGCATCTATGCGTATTTACGAAGTTGGAACCAAGGCTATCGGTGCAGGCAAAAAGAAAGAAGCCTATGAAATGTTTGAAAAAGCCTATGATTTATATTCTTTGTTCTGGGGATTAAATATGCATCTGATAGATTTAGACGGTGTCCATGAATCTGTGCCTGCGTTCTATGATGGTGCGACCCAGGCATGTGCAACGGAAAAAGAAGAAAAAAAGTCAGTAAAAACAACAAAAAAAGACGAAAAGGTGTCCGGCGTGAAAAGATTGGGTCAATGGGTAAAAAACGCAGTCAATTGTTGTATAGAATAAATTCTTGCGCCGCATGGGTAAAAAATGATAATATATAGATAAAGAGAGAAAAAGTGTCGGGATTTATCAAAAATATTTTCAAACTATCTGTGATTGCAACCGTGTTGCCGATGTTGGCGTTTGGCGCGCAACAGCCTAATCCGCGTGGTGCGACGGTATCGCGTGACGCATCATCTTCGACCGAGGCTGGGACCGGACCGGCGATTCGTCGTTCGGCAACTTCTGTAATTGCGCGTAACACAGGAACAAATACTAAGCGTCAGGCAAAAACCGTTGTGACGGCGTGTCCGTTGGCGATTCGTGGTGCGACTGTGCGTTCGGCGCGTCCTGTTGTGTCTGGCGGGAATGTTGCGCGCAGTGCGTCTAAATCTGCGTTGGCGCGTTCCGGAACGAAACAAAAAATCAGTTCGGCGAATTTGTCGCGTGCTGGGACTGCGCGCGCAACTGCTGTATTCAATGATGTGTCCAGAATCAGCAGTGGTTATTCTAATTGCCGTGATGCGTATGCAACATGTATGGACCAATTGTGTGCAAATGCGAACGATACATATCGCAGATGTTTTTGCAGCGACCGTTTTATGGATTTTCGTGATACTTCTGATAAAATAGACCGGGCGTTGGATATGCTGGCGGAATTCCAAAATGTGAATCTGGACGCAGTGAATAAATCCGCGGCAGAAGTGAATGCAATGTACACTGCCACTGCCGGGGAAGAAGCCATCAAACGTGACACCAGTGCGTCACAGAAATTATTGGACAGTATCAGTGATATTTTGTCTGGTAAAACATCCACATATCAACCCAGGGGCGGCGGTGTTATGAATTCGTCGTTGGGGGTATTGGATTTATCTGCGTTTTCAACAGGTGGCGAAGGCGATGTGTTTGGTTCTTCTTCGTCTGTGTTTGATACGAATTCTTTGTTGCGTGGGGGCTATTCGGGGTATACAGATATATCCACACTGGAAGGTGCAGATTTATACAATGCCGCGGTGCAACAGTGTTCGCAAATTACGCGCGAATCGTGCGGTGGTGATGCGATGTTTAATTTGGCGCGCTCTGCCTATTCTATATTGGTGACCCAGGATTGTAATGCGTATGAAAAAAATATAAATGCAAAAAAGGCCAGTTTGGAAGACACGGTCAGAACCGCAGAAAAATATTTACGCGAAGCGCGCCTGAACGAATATCGTGCGCATAATTCTGCGGATATGAATGCATGTTTAACCGCGGTTGAATCGGCGGTGCGCCGTCCAAATGCGTGTGGTGAAAATTATGAACGGTGTTTGGATTATACAGGGTTGTATATAAATCCTGCAACTGGCGAAGCCAGATATTCCAAGGCATTGTTTGGATTGAATTCTTTGATTAGCCTGGACGGCAGTGCAGATGTGTTGGGAAATAATCCGGGTTTTGATAAATTTTTGGACGACAAAAAAGCATTCGCAGAATCGGCACTGGATACATGTCGTGGTATTGCAGATGATGTTTGGATGGAATTTAAACGCATCGCGTTGATTCAAATTTCCCAGGCCCAAGATGACAAGATAGAAGAAGTCAAGGATTCGTGTGTTTCTGTTATGAAGGAATGCTATGACACACAAACCGGTGCGCTGAATGATTTTGCGGGCGATACACAATCTGCCAATCGTGCTATTGCGACGGTGACTGCGCGCGGTATGTGTAAAGACAGGGTTCAGGCGTGTGCGGCACTGTACGGTGATGTTGATGGCTGTGTATATGACGATAAAACCAAAAAATTGACCGCGGCGTCAAACAAAACATGTGGATTGCAATCGTTGTTAGGGTTTGTTGACAGCGTGGATTCAATAAAATTTGCCAAGGGCTGTGAAGAAGGTTTACGCGATTATGTCCAGGAAACTTGTGCGCCGGCGTCTGGGGATTCGGGGCATTCTTATCCATGGGGGTGCAGAAAATGGTCGCCGGAAAAATTGCGTGAAGAACTGACACGTGTTGCCGCAACCAGGTGCGCCAGTGAAGGTATGGATTCGGATGATTCTATCGCGACAAATTCTAAATTTTCCACCAATACCGAACCGACAGTGAACAAAATTGTTGCCGATATTACCGAAGAAATATCCACAATGTTGCGCGACGAATGTTTTAAAGCGGGCGACACAGGTGCGATTTGGGATTCGTATGGGTACAGTATTCCAGACAATGATTTGACGGTAAATGTTTCGACAAAATGGCTGAATTCTGTGTTTGGCGGTACCGGATTGCGGGCGTTGGTTGACAAAGATATGGGGATGGGGGTCACTGGATATCGTTTAATCAGTGAACGCACGGGTGAAGAATTTGATGCAACAACATCTGGCGGTTCGCGTTCGTTCGGTTGGGGAATTTGTATGGTGCCAACCGTGCATCAGTTGTGTGACGCACAAAATCGCATGCCTGGCATGGAAGGGACTGCAACTTACTCTGACGGCAGATGCACTTTATCAACAGAATGGTACAGAATGAAATGCGAAAGCATCGGTGGTTATTACCAGGGCGATACATGCTTTGTCAGATAACGGGGGGATTTATGAAAAAAATAATAATGTTTTTGTGTTTTTGTTTTGTGGTATCGAATTTGTATGCCGGGGCATATGAATATACTGGCAATTCGAGTGCGCAATATAAAGTGACAGACGCGATAAAGGCTGCGTGGGGAAACCCCAGGGCACCTGTTGAAAATCCCCAGGACAGAAGTGAAGGCGCTGCTGGTTTTGTGGTTAAAGATGGTTGGGCGTGTTGCGGAAATGACATAGATGACCCGTGGGCTGTAGATAAGGCACCCGAATGTAAGCTCACCAGAGGCTATCCATGTCGAGACGATAGGGCGATAATGGCATTTGTTGCACATAATATTACCGAACATGGGGCTGAATTTTGTTTGACACAACTCAGCGCTTGGTCCAGTCCAGACAGGTTTGCATTGTGGTATCAGGAACCAAATTGGCCGGGGTTGGGATGCCACTGGTTTTGCGAACCCGGTTGGGACGGCGTTGCGTGCATGGAAAAAACAAATTCTGATTTGGCATGCGATACAACAAATATCAAGAACAGCATAGACAGCACAAAAAGAACCGACAAATACGGTCCGGGCGCAAATATATATGATGCGTTGTCGTTGCATAATAAACGCCCTGGGGTTGCGGAATATATGGCTGTGTTGGATTCTTCGTTGGTGCGAAATCATTACCCGCATCAAATAGTTATTGGTGCGACGGAATTTAAAGAGCATGGCATTGTTGCAAAACCAATTTCCATTGGAATTGTGGGAAATCACCCTGATGTCACATGGGTGTCGTTCTCTGCGGCGGCTGGTAAAACAAAAACATTGTGTGCCCAGGGATTTACCGCCGATGAAAATTGTAATGTTTCGTCTGCGCATTGTGGTTCAACAATGTGGTGCGATGCCAGTTATGCCGGGAAATATAATGAATCTATACACTCAGAACAATTAAACAGTTTTTGTAAAACATTTGTATGCAAAGACTATGATAAAGCGTTGAATGAAAAATACGAGTGCGTAGAATGTAAAAATAATGGCAAACAGGGTCGTTGCAATATCCTGGGCAAAACCGCGTTTGGAAAATGTGTAAATTGTGGGACCGGCAGAATTTTCAATCCAAACACATGCGAATGTGATGCGGCACGCGCCCTGTCCCAAGATGTCATGCAATATGGTGTTGAACGTTCAGATGTCACGACCGACCAGTGTTGGACAAAATCTGATGCAGCCAGTTATAAAGCCTGTGTTTTGGCGTCCGATAAATAAAAAAACTTTCAGTTTTAATGCTGAAAGTTTTTTATTGTTTTGATTCACCGTTCAGTAATTTTAACATATCCATAATCGTTCTTCTTTGTGTGTCGTTCGGCAAATTCCAATACAGATTTATCAGTTGTAATGTTTCGTTTTTTGACATTGGGTCATCGTCTTTGACATCAGAAACCCGCATTGAACGATTGGATTTTGTTTCAGGCGGATAATTGCCGGGCAACCCTGCAAAGAAAAATGCAACAGATGTTTCCATCGCCTGGCTTAAATCAAAAAGGCGTGCCGCCGGTATGCGATTGCCAGCCGTTTCGTATTTCTGGATTTGCTGGAAACTGACACCGCATTTTTTTGCCAAATCAGATTGGGTCATTCCCAACATAACGCGACGCAGTTGCAGTCGTTGCGCGATGTGTTGGTCTATTTCGTTGATAAGCCCTGCTTTGCGTGCCATGTGTTTTTTTCCTTTTGAATAAGAAAAATTTCTTATGTTTTATTTATACACTTTTTCTTTTTGTTTTGCAATCAAAAAACTTATATGATAACCTGAATAGACAATGGAGAAAAAGTTATGAAACCAATAGTTTTATGTATTATGGACGGCGTCGGAATAAATCCAGAAAAATCAAACAATGCGGTTGCTTTGGCAAAGATGCCATATTTTGATGAATTGTTAAAAAAATATCCGCATTCAAAATTAAACGCATCTGGAAATGCAGTCGGTTTGCCAGATGGAATCATGGGAAATTCAGAGGTTGGACATATAACAATCGGTTCGGGGCGCGTGGTAAATCAGTTTTTGCGCCGTTTTGAAATCGAAGATTTGTCAAAAAATAAGCCTTTGAATAATTTTATAAAATCTGTTGTTGATGATGGCGGGGTTGTGCATGTTGCAGGTTTGATGTCTGATGGACGTGTGCATGCGAATATTGTCGATATTTTGAAAACGATAAAATATATTGTTGCAAACGGATTGCGTGTCTGTATTCACTTTATTGCGGACGGTCGTGATACGCCGCCGCAATCTGCCCAGAAATACATAGACATGATTAAAACAGATTTGGGCGGTGAATTTGAAAACGGTTCTGTGTTTTTTGGGACATTGTCGGGGCGTTATTATGCGATGGACAGAAATAATAACATGGAACGCACAGATTTGGCGTTTGCGGCAATTGAACGCGGTGAATCAAATTATCATGCAAAAACAATAGATTCCGCCCTGGCAGATGCCTATGCGCGTGGCGAAACAGACGAATTTATAAAACCAACGGTTGTCACGCCAACACAATTGACAACGCGTGATGGGTTTTTGTTCTGTAATTATCGGTCTGACCGGGCGCGTCAAATTATGCGCAAAGTGATCGAAAACGGTTGCCATATATTGTGCTTTTCACAATATGGCGAAGGACTTGATGATGTTTGCCCCGCCCTGTTGCCAGATATAAAAACAGAAAATACTTTGGGCGATATCCTGGAAAAAAATGGTAAATCACAGTTGCGTATTGCCGAAACAGAAAAATATAATCATGTAACCTATTTCATGGACGCAGAACGAAATATAGATTATGAAAACGAAGAAAAAGTTTTGATTCCATCACCATCGGTTGCGACTTTCGATATGAAACCAGAAATGTCTGCACATGAAATTACAGATGCATTGTTGCCGCGTCTGTCCAAATTTGATGTTGTGTTATTAAATTATGCAAATGGCGATATGGTTGGGCATACGGGAAACGAAGGCGCGGCAATTCGTGCCATGGAATGTTTGGATAAACAATTGGCGCGTTTGGTGCCGGCTGTGTTAGAATTGAACGGTTGTGTTTTAATAATTGCAGACCATGGGAACGCAGAACAAATGTGGGATGGCGAACACAATGTGCCACTGACATCGCATACTACAAACCCTGTGAATTTTATAATGGTTTCAAATGGCGAATATGTTGCACACGATGGCGGACTGGCGGATATTGCACCAACAATTTTGAAACTGGTCGGAATCGAAAAACCAAAAGAGATGACAGGAAAAAGTTTAGTTTAAAAAGTCCCGCAAATGCGGGATTTTTTATTTGGTTTTTTGTTTTTGAAGTTTAGCACGATTTTCCTGCTGTTCTTGCAGAAACTTAGCGCGTAATTTGCTTGCTGTTATGTTGTCGACTATCTTGAATTTAGGGTATTGGTCTTTCGGGGCGGTGTTCTGGACCAATATTTTGTCACCGCGTTGGGTGTATAAGAAAGGATTCGGGATGCTATAATACCGCGTGTCAAGTTCAATCGTTATGTCACCGTATTTGGGACAAAATGCAGATATCATCTTTATAGAATAGTAAGTCCCTCCTGAGGGCTGGAGGCTTATTATATCTGTGCCTATGACTATTGCTGGTTCGCAATTTATGTGTTGTTGTTTTGCAAATGTCCCGCTGTCGTCAGTAGTAACAACATCCCCAATTTGTAACCCCGCCTTCCCAATGCTTTCTTTCCATGCGTCTGGATAAAGAGATGGTCCTTGTGGGTTGATGGGGACCAAGTTATAAAAAGCATATATTGGCTCAACCGAATTTCCGGTGCCCGTAATCATGAATTGTTGGTTCATTTCGTATCCTTTTTTGTTTGTCGTTGTTTTTGAAAAAACTCTTTCAGCATTTTTGCGGATTCTTCGGCGTATTCATCCATTTGAAAAACCTGTGGTTTCCAAAGGTGTTTATCGTTTTCAAAAACCTTTGCATTTGATGTAATGCCGCCACCCTTTTCGTCCGTTGCTGCAAAATAAACATTTTTTATGCGCGCAAAAGAAATCGCAGTTGCACACATGGCGCACGGTTCCAGTGTCACATACAAATCACAATCGTCCAAGAATTTAGAGCCCAGTTTTTTGCATGCGCGATTTATAGCGACTATTTCAGCGTGCAGTGTTGGATTCTTAGATTTTTGAACACGATTTTCGCCGCGCGCAATAATTTTTCCGTCACGCACAACCACTGCGCCGATTGGTACATCGTCATGGGATTGGGCTTTTTTTGCTAATAAAAATGCTTGATTCATAAAATTCATACGGTAAAGTTTACAGCATGAAATCAAATTTGCAAATCATTTCTGGTAAATATCGTGGCAAGAAATTAAATCTGCCCGACGGGGCGCGTCCAACACAAAATCTGGCGCGCGGTGCATTGTTTAATGTGTTAAACGGTATTATCGACACGACAAAGCCGATTTCTGTGTGGGATGTTTTTGCCGGGTCTGGGGCGTTTGGGCTGGAATGTTTGTCGCGATTTGATAAACCCATGGTGGTTTTTACCGATAATGCGAAATCGTCCATAGATACAGTAAAGAAAAATATTATTTCAATAAACGAAACCGCTACGATTGAAATGTGTGATGCAATATCTGCGATATCGCGGTTTGGTGGAATAACAGACCTGTTTTTTGTTGACCCTCCCTATCCGGATTTTAATTTTGGGGTTTTGTTTATCAAAAAATTGAGCAAAGTTGCAAAAAGTGGCGCAATTTTAATCTGGGAATTTGAAAAAGTGCAAAATTTGCCGGATTTTTCTGAAAATTGGGAAATTTTGCGTGATAAAACCTATGGACGCGCCAGATTTGTGTTTTTGCAGAAAAAATAATCAGAAAAAACTTGATTTTTCGTGTGTTTTAGTAAATAATATAGCCCGCATGACACCCTTGGAGGTCATGTGACAAATAAACAAATGCTATAAAAGGATTATAAAATGGCAATACAATTAAACGCTGAAATTCGCAAAGTTGCTGGCAAGGGGGCCGCACGTGCAGTTCGCAAGAACCAAAATATCCCTGCAGTTATCTATGGCGAAAAGAAAGAACCTGTGTCCATCGAATTGAACGGACGCGAATTTAATATGTTGTTGGGAAAACCGTCTTTGCGGACAAAATTATTCGAAATCACAACTGCCAACGGCAAAGAAGACGCGATGTTGATGGATATTCAATATCACCCAGTGTCTGACAAGGTTGTACATGTTGATTTCAAACGCATAAATGTCAAAGAACCTGTTCATGTCGTTGTTCCTGTGGAAGTTATCAACGCTGATATTTCCAAAGGTATCAAATTGGGCGGCGTTTTGAACTTTGCTGTTCGTAAGGTCGCGTTAAAAGGTTTGGTAAACGATATGCCTGAAAAAATCACAATCGATTTAACAAATGTCACAATTGGCGACACAATCCATGGTTCTGATTTGGTTTTGCCAAAGGGTATCGAATTGGGATTGCACATGGCAGATTTGGCGTTCGCCACAATCGGTGGTAAAATGCCAGAAGAAGCAGATGCAAAACAAGCCGCTGCTGCACCTGCTGCAAAGGCTGCGCCTGCAAAGAAATAATATCAGATTTGATATTGAAAAATTTATTTACCCCAGGTTTGAAAACTTGGGGTTTAAATTTATACTATATATGTAATATGTGGTTGCGGAATGTGTGGACCCCCATCTAAACTTTTGCTGTATTTTTGTGCAGATTTAAGATTGTTTATAACATGGTAAAAAAATACATCTTCAAATATGATACTGGGTTTTTTTGAATAAATTTTCCAAAAATCATCAGTTTCGTCAATCAAAAATGAATAAACCGTTTGGGTCGCGGCATAGGTGTCCAAATCTTTGACACACAAAAGTTGTTCTATTTTTTCTTTTTTGCCAAAAACGAAAGCCCGCGCCAATTCTTGCTCTGTTATTTCATAAAGACTCATATAGTGCCCTTTTTTGCATTTTTTACACTAAAAAACAACCGCGAAAAAATTTTGCGGTTGGGGATAGACAACAATAAGACTAATTGCTCCGTTTATTCGATATATTCACGGACCCCCAACCATTGTTGGGTTTAATGTCCTTTTTAGACAAGTCTTAATAGGTGTCTAGCCAAAAGGAAACAACACGCTTCCTCGCTTTGAATTGTACCATATAATTCTAAAAAGTAAAGAACATATATTGGTATTTTTTATGAAAACATACCGACAATATTTTTATTTTTACCCCCTTGAAACCATGTTTTTTATAACTATATTTTGGCTAAGCGAGAAAAAACTTTACCAAATCAAGGAGCAAACAAAATGGCAAAAGTATTAGGTATCGATTTAGGAACAACAAATTCCGCCATGGCTTTCATGGACGGAAATGACCCCAAAATTATTGAAAACAGTGAAGGTCAGCGCACAACACCATCGGTGGTTGCAATTACAAATAATGGTGACCAATTGGTTGGGATTACCGCGAAAAACCAGGCTGTGACAAATCCAGAAAATACTATTTATGAAATCAAGCGTTTGATGGGATTGCGTTTTGACAGTCCTGCGGTCAAAGAAATTCAAAAACGCGTTCCTTATAAAATCGTGGCTGGCGATAACGGTGATGCCTGGGTTGAAATCGAAGGCAAAAAATATGCCCCGTCCCAGATTTCTGCAATGATTTTGTCTAAATTGAAAAAAGACGCAGAAGCCTATTTGGGTGAAAAAATCACAGATGCGGTTATTACTGTGCCTGCATATTTTAATGATTCTCAGCGTCAGGCAACAAAAGATGCTGGTCGTATTGCGGGATTAAATGTGTTGCGTATTGTCAACGAACCAACTGCCGCGGCATTGGCATACGGTTTGGATAAAAACAAAGATGGCACAATCGCGGTTTACGACCTGGGTGGTGGTACTTTCGATGTGTCTATTTTGGAAATTGTTGACGGTGTGTTCGAAGTAAAATCTACCAATGGTGATACTGAATTGGGTGGTTCTGATTTTGATGCACGCGTGTTAAAATATTTGATGGACGAATTCAAAGCACAAACAGGTATCGATTTGTCCAATGATAAATTGGCACTGCAGCGTCTGAAAGAAGCAGCCGAAAAAGCAAAAATCGAATTGTCGTCAAAAACATCAACAGATATCAATCTGCCTTATTTGACAGCAGATGCCACAGGTCCAAAACATTTCAACACAACATTGACCCGCGCAAAATTAGAATCTTTGGTTGCTGATTTGATTGAAAAGACAATCGAACCTTGCAAGAAGGCATTGAAAGATGCGGGATTGACCACATCGCAAATCAACGAAGTTATTTTGGTTGGTGGTCAAACGCGTATGCCAAAGGTTGTTGAAACTGTAAAAGAATTCTTTGGTCGCGAACCGCACAAGGGCGTAAACCCAGACGAAGTTGTTGCGTTGGGTGCTGCGATTCAGGGTGGTGTTTTGAAAGGCGATGTCAAAGATGTTTTGTTGCTGGATGTGACACCGTTGTCGTTGGGTATTGAAACATTGGGTGGTGTATTTACTCGCCTGATTGACAGAAATACTACAATTCCAACCAAAAAATCTCAGATTTTCTCTACCGCAGAAGACAACCAATCTGCTGTGACAATTCGTGTGTTCCAGGGCGAACGCGACATGGCGGCAGACAACAAATTGCTGGGTCAATTTAATTTAGAAGGTATCGCACCTGCCCCGCGTGGCATGCCACAAATCGAAGTGTCTTTTGATATAGACGCAAACGGTATCGTTCATGTGTCTGCCAAGGATAAAGGTACCGGCAAAGAACAAGCGATTTCAATTAAATCTGACGGTGGTTTGTCCGAAGACGAAATCAAACGCATGGTCGATGAAGCCGCTGCAAATGCCGAAGCTGATAAAAAGAAAAAAGAATTAGCCGAGGCAAAAAATACAGCAGAAACCGCTGTGTTCAGTATTGAAAAATCACTGAAAGAACATGGGGATAAAATCAGTGCCGCAGAACGTGAAGCAATCGAAAACGCCAAAAAAGAATTGTCTGATGAATTGGCAAAAGCCGATGCAACAGCTGAATCTTTAAAGGCAAAAACCGATGCGTTGACTGAAAAAGCCATGAAATTGGGTGAAGCAGTCTATAAAGCCGCCCAAGAAGCACAAAAATCAGAAGAAAACAAATCTGAATCTGGTGATAACAAGACAACAGATGCAGATTTTTCTGAAAAGTAAGAAAGAGTTCCCTTCCTTGGAAAAACCGGGCGTTTGCCCGGTTTTTTTCTTGATTTTTGGTTCTTTTGTGCTATATGTGATTTATGATAAAACACACTGTATTGAAGTAGATTCTAAATATGGCACTGTTTGAACAAAAGGTTATAGTATGAGATATGAAAAAACTTGGGTTAAACGTTGCTTTATACGCAAACGGTTTAAAGGGAAAAAAGAAAAAATTGTTTACTTACCAGGTCTAAAAAGAGAATATGTAGTAGTAGATGACAGGACGTTCCGTTTGTGTTGTCAGAAAATCGGGGCGGTTTGTGTTCCTTATAAGGAGACGAATAATGGCAAAGTGAAAATTTTATGGGGTATTTTGGCATCACAAAAACATCGTTAAAAAAAACCGGGCGTTTGCCCGGTTTTTTTATTTTCTTGTTTCCCCAATGTAAATTCCCATGTCAGACGCGATTTGTAATAAAATATCATCTGGTTCTACATACCGATTTGATGTCATTACACCGATAATGTTCGGGTCTTTTTGTTGTTTGCCGGCGGCGAAAAAATCATCTAAAGAAACAGTTTTATATTCACCGTTTTGTAATACGGTCATGACATAGGTTTCGTTGTTTTCAATCGCCTTTAACGCAGTGTCGGCAAATCCGGCTGCCAAAATTCTGTCGCCGGCGGTTGTGTCGCCTGCCCGTTGGATGTGTTCTGGGAACGCTGTGCGATTTGGTATGTTTGCGCTGTTTAACGCGCGCGATATCATGTTTGCGGGTTTTCCAGAATGTCCACGAATTGAAATTCCTTCGGATACCATAATAATTCCATAATCGCGTTGTGATTGTTTGATGTGTTTTATCAGGTTTGCGGTATCAAATTTAATTTCTGGTATTAAAATAGCGTCGGCAGCAATCGCCACGCCTGCATTTAATGCCAGGTTCCCACAATCGCGTCCCATTGTTTGAACAACAAACCAGCGATGATGGCTTCGTGCGGTCAGCAATAATTGGTCGCAATACGAAACCAATTGCTGAACAGCGGTGTCAAACCCAATGGTTTTGTCTGTCAGTGGTACATCCATATCGATGGTCTTTGGGATACATACCAATGCCACATCATTGTAAATTTCGCGATACATGTGTGCCAAAGACAAAGACCCGTTGCCACCGATTAAAACCAAAGCGTCCAGACCTAAATCGTGTAGTGATTTTTGTAATTTTTTATTGAATGCCTGTAATTTGCCAGCGCGCGCAGACGATTCAAAATTTTCTGCCCCAGCATGCCCATTTGCCAGTATGCTGCCCGCCAGATGCGATGCCGCGAATTGTGAATTTGTGTTCGACAAATCGACAGTTTTTGCAGGTGTACAACACAATCCGTCTGTGCCGTCTTGGATTCCAATGATGCCCCATTTGCGTTGGTCGCAACCATCAACAATTCGTTGAATCACCGTGTTTAATCCAGAACAATCCCCGCCTGTTGTCATAATTCCAATTTTTTTGTGTTTCAATTTAAACTCCTGTTTTTGTCCATGCCATTATATCATAAAAGCCTTGACAAACAAACAGGTTTTGCCATAATTTTGTCAAAGAAACTAAACCTAAGGGATAATATTATGGCAACGACAAATATCGGAAAAACAAAACGCACCACAGATGACATTATAAATGGCGCCGTCAATCGTCAGCAAGATTGGCTGGAAAATCGTCGTGCATTCACCAGAAAGTTTTTGCAACGGTTCAATGTTTTCAAAAAACCAGAAGAAAAAACAGAACCAAAACAATCGGAATCAGAATCCAGAAATAAAAAAATTCTGCGTGCTTATTGGTTCCCAATAGTTTGTGCGTTATTGGTTGTGTTGATTGCAGTGATTGTTATGTTGTTTAAAATAAACGCCCCAGTGCGTGTTATCGCACCGTCTGTCCCAGAACCAATTGTCAGAAGTGTGAAAACCAACGAAAAACAGACAACGCCCTCTTTTGATTTGGTGCGTATTGAAAAATCTGGCAGTATAATTGTTGCAGGTCGCAATATTCGTGAATCCAACATTTCAATCGTGATAAATAAAAAGATAGTTGCCACAGAACGCACAAATAAAGATGGCGAATTTGTTTATGCGCCAAACGAAGCCTTAAACCCTGGGAATTATGTGATTTCACTGATAGATGCAGATAAAAATATCAAATCAAAAGATTCTGTGTTTGTTTATATTTCTGACCAGGGATATAAAAATTCAGTATCTTTGTTGATGACCAAAAACGGCAGTCGTGTTATGCAGGCGCCTGTGCTGATGGATGGTGATTTGGTCGTGTCAAAGATAGACTATATGGACAATGGTCGTATGGTTGTGACTGGCAAAGCGTTGCCACGGTTGCGCGTATCATTGTCGTTGAACGATAAATACATTGGTTTTGCGCGCGTTTCTGATTATAAAAACTATGGTTTGGGTGCAGATGTTGGAAATCTGGAAAGCGGTAAAGAATACAAATTAAACATTCGTTTACACGATGGCGAAGGTACCACAATTGCCATGGTTGAACATAAATTTGTAATGCCAGAAATGACTGGTGATGATGATACATTCTATACAGTGCGTCGTGGTGACTGTTTATGGATTATTGCGCGTAATTTTATGCGTCGTGGTATTTTGTTCACAATGATTGCGGAACGCAATAATATCAAAAATCCAGACTTGATTTTCCCGGAACAATTATTGCAGATACCTGTCGACAAATAAACTAGAGTTTGTGCATGAATTTCTTTTCAGAAAACTGGTTCGATGCAACATCTAAATTTGCGAAATTAGCAATGCGCACAGGCGTCTTTTCTGCATATAAAAGCCCCGATATGAAATATGAAATAACATGTGTCACGATTGGGGACGGCGATAATAAAATTGTTATAAATTCAGGTGTGCATGGTATAGAGGGATATTTTGGCAGCGCGGCTCAAAATATGCTTTTGTCGAATATGATTTCAAAAATATCAAACCAGGCGTTGGATAAATTCAGTATAACACTGATTCATGTTATCAACGGTTGGGGAATGCAAAACAGAATGCGCGAAGTTTTTGATACAGAAAACGGCGGTCTGGTTGATTTAAACAGAAATTTTGGTATGGATTTTTCGCGTCCAGAACAATTGCCAGGCAACCCAAAATACGCGATTGCGCATCCTGTATTACTGTCGCGACCTGACAAGGTTATAAAGAAAAATGCAATTAAAGATTTCCGTCAGAAACATTTGAAAGATGGGGTCTGGTCGGCAATCAGTAATGGACAATATTATGAACCATACGGATTGTTTTATGGCGGATGTCGACCAATGCCTGAAAATAATGCTGCAATGCGGATATATGATGATATTGTTGGAACAAATGCAAAATCTTTGATTTCGGTTGGATTGCATACTGGATTGGGACGCTTTTATCGCCGTGCAGCAGAAGTTACCGGTACATTATTGGTGTCGCACCCGGAAACACACAAAAATACCCTGTTTTTTAAGAATATTTTGACCCCGAATATACCAATTGTACCCGACAATAATGCGGTGAACGGCCCTGTGTTATTGGGCGATTTGGTGGATTGTCTGGAAAACAGATATAAAAACATTCCGGTTTATACGGCGGATTTTGAAATTGGCACAGGCGAATTTCCGATAATGTCGCCGATTTACAAGCGTATGGATATGGGGGATGCGCGTTATGATTTGCTGCATTATGGAAAAATAAATGATGAAACATGGAACAATTTGACAGAAAGTTGGTATCCGTCAGACGTTCGATGGAAAAAAGCCGCCCTGCGGCATGTTGAAATATTGTTTAATGATATTATATATTATATGAACAATAACGCACGATAAAAGGTGTTTGTAATGAACGAAAAAAGAGTCGGGCATAAATGCTATGTGACACAGACAGAATCGAACAAGATAATGTCCGCGAATGCTCTGTTGGGTCGTATTGTAGATTTTATGGGGCACAATAAAATGTCTGCGGCGGATTTTCTGGTGCTGGAATCCATGACAAAGCAATTATCACAATGCAAAAATGGATTACCACGCAAAGTTTTGCGTGGCATGCAAACCAAATTTACCGCGATACAAAGCGAATCTCAGCGATAGTTTTTTTCTTTCATTTATATTTATAACTGTGTCAGCAAGGGTTTTGCTGCCGGATGTGCCAGGAATTGTGCGAACGACTGCGGCATCAACGCCCAGTACTACTCCGCCCTGCGCGGGGGGCTGTTTGGGTCTGTGCGGCGACAGAATTAAAGAATATGTTGCCGCATACCATAAATTAAACCGACACAAAGGTCGGTTGAATTTTTGGTGCGGGCAAAGGGAATCCCTCGGCACTTTGTGTCTGCGCGTAAACCGTGACGATTTCGGTGCGTTATCACTTCCGAAATCTACTTGTTTACGAACCCTTTTTACCGGGTTCTCTTCCGTTGCCGCATGCCATAAATTAAACCGACACAATGTCGGTTGAATTTCTGGTGCGGGCAAAGGGAATCCCTCGGCATAAATGCCTGCGGGGCATTCGTTAGCGTTCAAACTTCGCTTTTGCTCGTTTTCACTTACTCATAGTCGAACCTTTCGTTGCTAACGCAACTCTATTCGGGTTCGCTTCCGTGCCCGACAAGGCAAAAATTAAACCGGCAAAAGCCGGTTGAATTTTTGGTGCGGGCAAAGGGAATCGAACCCTCGTCTAAAGCTTGGGAAGCTTTCGTTCTGCCATTATACCATGCCCGCAATTGACTATGCGGGTTATCCTAAATCATTTCTTATAAAAAGTCTAGGGGTTTTTGATGCTGGGTTTCCAATAATATTAAAAGATTAACAAATATTTGACTTTTTGTAAAAATTAGTACATAATTGGTACGCAAATCCCAAAGATTGCTATTACAGAAAAACCTGTGTGCGGTATGCGCAAGGAACATCATCCGACGAGTTTTCGTTCTTGATGTGCGGTTTCCTGTGTATGTATTTTGGGAAAACAAGATAACTATATAACTAAAAAAAACAAGGAGCAAAAAATGGCAACAGTTATCAGATTGGCGCGTTATGGTGCAAAAAAACGCCCTTACTATCATGTGGTCGTCACAGATTCACGTAACGCGCGTAATTCAGGTGCGATTTTGGAAACAGTTGGTAAATATAACCCAATGTTGGCAAAAGATGATGAAAAACGCGTCGTTTTGAATGTTGAAAAAATCAAAGAATGGATGTCAAAGGGTGCAAAACCATCTGACCGTGTTTATAAATTCTTGGTAAATGCAGGTTTGGTTGCTGCTAAGCCAATTCCAAATCAAACCAAGAAAAATCAGCCATCTGAAAAAACACAGATGAAGGCAAAAGATAAAGCCGATAAATTGGCAAAAATCGCAGAAGAAAAAGCCGCGGCCGAGGCTGCCGCAAAGGCTGCTGCAGAAGCCCCAGCAGAAGCACCTGCTGAAGAATCTGCAACTGAAACTGTTGCTGAATAATTATCAGGAGTATGCCTATGAAAAACGTTTATGTTGCACCAAAATTGGAAGTTACAAAAATATCTGTGACCTCTGTTTTGGTGTCGTCCGTTGTGGATGAAAAAGAAACTCTTTTTGCAAAGACCTGCCAAGAAGGTTGGACTTTTCAACGCTGCCCGTTTAATAATAAATGGTGTTATGATAAACAAAAACGTTTTAACGAATGGCGCGAAATGATAGAATACTGTGCAAAAAACAATATCAATCGGACTTTCTTTACTGGTTCAAAAGACTGTTGTCCGCACGGGTATCACACATTATGTGCAGATTATAAACAAAAACAACGCGGATAAAATGTCTGATGATGATAAAATCTTGGTTGGTAAAATTGTTGCACCCCAGGGAATTCGTGGTGAATTTCGGGTGCAAAGTTTTGCACAATCGCCAAATGATTTTCAGAAATTTCATATTGTGTGTGATAAATGTGATGCGTCTGAATTTCATTTTGTGCGTGTGTTAAAACCAAATCTTATTATCGCAAAAATCGACGGCATCAACGACAGAAACTCAGTGGAATCTTTGCGCGGGACAGGTTTGTTTGTTTTGCGTGATGATTTGCCTGAATTAAATTCTGACGAATATTACCAGGCGGATTTAATCGGTTTTGATGTTGTTCGTGATGGTAAAAAAATCGGTGTTGTCGATGGCTTTCAAAATTTTGGTGCCGGTGATATCGTTGAATTGGATAATGGTGAAATGGTGTCTTTTGTCGGTGCAGATGTTGATATGAAAAATAAAGTTTTGATAGTAAAATAAGGAAAAAATATAAATGAGAAGAATTTATCTGAATGACGAAGCAATTAAAATGAATATAAGGTGCGGTCTTATGCCACAGGCCGATTGTCCAGCTATTGTTTGGGCAAAACAAAATGGTATAAGTTGCAAAAAAAATCATGATGTATTCTTTGAATATGTCAGCATACATTTACGCACAGGAAAAACAAAAAAAGCACAGGTCACAAAACAAATACAAAACATTTGCGATAAATGCAAATTCGGCGATAAAGAAAAAACACGTTAAAATGCACTTTAATATACTGACCGTTTTTCCAGAAATGTTTCCAGGAACCCTGGGCGGGGGCGTGGTTGGTCGCGCGTTGGAACGCGGGATTTGGTCGTATAATGCGATAAATATTCGTGATTTTGCAATAAACAACTATGGCAGTGTTGATGACGAACAATTTGGGGGTGGCGCCGGTATGGTTATGCGACCTGATGTGTTAGGCAACGCATTGGATAGTGTCAAAAATCCGGGGAAAATTATATTCTTTTCGCCGCGCGGGAAAGTTTTGACACAAAAATTAGTGCACGAATACGCAAAATATGATACAATAACCCTGCTCTGTGGTCGGTACGAAGGAATTGACCAGCGGGTTATCGACGAATATGACATCGAAGAAGTGTCTATCGGCGATTATGTTTTATCTGGCGGCGAAATTGCAGCACAAGTTTTTGTTGACACTGCCGTTCGCGTGTTGGATAATGTGTTGGGTGGTGGCAGTGAAGCCGTCCAAAATGAAAGTTTTGAAATCGGCGGGTTGGAATGGCCATTATATACCCGTCCGTCAGTATGGCGTGGACATAAAGTCCCAGAAGTCCTGCTGTCCGGTCACCATGGCAATATCGAACGGTGGCGGAAACAACAATCGGTTGACATAACAAAAGAACGTCGGCCGGATTTAATAAAGGAAAATGAAAATGAGCATAATTAAAAAAATCGAACAAGAACAAGTTGCCAAATTAAAAGGCGACAAAGTTATCCCTGCTTTCAAGGCTGGTGATACAGTGAAAGTTCATGTTAAAATTAAAGATGGTGATAAATTCCGTATTCAATTGTTCGAAGGTGTGGTTATCGCACGCGACGGTGGAACCGGAAACAATGCGTCCTTTACAGTGCGCCGTGAATCTTATGGTGTGGGCGTAGAACGCAAATTCCCATTGTACAGCCCGGCAATCGAAAAGATTGAAAAGGTTCGCGTCGGTAAAGTCCGTCGTTCGAAATTGTTCTTCTTGCGCGGTTTGTCTGGCAAAAAGGCTCGTATCGTTGAAGATTTGTCTGCAAAGGCTAAGAACGCCAGCGAAGATAAATAATTCAGTACTAAAAAGGGGGTGTAAAATGAACATATCAAAATTGCTGTGTTTGTTTATAACACCCCTGTTCTTTTTGTGTAATTCCCCTGCTTTTGCATATATTGAAAAAGATGTGGCGGTTTTGCGTGTTATGAACAAGGCTGCCGGTAAAACACAGGTTGTGCGTGGTCATGTTGGTGAAAGTGTCCGCATAGACGGATTGACCATAACGACAAGAAACTGTAAACAAAGCGACCCGTTTGATGCGGAAAACTTTTTCGCATTTGTCGAAATATATACAAAAACAGATGACAGAATTTATAGTGGTTGGATGAATCGTAACGAACCCGGTCAAAACCCATTACAAGACGACACTTATGATGTATGGTTGGAACGGTGTGAATAAAAAATGACAGTAAATATACAACAAATAAAATTGTTTATAAAGGCGTCAATTATTATTGCTGTTTTGGCAATTTTTATTGTTTTGGGTATATTTGTTCGCCCGACAAGCAGTTTTGAAAACGCGCGCATGGGCAAATGGACGACGATGAATGATATGCAGCGTCAGACAGCAATCGGTCGAATTGTAAAAGATTTCGATGGGGACGAAATATTGGTAAAATGCGTTGATAAAATTGCGCAATTACCCGACAGTAATGAAATGCTGATACGCGATGCAATTGTACTGTGTCACGGTGGAATTCAAATGAATCTGGAACATGTATCAGATGAAGCGGAATAATTTATTTGTTCTGATATTGTTGTGTTCGTGCTCTGGAACGAATAATTATATCGGCGCAAAATATCTTGGGAAACCGTATATTTCTAATCCTTTGGGCGAAGAAAAACTGCCGGACGCTGACCCGTTGGTTCGTGTTGATGGGTTCGATTGTACAACCTTTGTTGAAACTTCTTTGGCAGATGGTAATATTAAAAAGTTAAATCAAATCAGATATAAAAACGGCGAAATAGACATTCTGCATCGCAATCATTTTATTGAAACAGATTGGTTGAACAATAATGGTTTTGAAAATGTCAGTCGTCATTATGGAAAAACGATGTTGCGTCATGTTGTGACAGATAAAAAATCTTGGTTTAAACGCGTATATGGTATAGATACTGATTTTGAAAAACAAAGCGCCGATATAGAATATATACCGTATAAAAATTTATCAAAAATAGATATACAATCGCCGATAATTGTGCTATTTATACATGACGGAAAAGGTTTTGTTGATAAAATCGGAACCGATTTAGCAGTTGTTCATATGGGATTTTTGTTGCCTGGAAATATACTGCGGCATGCGTCCAAAAAACACGGACATGTGATAGATGTGGATTTTGATAAATATATCAACAAACATAAACAAAACAAACACAATCTGGGAATAACTTTGGTGAAAATAAAATGAATGAAGAAAAACTGATTATAACCGATATGGGCGCCAGCACAGAACACAAAAATTCTGGTCAAACAACTTTGTGTCTGGGGATTGAATCGTCGTGTGACGAAACCAGTGCTGCGATTGTGGACAGAGACAGAAATATTTTATCGCATATTATTTATTCACAAATCCCAGAACATCAAAAATATGGTGGCGTTGTTCCTGAATTGGCGGCGCGCGCACATATATTGGCTATTGACGAAGTTATTAAACTAACGCTGGAACGCGCAGGTAAAACAATCAACGATATAGATGTTATTGCAGCGACGGCGGGGCCAGGTTTGATTGGCGGGGTTTTGGTTGGATGGATGGCTGCCACTGGAATTGCAAATGCCACAAACAAACCGTTGGTTGCCGTGAATCATTTGGAAGGACATGCATTGGTGCCACGATTAAAGGCTGCGTCTGCCAGTGATTCTGCAACAAATATCGATGTGGAATTTCCGTATTTGTTGATGTTGGCGTCGGGCGGACATTGTCAGATTTTGTTGGTACACGGCGTTGGCAAATACGAACTGATTGGGCAAACACTGGACGACAGCGCTGGCGAAGCCTTTGACAAGATTTCTAAAATGTTGGGATTGGGTTATCCTGGGGGACCAATTGTTGATAAACGCGCACAAATGGGAAATCCAAAACGATTCCATTTTCCGCGACCATTATGTGATAAACCCGGATGTGATTTTTCTTTTTCTGGGATAAAAACTGCGGCGCGTATGATGTTGGATAAAACACCGCAATCCGATATAGACGATGAATTTATAAACGATTTTTGTGCATCATTTCAAACTGCTGTTGTGGATTGCATAACAAACAGATTGCATAATGCGCTGAGTGATGAACGCGTTAAAAACGCAAATCCAAAAACAATGGTTGTTGCAGGCGGTGTTGCAAAGAACAGTGCCGTGCGCGCAGCGATGGAAAAATTAGCGCAAAAATCAAACATGTTGTTTGCTGCGCCACCAATGAATTTGTGTACTGATAACGGTGCGATGATTGCATGGGCGGGTTTGGAAAATTATCGTATTGGGAATATTGTACATGAACCCGTTGCGCCCCGCCCCCGTTGGCCATTGACTGAATTATAGAATGTGGTATAATGTATAACCATGGAACCTGCAAAAGAAAAGTTTTTCGAAGACGCAACAAAAAAACTGTTGAAAATGATAGATTCAATGGGGTTGGAAAAATTGCAGCGCATGCGTGCAAAAAATTTTACATTGTTGTTTCGTGATTCTTTCAAATTACCAGATGTCAGACATCAGACTTTTTGGGCAGATTTGGGCGACGAAGGTATGGCAAAATTGACATATGATTCTGATGGTTTTTGTCGTGCAGCCAGTTTGAATTTTGCCAAACTGATGGGAAATACAAAAGAATGGCAACTGATGTATATTGACCGTATATGGCTTTATGGGCCACATCATTATCTGTTGCATGTACCGTCAAAAACAATTCTGGATTTAACCTATGACCAGTATGACCATGCAAAAATGTATATTCCGTATTATTTGGGAAAACCAATAGATATGAACACCTATGAAAACGATGTTGCTGACCGGTTTTTTGACGCATTGAATTTACAGGCGTTTATGCCAAACAACCAAAAAGACTAATTTATGTTGCCTAAACCAGAACCTTTTGTTAAACCAGATATGATATTCAGTGTTTCTGATGCGTCAATGCTGTTGAAAAAAGTTGTTGAAACTGCATTCCCAGAAATTCGTATTCGTGGCGAATTGTCACAGATAACGCACGCATCGTCTGGACATTTGTATATGACAATTAAAGATGCCAATGCGGCGATAAATGCGATTATTTGGCGCGGAACACCTGTTGGTTTTAAATTGGAAGAAGGCGCAGAAGTCATCGTGACTGGACGCTTTACAACATATCCTGCGCGCAGTAATTATCAAATTATAATATCATCGATTGAAATGGCAGGCGTTGGTGCAATACTGAAAATGCTGGAAGAAAGGAAACAAAAACTGGCGGCCGAAGGATTGTTTGATGCGTCGCGCAAAAAGCCTTTGCCACGATTCCCGCAAACAATTGGTGTCGTGACCAGTCCGACAGGCGCAGCGTTTCAGGATATACAAAATCGTTTGCGTGAAAGATTTCCTGTGCGCGTGTTGTTGTACCCCGCGACGGTTCAGGGCGTCACTGCCGCGGCAGAGGTTGCCGCCGGTATAGAATATTTTAACCGCATGAATAATGTTGATGTTATTATTGTTGCGCGCGGTGGCGGTGCGTTGGAAGATTTGCTGCCCTTTTCCGAAGAAATTGTTGTGCGCGCTGCAGCAGCCAGTCATATTCCTTTGATTTCTGGCGTTGGGCACGAACCCGATTGGATGTTGATAGATTTTGCCGCCGATGTGCGTGCACCAACCCCAACGGGTGCGGCAGAAATGGTTGTTCCGACCAAATTGTCATTGGTTCAGGAACTGGATAATTTGTCGCACCGTTTGAATACAGCGTTTGCAACAAATTTGATAAATTTAAAACGCAGTTTGACGAATATAAACCTGAAAAGTCCCAAACAAGTTTTAATGGAACAATCGCAAAAATTGGACGATTTAATGCGGACTATGAATATTGTTATGGATAAAAAATTGCAATATGTTCATCAACGTATTGAATTAGTGTCGCGTTTTCCGACGATTTTAACAGCCAGATTTGCTGTGCTAAATCAAACCATAAATCACATGGGACAAATGCTGAATTCGTTGTCATATAAAAATGTTTTACAGCGCGGGTACGCGATTGTGCGGGATAAAGACAATAAAATAGTCAGTACTTCTTCGGCTGTCCCGGCATCCATTGAATTTGCCGATGGTGTGTTGAAATTATAATCAGTTTTTAAGTAGTGTTTTTGCAGTTGCGATGGATTCCGGTGTTATTTGTGCACCGCTGATTATGCGCGCGATTTCATTTATTCTGTCGTCGCCAGATATTTCAACGACACTTGTTATTGTGGTGTTTTTATCGCTTTGTTTAGAAATGCGGAAGTGTTTGTCGGCAAATCCTGCAACCTGGGCAGAATGAGTGATGACCAACAATTGTTCGTTTTTTGACAATTTGTTCAATCGTTCACCCACTGCCGATGCGGTTGCGCCACTGATGCCGGTGTCCAATTCGTCAAATACCAATGTTTTTTTATTTTCTGGGTTGTCCAATGCGACACGCAGTGCCAACATAAAACGAGATAATTCGCCACCAGACGCGATTTTGTGTAATGGTGCGAATGGTGTTCCTGGATTCGTTTTTATCATGAATGTGACACAATCAGAGCCTTTTGTTGAGGGTTCGCAGTGTTGAATGTCGACCATAAAGTCTGCCGACCCCAGTTTTAAATCCGGCAATTCGGACAATATTTGTTTGCGCAGGTTTTCTGATGCGTCTTTGCGTAATTCGCTTAAATGATTGGCGGATTCGTTAAAGACGATGGTGTATCTGTCGACATCTTTTTTGCATTTTTGTAATTCGGCATCGCTGTTGTCTATGGCATTTAACTGACTTTCCAATTCGACCAGTTTATTTGGCAAATCGTCAGCACTGCATCTGTGTTTGCGTGCCGCTGCACGAATGGCAAACAATCGTTCTTCGATTGAATCTATGTCGTCCAGATTCGTGCTTTCTGGATGAATTTGTTCGCCGATATCAGCCACGGTTGCTGCTGCGTCGTACAATTTATCTATAATTTCAGAATACGGGTTTGGGTCTGTTTTGATACGCTCTAAAATATGCGCGACAGAACAAATCTGTTCGTCTAATGAATTGCCATTGTTTTTCAAAATGTCCAATGCGTCGTTCAGGATACCTGAATTTTTTTCTGCGTCCATCATCTTTGCCCGCGCGGTTGCCAATTCGTCTTCTTCGCCAATTTGGGGGTTCAGTTTGCGTAATTCGTTCACATTGTGTTCCAGGAAATCGCGTTCGCTTTCGGATTTTTCCAGAATTTCATTTAACTGTTTTAACCGTTTTTGTGCATTATGTAAATCTGCGTACGCCCCAGCGGTTTGCGACAACACTGAAACAAATTCTGGATTGTGCAATTTGGCGTATTCGTCCAGCGATGTTATATGTGTTGTGGCATCTAACAAAGAATGATTTTCAAACTGACCGTGAATTTCAACAATTTCATCGCCAATTTGTTTTAAAACCTTTACAGATACAGGGATATCGTTGACCCACGCCCTGCTTTTTCCGTCTGTTGACAGTGTGCGTCGCAAAATCAAACCGGTGTCGTAATCTATACCGTTTTCGTTCAGGATTTTTACAATATTGTTGTTCACAGAATCGAATTCTGCCGTGACCGATGCAGAATCACAGCCACTGCGAATTAAACCTGTGTCAGAGCGTGCGCCCAACGCCAGTGATAATGCGTCCAGCAAAATACTTTTCCCTGCACCGGTTTCGCCGGTCATGATATTCAGACCGTTGCCGAATTCCAGATTCAGTTTTTCAATTAAAACAATGTTCGAAATATATAATCCTGATAACATGTCGGAATTATAGCCAAAAAATTCCAGAAAATTCAATTAAATAATTTTATCCAGCGTCCAATCGTGCAACCATAAAATGTAACCGTTTATTTTATAGCCCGGATACGCGGAACACAGTAATTGTGCGTATTCGTTTAACTGGAATTTGTATTTATCAACGAAAGTATTTTTGTTTGCGTCTGTTTTATAGTCAATAAAATCTATGGTTTTTGTTTTGTGGTTTATTATCAGCCTGTCGATTCTGCGGCTGATAAAATGCCCGTGAATATTGCCGGCAATCGGAACCTCGGTCTGTGCGTTCGCTGTAAAAAACGGCAATAAATCTGGACGCGATTGTATGATTTTTATTGTATCTGTGTCACCAGTCGTGTGTTCGCCGTCCACGATTGTGTGCTGTAATCGTGCGTGCATTTGTGTGCCGGATTGAACTGCGAAATCTTTATTTTTCGCATTGGTTAAAAAGTCTGTCAATTTCTGTGTCATTTGTAATCCGTAAAGTATCTTCGTTTATAAATAATTCGCGCGCCCCAGAAAACACATTCCATAATTGTTTGTGCCACACCATCTCAGGTGCGCGGTCCATGTCGCATCCATAAATATATAATTCGTCGCGTGTTCGCGTCATCGCCACATACAGCAAGCGATAATATTCTGCAATTTGGTCTTGGCGATTTTTGTCTATGATTGGTTGCAATTCTGCACTGGTGCCGGTTTTCCATAGCCAAACATCGTATTTATTATTGTTATGCAAATAATTTGCATTCAATATTGTTTCTGGCTTTGGAAATGTAAAAGTGTCTATTAAAAATACGACGGGCGACGCCAAACCTTTACTGCCGTGCACAGTCATAATACGAACGCCGGTTGATGCGTCCATGTCGCGCTTGATTTCACTGTCACCTGTGATAAACCATTTCAGAAAATGTTGCAGCGTCCCTGGTTGTGTTCTTTCGTATGCCAAACACATTGTCATAAATTCTTCGATTGGGTCGATGACCTGTTGCCCCAGGCATGATATAAATTTTTCACGGTTATTATTTTTGTTAAATACATAGGTAAAAAATGAATACGGCGCCTGTTTTTTCGATTGTTCGATTGTGTCCATGATGTCAGAATAAATATCTGGCATTTGGGTGCTTAAAACCGTAAAAATCGTTGCTGATTTGTCAGTATTTTTTGCTTTGCATAAATTAAAAATATCACGTTCTTTCAATTGATAAATTGGACTTTTTAACAAACAACATAAACTGTAATCGTCGGTTGGTTTTATACATACGCGTACCAGGTACAAAAGGTCTTTGATTGCAGAAAATTCAGGTAATTTTACACGATCATTCCCGGCAATTGCTATATCGCGTTTTTTCAGTGCGTTCGACAACAAATCCACAAACGCCCCGCGTTTTTGTACCAAAACCATAATATCTTTTGGGTCGCGTCCCGCCCTGACCAAGTCTGCAATTTTATCTGCAATCATATTTACATACAATTTGTTTTTATCGGCGCCTGTTTTTTCGGTTTTGAATGCGTCGTGAATTTCGACAAATCCCCGGTCGTTTGTTCGAAAACATTTGTGTTTATTGTTATAAAAACCGGTCTTTTCGATAATTTCAGGATTGCCAAAGAAACAATCGACTGTGTCCAGGATTGGTTTGACCGAACGAAAACTTTGATCCAGGGCAACTTCGTGAATTGTACGATAATTGTTTTCTATTTGTGCTGCAATTGCGTCACGGCTTTGCGCAAAGGCACGCGGGTCGGCGTTTTGAAAACCGTATATAGACTGTTTTGTGTCGCCTACCACAAACAACGAACGGTTGTTTTTTGTGTCACCATCGGTAAAAAAATCCCCCGCCAGCATACGCAAAATATTCCATTGTTGCGGACTGGTATCTTGTGCTTCGTCAACCAGTATATGCGACAAAGAAACATCCAATTGTGACAAAACCCACCCCATAACATCTGGTTTGGAAAACAGTTTTTGTGTATATAAAATTAAATCTTCGAAATCCAGCAGGTTATGTTCGCGTTTTATTTTGCGATACGCATCTGAAAAAGCCATTGCCAAATCAAATAATGCGACAGTGTCCTGGTAAATGTTTGTGTTTAATATATTTTGTTGAACGCGATACACGCGGTCAGCCTCTGTTGCAAAACAGTCGTTTTTTGCGACATTTTTTCTGATTGCAAAATCGTCAGTCAGATATGCAGACGCGTATTCTGTAAAATTTATAGTATTGTCAATGAATTGTTGCGTTAAATCTATAATATTTTGAATGTATTGTGCCGGCTTTTTCGAATTTTTTTGCATGTCATTTGTCGCAACAACGATTTTGCCCAGGTAATCTGGTTTGAATTCTGGGTCTAAATCAGTTTTTATATTCAGTATTTTTTCTGTTGTTTCAACGAAGTATTTGCGATACAGGGAAACATCTTCGACCTGAAAGAACGAACGATATCGTGACAATAATAATTCGCGCAATTCGTCCAGAAAATATTCTGATTTTATATCGACTATGCGATAAAAAGCGTCCATCGTGGTTCGGATATTTTGGTCGGAATCCACAGATTGTTTTACCATTAAATCGAACGCGTCTTGTAATAGCACCGTTTGTGCAGCCCCAGATACCAAAGACCAGGCAGGTGAAATTCCCGCTTCCAATGGGAAGCGATGCAGGATTTCTTCACAAAAACTGTGAATCGTTTTTATTTTCAAAACATCGGGATTGTCGATGTACATATAAAAAACCCGACGCGCATACGCCAAATCTTTGTCGCTGGCGGGGGTGTTTTCGCTTATTCCGTCCAGTAATTCTTGCAATTCGTTATCGTCAGCGGTTGCCCATTGTTGCAGTTGTTTCAAAATACGGTTGCGCATTTCGCCTGCCGCTGCGTTGGTGTATGTTAAACATAAAATCCCGGGGGCAATATTGCTATTAAATTCCCCGTTGCGGAACAAAATACGCAACAGGCGCCGCACCAAAACCGTTGTTTTTCCGGTTCCTGCGTTTGCCTGGACCCAGATGTTTTCTGACGGATTAGACGCGATATTTTGTGCCGATGAAAAAACTTCATTTTGTAACATTTATGCTCTTGCTTTATTAAAAAGATTTTAGTATAAATTTCCTTAAAGTTCAAGGATGTTATTTTTAGGAGAAAGAGTTATGAATCAAACATTGTTGATTGTATCATTGGTTTTAGGTTTTTTGTTGTTTGTAAATTTATTGGTGTTGTTTTTTGTTTCGCGCAAATCTCAACGGGTTATGGAATCGTTGTTGGAAATTATGACACGCCCAGAACAGGCAAAAGTCCAAGATGCAACGCGCGTTCTGCAAACAATATTGAAAGATGAAATCAACAAAATTGATAATAATTTTAAGGTTATGTCGTCAACATTGGCGAATCAAATTGCGCACACCGAAGAAATAAAAAAGGCGTTGTCTGAACAAAACGACAAATTGGTGGCGACTGCTGATGATGCAACAAAAAAAATTGCGGTTATGTCGCAACGGTTGGACAACACGGTGACCGGGCTGAATGGCATAGTTTCATCTGATGCATGGACAGATGTGCAAAAAACCACCGATGATTTTTCTGCGACCATGGATATTTTGTTAAAGAAAATAACAGACACAACCACGACAGCAACTGAAAATGCCGGCAAAGTCCAGGAACAAATAAACCAATGCATTGAAACAGAACAACAAATCAACACGCAATTGCAGTCAAATTTTGCAAGCAATACCGAAAGCATGGATAAAATGACTGCCGCCAGTGGCACAATGCAACAACAACTGACAGATTTAAGCACCAGTGTGGCGTCTGGATTTGAAAATGTGGCGAATGCATCAAAGAATTACGAAGAAACGATGCGGCAGAATGATAAATTGCTTAGCGATTATTTGACCAAGATGGCTGAATTCACTAAACGCGCAGGCAAAGAATTGACGCGTCAGGTCAACACGATGACAGAAACCGCAAATGTTGTTGGTGCAAATGTTCGTATGGCAGAATCGTCCATAGATAAACAGTTGCGCAAATTGGAATCGGCGATTGAATCATTGAATAATTCGACAACAAACACAACACAATCTGTGCGCGGAATAACAAATGAACTGTCTGGATTGACCAATCGGTTTAATGGTGAAATTCGCGATTTTTCCAACAGTGTTGTTTCTGAAATCAAAGATGTATCTGGGGTTGCAAACACAACACTGGAAAACACAAAATCGGCAGCAACTGAATTTGCGGATTCTGTAAAAAGTATGGGCATTGGCGTGCGCGAAACGCTGATTGAAATGAACAAGGCGCACACCCAGTTGTCTGGGCAATCTGAAAACCTGATTAAAATGTCCCAGGATACAACAGAACAATTAAAACCGTTGTCTGAACTGATTGAAAAATACTATGTTGCCCTGCCCGATTTGGCGGCAGGTTCGCGCGATATGAGTGAAAACCTGAATAATATCGTCAACACATTGGTTGAAAAAATCAACACTATGAAAACGACAATTTCAGAATCATTGGAAAACATAAACTCTTCGTCCGAAAAACTGGGTGATTTGGCGGGTGAATCGCGGCAACAAATGATAGATTTAATGTCTGATTATGCCAAGGCGGTCGACGCGATGCAAAGCCTGAATAAACAAATGATGGTCGCGCGCGCATCGGCGCCAATGGACGCAATCAAAGTCGCGCCGTCTGCGCCATTCAAACCATTGGCAACGAAAGATTTTCTGAATAATGTGGACAAGATGTTTGAAAAATTATACGAACAGACTGTTGATTTGACGCGCGCGACAAATTCTGAAATCCCTGAAATTGTCTGGAACAAATATAATGGTGGGGACAATAAAATATTTGCGAAATGGTTGGTCAAAATGTTTAACGCAACCGACAAAAAACAAATTCACGATTTGTTAAAAGCTGACAAGATATTCAATTCCCAGGCAGTGCAGTTCGTGCGCAATTTTGAAAAAATATTGAATGGCGCAAACCAAACCAGTGATGCAGACAAAATAAAGAACACTTTGTTAAAAACTGATTTGGGGACAATATATACCGTTTTACACAAAAATATGTAAACAATAACGGCGCAAATAATTGCGCCGTTTATTTTTCGCTTTTATTTATAAATATTTTTTGATAAAATAGGTTTGTCAGGAAGTGTTTTCCTGATGGGGTGTAACGACTCGTTTCGATGCGCGTCCATGATGACGTTAAAACTCCAACCATGTTGGGTTGGAGGGCTGCAAAATATATCGAATATGCACACAATTTCGCATTGAATTGTCGTTAACCTCCAACCGCCTTTATATTATAAGTGCGGTTTTTTGATGTTGCACCAGGAAGGATTTGACAACATGGGTTAGCCGTGTTTTATGCGTGGGTGCGGTTTGGAAAAGGAAGGGAACAATGAAAAAAATTTTATCTTTTGTATTTGCATGCTTGGTTTTTACGTTACCTGCATTTGCGTGCAATACAAATGAAATCGATGTTTTGGGGGATGGAACCCAATGTCAAACCGCACATTTTACACTTACCACCACATCAACGAACAGTTTTCAATTCAGTCTGTCTGCGGCGGGCACATTCTATGTCGATTGTGGAAACGGCGGAACATTAAGTGGCACAAACGCATCTGGGAAAATAATATCGCGCGGTTCTTCTACAACAAATACAACATACTCATGTTCTTGGGGAACCAGTACCGCACAAACAGTCCGATTCGGTGGGACGGCAACGGATTATAATACCAGTACATCTACGGCGGCAATCAGTTTTTATACCGACATCACAAATGCGCAAAAGGTTTATTCGATTACTGGTGATTTGGGTAAAATCTTTGGTGCCGTCCAAAGTAACCAGATACCAAGATTTCAACGAACATTTTACAGTTGCAGCAAATTAACCACCATCCCATCCGGATTATTTGATTCCGTTGATACATCCAACGCAACCGATACAAGTTATATGTTTAACCAAACATTTCGCAATTGCAGCGGTTTAACCGCCATCTCAACCGGATTATTTGATTCCATTAATACATCCAACGCAACCCATACAAGTTATATGTTTAGCTACACATTTTCCAATTGCAGCGGTTTAACCGCCATCCCAACCGGATTATTTGATTCCATTAATACATCCAACGCAACAAATACAAATTATATGTTTCAACGAACATTTTACAGTTGCAGCAAATTAACCACCATCCCAACCGGATTATTTGATTCCATTAATACATCCAATGCAACCAATACCAGTTATATGTTTTACTACACATTTTACAATTGCAGTAATTTAACCGATATTCCATCTGGATTATTTAATTCCATTGATACATCCAACGCAACCAATACAAGTGGTATGTTTCAATATACATTTTCCAATTGCAGCGGTTTAACCAGTATGCCGGCAACTTTGTTTAATTCAAATATCGGCATGGTAAATGGTGCCATTTATACCAATATGTTTTCCGACATGTTTTACAACTGTACCAACCTTGGTGGGTATATACCGTCAACAACTTTTCCATCCGGGATAACAACGGCATTAAACGCATCAATCGATGTTTTCCTTAACACAAAATTGGCAACAGAATGTCCGGCGGGGACAACACTATATGCAACATACACCCCGAACAGCAAGGTTGCATGTGAAGAAATCTCAGGGATAGACTGTTCATCGGGGTATTATCTGCCCGCAAATGTTAACGAATGCACACAGTGCCCGGCGAACAGCGCGTGTGTTGGTGGTACATACAGTTTTAACGAAACAATGTCCCAGGGAATTGAACCATGTGCAACGGGATATTCGTCGGTTGCGGGCGCGTCGGTATGCACAGCAAACACAATAAATATAACATGGGACAATGCGAACACTGCCGACATCACGGCAAATAACGCAGGTTCGGTCACATACGGTGGCGATATTCGTACCCCACGGAAAGCACAACATATAAATGGAAAAATATTTGTCGGTTGGACTTTTAATAATCCAGAATAAAAAAACACCGCCCGATTGGGCGGTTGTTTTTTTTGTGTTTTTATTTTAATCGTCGATTTTCGCGTATTCACAAAAACCTTCGTTAGTGTCGCAACGCGTGACGATACCTTCGCTGATAAAATATCCCTGGGTGTGCAAACATGCAGGACATACCTTTGGCGCCTCTGTTCCAATGTGCCAATTTCCACAGTTTGTGCAACGCCACATCACGATTTTATCAGATTTAAATATTGTGCCATTTTCGATTGCTTCTGCCAGGGCGCGAAAACGCGATTCATGATAACGTTCTGCGTATCCAATGTTTTTCAATACTTCTGCGATTGCTGTAAATCCTTCCTGGGCTGCAATTTGTGCGAAACGCGGATACATATCTGTGTTTTCTTCGTGTTCACCGTATGCCGCTGCTTTCAGATTTTCCAATGTGTCGCCGATTTTGCCCGCAGGAAATGACGCTGTGATTTCCAGGTCGCCACCTTCCAGATATTTAAACAGGCGTTCTGCGTGTTCTTTTTCCTGGGCCGCGGTTTCTTCGAATATTTTTCCGATTGCTTCATATCCGTCTTTTTTTGCCTGACTTGCAAAGAAAGTATAACGATTGCGCGCCTGGGATTCGCCGGCAAATGCAATCAGTAAATTTTTTTCAGTTTGGGTTCCTTTTAATGATACCATTTTTTGTTCTCCTTTGTGTTTGTCAATGCCTTGATTCTAGCAGAAAAAACCGAGAAAATCAAAGCGTTTATTTTGTTTTGTTTCGGCACGCAATAGAATGTATCACATCTTTGTATTCGTCATAAAGGCGTACCCCCAAAAATGCGCGTGCAGCCTCTATCGTATTCCCGTATCCCCAACGCGGACCAGCGTCTGTATCGTATCGGGCAACGATTAAATCAGCGGTTGGGCCCGTGGACACAAACGGACCATAACAGTTATAGTCAACCCTTTTGGCTTCGTAATATTCAAACAAAGTATTTTCTGTACGGTCTATTTTTTTTATCAGAACAACATCTATATCACGGACGCGTACTATTTCGTATGGAAATTTTGTTTGAATGCGCCAAAGTCCCGCAACAAAATCCACATTTTCAAGTTTAGCCCCCCGTTTGCCCAAAGTGATTTTTCGTCCGTTTTTGTCGACTGCTTTCGCTGCATAAAGGTCTTTGCAAAAACAACCTATTTTTACTATTTGTGCTTTGTTTCTGGAAATCCTGGTGCCGTCTTTTGCAATAAAAAAATCAGATAAAGGGTTCATTATTTTTGTCCTTTGTCTTCTTCCAATTTTAACATTTGTTTTTCTATTTCGTTTATCATGTTTTCGATGCCGATATGTCCGGCGGCACTGATTGTTAAAATCGTTGGCTTCTTTTTGCGGCCAAACGATTTTTTGAATTCGTCCATGCGCGATTTTAATTCATCGTCTGACAAAGTGTCTATCTTGTTTATAACAACGATTTCCGGTTTGTTCAGCAACCCGCCACCATACGAATCCATTTCGTGACGAATCGTTTTATAACGCGTTGCCCAATCAGATTCTGAACCGTCAATAACATGCAAAATCAGTTTAGTGCGTTCTGCGTGACCCAAAAATCTGTCGCCCAATCCGACGCCCATGTGCGCGCCCTCTATAAGTCCGGGCAAATCCACCATCACAAATTCACGGTTGTGGGCATACATAACCCCCAATTGTGGATTCAATGTGGTAAACGCATAATTCGCAATCTTTGGACGCGCAGCCGTAACGACAGACAATATTGTTGATTTGCCCGCGTTTGGAAAACCGACCAGACCGATATCTGCAATCAGTTTCAGACGCAATATAACCGTTCTTTCTTCGCCCGGCAGACCGTCATTTGCCTGACGCGGGGCGCGGTTAGTAGGACTTTTAAAATGCAAATTGCCCCACCCCCCATTTCCGCCACGCGCGGCACGATATTCCATATAATCTTGGTTCAAATCTGCATATTCGATTTCTTCATTTTCTGACAAAATCACAGTGCCTGTTGGTACCGGCAAATACAGTGTTTCGCCCGAATACCCTGTGCGCATCTTGCCCATGCCATTTTGTCCGCGTTGCGCCACGAATTTAGTTTTATAGCGATAGTCAATTAAAGTGTTCACATTTGGGACTGCGCGAAAAACGACATCGCCACCGCGACCGCCGTCACCACCATTTGGGCCGCCGAATTCAATGTATTTTTCACGACGGAAAGATGCAGCGCCATTTCCGCCGTCGCCCGCTTTGATATAAATTTTTGCTTTGTCTAAAAACTTCATTTTTATAATCCTTTGATGACATTATAACTTAAAAACTTGCAATTTCCAGTATGAATATTTATAATGTGTTTGCTGTGTATAACAGTGATGATTCTGAATTCGTTGCGGAATAATCGTTTTGGACTGGGGGGCGGTACCCCACAGCTCCACCACTTTATTCACGGGGCTGACATAGTTTCGACAGGCGAAGTAAAGGCAAATCGATTGAATCCGGGTTGTTCCGTTATAAACAAACTAAAAACTGAATGGCGATAGAATCGCTGCGAACGATAATGTTCGCTTTGCAATGGCTGCCTAATATGGCATTGGAATATGTTGGCAATTGTTGATGTATTCCGTTTAGCTTTTGCGGGGTCTGTCGGGTACCTGGCACCAGAAACCCGGCGTTCGTTGATAAAAATAAAAAGGAAGAAAAAATGTTTGGAAAAATTAAAAAAATATTCTTTACAGGCGTCTTTGGCGTTTTATACATTTCTTATATCGCACAATTTGTTTATGTTTTAGCGTATTTGGAAGGCTGTCAAAACCAGGTTATTGGTTTGGCATTATTGTCCGTTGAATGGTTGGTTTTGATTGCGGCGCGTTATTTATCAAAACGTTCCAGCAGTAATGCTCAAAATGGCCATTCGAACGGTTTTCGTCGTCGTTAATAGATAATAAAAATTCTGGGAATCCCCTGCCAAACGCCGGGGATTTTTTTGTGCAAAAACTTGACTTTTTACGCGTAAAATGCTAGATTTTATCGCAAATAAAGGATACAAAATGAAAGACATCAAAGCAAATTACAAATTGGCGTTCTTGATTCCGACAGTGGCATTGTTATTAAGTGGTTGTTCTTCCCGCAATAAAAACATTGTTACACACGCTTCACCAAATCAAATAATCATTAAGGACCTTGAGGACGGACAAGAACGTTTGTTCATTAGCCCAAAAGACAGCCTTTTCCAATATTTGCGGGTTAATGATACTGTTGAAATATATGTTCACGGTAATGCATGCATCAAAGAAGCATATATGCACAGAAGAATTTTTACAAACAGTCAAAATCTTGGCGTCACAGATATGTCACTGGAAAAGGCACTTTTGCGTTCCATCAAAGAAAATTGGCGAAACACAAAAACAAAATAGTAAAAAAATTACTCGTTATCCCTGGTTAATCTGGGGATTTTTTTATATCTTGAAAAACAAATAAAATATTCTATATTTATCATTGCTATGAAAGAATATATTTTACCTGTTCGTGATTTAGTTGTTCATCCGAACCTGACGGTGCCGGTGTATGTCGACAATCCGTTATCTGTTGCCTGTATCGAGGCTGCAACCAACAATCATCAAAGAATCGTTTTGTGCCCACAGCACAGTTGGGCATATCCATCGACGGCTGATGATATTTTTCATACTGGAACCATCGGCGAAATCGCCCAGGTTTTACACATGCCAGATGGTGCAATTCATGCAATCGTGCGCACAACAAATGTTGTGGATTTATCTGATATAATTGTGACAAATGGTATTTATTCGGCAGATATTACCCCAGTTGAAATATTGGACGATTCTGCGTTTGAACAAACGATTGCTTTGCGTGACAAAGTGCGCGACGCGATGCAGACTTTGTCAAACAGACGCAAATTCAAAATGGAAAAATTACAGGCGATTATCCAGAATTATCCTATGCCAGCGTTCGTTGATACCGTGATTCAAATGGTTGATATGGATACTGAAATTGCAGTCGAAATATTAAAGATGAAAACATGGCGCGAAAAATTGATGGCGCTGTTGGAACAACTGATGTTATCTATCGAAACAGATAAAATTGAGGCAAATATAAATCGTCGCGTTCAAAGCCAAATGGAAAATGGTCAGCGTCAGGCAATCTTGCAAGAAAAAATGCGCGCAATTCAACGCGAAATGGGCGAAGACGACGAAGAAGTCGATACACAAAGCATACGCAAAAAAATTGAAAATTCTGGTATGCCGATTGAAGCCAAAGAAAAAGCGATGTCTGAATTAAAGCGTATGCGCGCGATGTCCCCTATGTCCCAGGAAGGCGGGCTGTTAAAAACCTATCTGGACGAATTATTGGCGATGCCATGGAACAAATATGATGATGCACCGATTGACTTGCAGACTGCGCGCAATGTTTTAGACGCAGAACATTCTGGAATGATGCCGGTCAAAGAACGCATACTGGAACATATTGCGGTTATGAAAAAGACCGGTAAAAACCGCGGCAGTATTTTGTGCTTTGTCGGCGCGCCGGGTGTTGGTAAAACTTCATTGTGCAAATCTATTGCGAATGCCCTGTCCCGCAAATATTGCAGAATATCATTGGGTGGAATATCTGACGAAGCACATTTTCGTGGGCACCGCAAAACCTATATCGGCGCACAGTGTGGGCGTATTATGGACGCATTAAAGCGTTGCAAATCAAATAATCCTGTGATTGTGCTGGATGAAATAGATAAAATGGGACGCGATTGGCGCGGCGACCCAGAATCCGCGTTGCTGGAAATACTGGACCCAGAACAAAACAAAACTTTCCGTGACCATTATTTGGAAGTGGACTTTGATTTGTCGAATGTTTTGTTTATTGCAACTTCTAATTCTTTGAACATGTCGTCTGCATTGAAAGACCGTATGGAAATTATCGAAATCCCGGGGTACAGTGAAAAAGAAAAAATCCAAATTGCCCGTGAACATTTAATTAAACGCGCTGCCGAAGATACTGGTTGGGATGTGAACAATATTGTTATTTCTGATGAAGCGATTGCGCATATAATTCGCACATTTACATCTGAACAAGGTGTTCGCGAATTACAACGCGAAATCGCAGCGATGTTACGACGCAGTTTGTTGCAAAACGATGGCAACGACATAAAAACAGAATTTACAATCGATAAAATAAACGAATTGTTGTCTGTACATAAAAACGCAAATATGTCGAACAAAATCGGATTCAGCGCACGATTATAAGGGGATATAAAATGATTTTGGTTATAAATACTTCTGGTAATGGTGTTGATTTGTTGTTGGACGACAAATTGGCGCATTTTGATGCGACAAAACAGGCAATTACATTGCCGATTGCAGTGAATGATTTTATGACACAAAACAATATCAAAATGTCTGATTTGACCGCCATAGGTGTTATTGTGGGCCCGGGCAGTTTTACTGGTATCCGCATGGGAATTGCCTATGCCAAAGGTTTGGCGATTGGGTTAAACATACCTGTTGTTGGCGTGAATTTGTTTGAATTATATCTTTATGAAAACCCAGATGCATTTGTTGCAATAGATTCTGGGCGCGGCGATTTCTTCGTTGCATCAAAAATTCATGAACCCTGCACAATGAGTATTGAAGAAGTTGAAACAGAACAAATGAAATGTCCGTCAACAGTTGGACATAAACCCTACAATCTGCAATATGCAAAAGATATTGCTGAAAACAAAATAAAAAACGGAAAAATCGAACCTGTAATTCCAATGTATTTGCGCCCCAGTTATGCCGAAAAATAATGTTCAATGAATTAGCAAATCTTCATAAAAAATGTTTTCCATCTAAACCTTGGTCGGCAGATGATTTTCGTGATTTAAAAAAATCAGGATGCGAAATTATCGTGTCGCAAAACGGGTTTATAGTCTATCGCGTTGCGGTTGACGAAGCGGAAATAATAACCATAGGCGTTAACCCAGAAATGCGCCGAAACGGTATAGCGTCCGCCATGATTGCAATTGTTGAAAAAACAATTAAAAATCAAGGTGTTAAAAAGTTGTTTTTAGAAGTTGCTGCAAATAATACCCCCGGTAAAAAGTTATATGAAAATTGTGGGTTTAATGTGGTTGGTTTGCGCCCAAAATACTATGACGGTGTTGATGCAATTTTAATGTCCAAAGACATATAATTTATTCTTTTATAAAATCCAAAATTCGTTCATCAAAAATAACATCGCGCGATGTCAGCGGTTTAACAATGTGCATGTCGTTTGCATGCCGTGTTCGCGATAGTGCTACATAGGTTTGACCGTGTGCAAATGCGCCACGCGAAATATCTATGATTACTTTCGATAATGTTTTCCCCTGGGATTTGTGTATTGTCATCGCATATCCCAGCATCAGTGGAAATTGTTTGTATGAACCAATTTCATTTTCAACTATACGGTCATTTTCGTCGCGCGCGTATTCTATTTTTTGCCATTTTTCTGGTTTAACAACAACAATATCGGATTTGTTATCGTCTAACAATTGCACAATTATTTCGCGTGCGTTTAATTGTTCGACAACCCCAACGGAACCGTTGTGCCATTTATCGCCGTTTTTAACAAACATAACCAACGCGCCCTGCTTTAATCGCAATTCCAGTGGCGCCGGCACATCGTTAGTATTAAAATTACCAGAAACGACACCGTTGTACACAATTTCAGGCGCATTTATTTCGTTCAGCCTTTGCGTGTTTATGCGTTCTGCGACACTGCGAAAAGGCGTTATTATAACCGCGTTTTTACGACATGTTTCGTCATCTATACGACACTGATTAAAGAATTCAACAGCCGATGCATCGTTATCTCGCAACCGCATCAAATTTTTCAACAACGCGTCATCACTTTGTCGATAGACAGTATTAAAATCGAATTTTATAAAATTTGCGCGCTTATAAACATTAGAATCAAAAAAGTATGCGTTTTTATGTTCATAGGCATCTTGATAGTACTGTTCTGCGTCGCGCGTTATTACAGGCGGTAATTGAAACATATCACCAATTGCGACAACCTGAATTCCACCAAAAGGTTCATTATTATGACGCGCGGCGCGTGCCAAGATGTCGATTGCATCCAATAAATCAGGGGCAACCATTGAAATTTCGTCAATCACTAACACATCAGTTGCATTTAAAATATTGCGCGGTTTGGCTTTCAGTTTTAGCAATTCCGGCATGATAAAATCGCGTGGTTGAATCTGAAAAAGCGAATGTATCGTCTGACCGCCAATGTTCAACGCAGAAACCGCTGTTGGGCATGCACAGACGATGCGTTTGGCTGATGCTGATTTCAGATATTGTACAAATGTTGATTTCCCGGTTCCTGCCTGTCCCAGGATTAAAATATTAGAATGCGTGCGTTCAATAGTGTTAAACGCCATCATTTGATTTTCGTTTAATATTGGAACCATTTCTGCCATGCGCACATGATTCTATATTTTGCAATAAAAAGCAAGGATTGTAATTTTTATCTTGCAAGTTTGTATAAAAAATATATAATAAGTGTCGCTGTGGGCTAATAGCTCAGTTGGTTAGAGCGGAGCGCTCATAACGCTTTGGTCGTGGGTTCGAGTCCTACTTAGCCCACCACAGATTAAAAGACCGTCGATTCTGACGGTTTTTTATTGACAATTCAAATATATTCCACTTTGAATAACATCTTTGTTTATCAAACCTTGTATACAAGATTCAACTGTAGAATGTTGAGATGTACTTATCCATCCTGCACTTAATATACGATAAGAATTTGCAGATATTAACAATTTACCTTCACAATCCCTTTTTGTGGAATCCCAATGAAACTCTCTGTCAGCAAGAACGCAATCACATCTTTGTGTCCCGTCCGCATTTTCTTTAAATTTTGCCCCCACGGATTCGCACATATTTCTATTTTTCGATGTTAAATAACATATACCCGTATTCCAATCCCACGCATTACCAGCATCACGACAATCACGCTCGGATTCGGCCCCGCACTCTTTTATAACAGGATCCCATTGTGTATTTCTCCAGCGCCATGGATTTTCAACAATATCTTGCCTATAACCATCCACAATATCTTGTGTCGTCTCTTCCATAGACATTAGGCCACGTTCAAGCATTTCTAAAATATTTAAGCACTCAAATTTTTTCTGTTCTGAATTCCAAAAAACCTGCAACCGACTTTTACCGCTTCCTTGTCGTAATACGCATGTGTTATCTATCCATTCTCCTTTCCAATATGTGCAAGCCTCTTGTTCTGATATTGTGGACAAATCTACATTTCTGTAATTAAGGACGTCTGTGTTGTATGTTTCTTGCGTTAAATTTATGATTGGTGCTTCTTGGATATCGGCCGGTGTCTCTTGGCCGCCACTAACATTTGTTTCTGCGAAACCACTTGAAGATTGTTCGCCTGTGGAACCGCTTGTCCTGGTATCTGTAAACATACTGGCGACCCAATCTTTCATTGTGCGCAGTGTAAGTTTTGTACCATCTTTTGGTTTATATCCTGTCACAGACATACATGTTGCAATTTCCGCAGAACATGCATTAACAGACGATTGCGACGCTGTTGATGTTGGACGCGTTTCGTCGTACCCGTTTGTTGTCAGGCACGTTTGTACATCTGTA
>JAZURV010000014.1:0-54129 GCA_045606425.1 Candidatus Enterousia sp.
AATGTGCTTGATGTGTTCGATGGCACAGCCATTGCAGGTACTGCAAATGTCAATGCAGCAAAACTGGTTAAAAATGTGATTTTTTTCATGGTTTCCCTTTCCTTTTATTTGGTTAAAAATTCCTTTGGTTAAAGTGTATCAAAAAACCTAGGTTTTTGGACCACCCCATTTGGCAAAAAACGAAAAATAAAAAATCCCAGAAATCTGGGAAAAAATTTTTTAAAAATTTTGAAAAATACCTGTTGCAATAAACCTAGGTTTTTTGATACACCCCAACCCCACGGATTTTCGGGCAAAACCCCGTATTTTTTGACACCGTTTTATTCTCCCCTTGGGGGGAGTACGGTCGAAGACCGGGATGGAGGCATTCTCCCCTTGGGGGGAGTACGGTCGAAGACCGGGAGGGAGGTCCCCGCCCGGGGATATTTTCGCCCTGGAATCACCGCGTAAAAAAACACCGCCCGGGTGGGCGGCGTTTTGTGGTTTCTTTTATGGTTATTTTTTATCAACACTGACCGGTTCGGTTTCAGTTGTTTGTGTTGCCGGTGTTGGTTCGGCAATTTCCGATGCAGTCAATTCATCACGAATTTCAGATTTGTGTGTGCCGGCAATATCTGTTTTTGCCACAACCAATGACAACAGTGCGCACAATACAAAAAATATTGTCGCCAAAATCGCCGTCGTTTTTGTTAAAAAATTCCCAGCCGCAGACCCAGTCAACACGCCACCAAACATAGATGCCGCCGACGAACCAGACATACCAGAACCCTCTGATTTTTGTAATAAAATCAAACCAGTCATTAAAACTGCGACGATAACCAATAAAACCAGTAATATTGAAAACATATCTTTTTCCTTTGTTTAATTTATGTTGATTGTAGTGATTTAGAACCTAGATTGCAAGAATTTTTAGTAAATTTTCCGCGGCTGAAAGGCTGGCCAATTTTTTCGATGCACCAACACCGGTCGCAGATTTGCCCAATGCAGTCACTGTCACTGAAAATTCAGGATTGTGCGATGCGCCCGTTGGTTCGCCATATTCATAGACCGGCAAATCACCGTGTCCCCGTTTTTGAACGAATTCTTGCAGTGCTGTTTTTGCGTCTTTGGGTGCGACGATTTCCGCAGATGCCAATTCGCGCCAGATATCTGTGACAACCGTGCGCGCCGTTTCAAACCCGGAATCCAGAAAAATTGCGCCCAGGATAGCCTCCATCGCGTTCGCCAAAATATGATTTATTTTGCCCCCGGTCATGTGTCCGTGACGCAATAATGGTTCCAATTCAATCTGTTTCGCAACATGCGCCAATGTTTCCGTCGATACCAAAAACGCATGGCGACGCGCCAGGTTGCCTTCCGCTTCGTTTGGGTACATTTCGTACAACATCGCCGCCACAGACAACCCCAATACGCGGTCGCCGATAAATTCCAACCGTTCGTTGTTGTGTTTGGCGTCGATGCCACTTTGCGTCAGTGCCAAATTCAACAGATTTTTATTCTTAAATTCATAATTCAGTTTCATTATTTTTTCGTCCCCATGCCGATTCGATTCCAACGAATTTTATTCCCCCAATTCCATACCGCCAACATTGGTGAATAATAATTGTGTGAATACCATATAAACCATACGCGTCCCAAAACATTATCGCGCGAAACATACGATACTGTGGCGGTTCTGGAATCTGCACTGTTGTCGCGGTTGTCGCCCATAAAGAAAAAGTGTTTTTCCGGGACAGTAAACATTTCTGTGTTGTCCAATGGCGCGTTGTCAGCCATTTCAATTATACTGTGTTCGACGCCGTTGGGTAAAATTTCTGTGTATTCAGTCGCGTTAAACACCCCGCATTCGTACGGCGATGATTGACATACCCGGTCTGATTTGTATTCAATGGTGTAATTAAACGGCGCAGGTTGATTGTCAATCCAAATCTTGTTGCCCTTAATCGACATGTTGTCTTTGTAAAACCCAACGCCACGCATGGATTTCGGTAAATTTGCAATTATATATGGGTGTGGGTTTTTGCGTTCAACCATTTTTCCATTTATATATAAACGACCATCTTTCATCTGAATCGTGTCGCCGGGTTGCCCAATTAAACGCTTTACATATTCAACATTGGAATCAGGTTTCCTGAAAACAATAATGTCGCCAGTCTTTGGTTCGTGTGGCGCCCAAAAACGACCGTTCCACAAATTCCACGAACCAAACGGGAAAGAATAACGCGAATACCCGTATGACCATTTTGTGACAAATATATGGTCGCCAACATGCAGTGATGGTATCATCGAACCAGACGGAATATTAAATGGTTCCAGTAATAAACTGCGAAAAACAATCGCAATCAGTCCGCCGTAAAATATCGTATCAAACCATTCACGGGCAGCGTTTTTATTCTTTGATGGCATAGATAAATCCTTTTTTGTCTGGGGGTATTTTATACCTTGAAAAGCGTCCTTGCAAGTTTTAATATAGGGGCATGATAAATTTAAATTCAATTATTTTTAATGGAATGGACATCACAAAGATAGATGTGCAAATCCAATTGTCTGGTGGATTGCCAAAACCTGAATTTAATATAATCGGGTTAGCAGACCGCGCAGTGAAAGAATCTGCAGAAAGAATTCGTAATGCCCTGGCGGCGTTGAATTTGTCGTTGCCTGCGAAGCGGTTGACGGTAAATCTGGCACCGGCAGATATCGAAAAAAGTGGTTCCCATTTCGATTTGCCAATACTGTGTGGGATTTTATGCGCGATGGGTATTTTGCCTGAAAACGAAATTTCTAAATATGTGATTTTGGGTGAAATAGGGCTGGATGGCGCAATCGTGCGAACCAGTGGTGTTCTGGCCGCCAGTGTTTGGGCAAATAATAATGGGTACGGTATAATTTGTCCCGGTCCCCAGGGCAGTGAAGCGCGCTGGGCAGGGCATACAAATATTTTGGCACCAAACCATGTTCTGGATTTGATAAATCATTTTAAGGGCGCACAGATTTTGCCGTTGCCCCCAATCGAAAAACCCAAAACAGAATCTGATAAAATTGGCGATTTAGCAGAGGTACACGGGCAAGAGGCTGCAAAACGCGCACTGGAAATTGCGGCGGCGGGTGGTCATGCGATGTTGATGGTTGGACCGCCCGGGTCGGGTAAAACTATGTTGGCTTCGCGTCTGGCGACGATTATGCCAGAAATGACACCGAATGAAATTTTGGAAACATCTATTATTTATTCAATCGCAGGCAAATTGGGGAACCAGTCACTGGTTTCGAACCGCCCGTTCCGCAGTGTACACCATACCGCCAGTGCGGTTGCGTTGGCAGGCGGTGGCGCAGATGCAAAGCCTGGGGAAATATCACTGGCGCATAATGGGGTGCTGTTTCTGGACGAATTGCCTGAATTTAATCGTGCGACACTGGAAATATTGCGACAACCAATGGAAGCTGGGAAAATAGTCATATCGCGCGCAAAAAGAAATTCAACATATCCTGCACATTTTCAACTGATTGCCGCGATGAACCCGTGCCCGTGCGGACATTTGGGAAATGCTGCGCTGTCGTGTTCGCGCGCGCCCCGCTGTGCCGAAGCCTATCAGAATAAAATATCTGGGCCATTACTGGACCGAATCGATTTGCATGTCGATGTCGATGCTGTGAATCCATGGGAAATGAATAATACAAATAATGTGCCAACCGAAACCAGCGCACAAATTCGTGAACGTGTTGTTGCGGCGCGTAATCGTCAAATTGCGCGCCAGGGTTATGTCAATGCTTTGCTGGACGGCGCAGATATGGATAAATATGTCGTTTTAAGTGATGATTTGACAACATTTTTAAACACGGCAGCAGAAAAAATGGGAATGTCTGCGCGCGGATATAATCGTATAAAGCGAATTGCACGAACAATTGCTGATTTGCGTGGCGATGACAATATTATTATGTCTGATTTAGCCGAAGCATTGTCCTATCGCCCGATAAATCGCGGAAAATATGGCGTAAAACATTAAAAAAACCGTCAAAAGGCGGTTTTTTTATAGACAAGTGTGAAATAAAACCGCATGCCACGATTCTGTTTCAACTGAATATAATTATATCATAAAAATCTTGTTTTCCCAAGAATTCTTTCCAATAGGTTTGGTTTTTGCCTGATGCTATAATTTCAATGTAAAAAAAAGGAGAAAATAATGACTTTTTTAAAATTCTTGTTCGCAATGTTTTTATCGTATCTGCCTGGATTGGTTGGATTGTATGTTGCACCGATTGCCAGTGGTGAAAATATTTGGTATGGGACATTGAATAATTCAGTGCTGACGCCTGCGGGGTGGGTATTTTCTGTGGTGTGGATTATTTTATATTTCTTGATTGGTTTGGCGTTGTTTTTGGTCATGAACAAAGAAAATATAAATGGCAGATATGATAAAACAAATTCGTATATCTTGTTCGCAATAAATATAGTTTTTAATGCTTTGTGGACTTTCGCTTTCTTTGGCGCAGGATTGCCAGAGGTTGCACTGATAATTCTGACAGCGTTGCTGGTGACCGCGATATTTATGGCGCGCGCATTTTTCAGAATCAGCCGTGTGGCGTTCTGGTTGGTTGTGCCGTATATTTTATGGTTGATGTTTGCGTTCTATTTAAATGGAATGATAATTTATTTAAACTAGTATTTTAATTCTTTGAAATCGCCATCGCCCAAATTCAGTGTTTGCAATCCCAATTCCTGGATATAGTCAGACGAAGAATTTGGGTGTTGTAATAAATAAATATGATGTTGAATCTGTTGTAATTGTTTTTGCGCAATTGTCAATTCAGCGCGTTCCCGGTTTAAATACCATGCGTTTACAACAAAACTTTGAATATTTTGGGTGCCGAAAAAAAGCCGAACAAAGAAAAATACAGAAAATATCATAAATACAATGCCCCAACGACCGCGCGGCCCTGCGACCCACGCGCGTTTTAGAAAGTCAAAGAAATTTTTGATTTTTTCCTTCATGTCCTGTATATTATACACAAATGTTTAAGAATAATCAAATTTTTACTGCACCATTGGCAGGAATTTCTGACAAACCTTTTCGTCGGGTGCTGCGCATGTTCGCCCCAGATGTTTCGATGGTGACCGAAATGATATCGTGTCATTCGTTGGTTGGGGGGCATAAAAACTGTATTCGTAATTTTGATGATTATCGGGACGAAGGTAATATCGGGGCGCAGATTTTTGGTGCGGACCCTGTGTTGATGGGGGATGCCGCAAAAATATTGGAAGACGCAGGTGCCAAATGGATAGATATAAACATGGGGTGTCCAGTGCCAAAGGTGGCAACGCGTGCAGGTGCGGGTGCCTTTTTAATGTGCGACCACGCGTTGGCAGGTCGTATTATTGAAAATTGTGTGCGCGCGGTAAAAATACCTGTGTCTATAAAAACCAGATTGGGGTGGGACGATGCCCACAAAGATTGGCAAGATTTAATACGCGTTGCCGCGTTGTCTGGGGCGTCTTTTGCGACACTGCACGGTCGGACGCGTGCCCAGGGTTATTCTGGTAATGCAGTTTTGCCGCCAAAGCCAAATTTGCCGATACCAATTATCGCAAATGGCGATTTGAAAACACTTGCGGATATAGAACGCGTGCAAAATCTGGGCTATGATGGTGCGATGATGGGGCGCGCATTGTTGGGACAACCGTGGGTTGTCGGTGAAATTTGTGGGACATGTAAAAAGCCTGAAAATGTTGGTGCGATTGCGTTGCAACATCTGGAATGGATTTTGGAATATTATGGTGAAAAATCGGGCGTTCCGATGTTCCGTAAACACGCCGCGTGGTATTCGGCAGGAATGCCTAATGCCGCACAATTTAGAATAACAGTCAATCAGATTACAGACGCCAAAGAATTGAAAAAAATTATAAAAGATTTTTGGCGTCTTGATTGACATCTGACAAATTCTATCATAACATATTGCCGACAAAGGATTGTATTATGAATGAACAACAGGAAACAATAGCACCAATTTTAGATATGACAGCGGGCGAAATGCTGAAAAATGCGCGTACCACGGGGCGCAGAAAACGCGAAATTTCAACAATCGCAAAATTGCTGTGTATCAAAGAAGAATTTTTAACCGCACTGGAAGAAGGCAATTATCGTGTCATTCCAGAAGATGTTTATATTTTGGGTTTCGCACGCAGTTATGCGGTGGAATTGGGACTGGAACCAGACGAAGTTATTGCGAAATTGAAAAAAGAACTGGGTATCGTCAAAGAAGATTCAGAAGAGGAAGAAGAACCTGTTGTTGATAAACCAAAAAAAGAAATAAAAATCAACAAAGAAGTTATTATGAAATGGTTTAAAACAGCAGTGAAATATGTAAAAAAACATTGGATTTGGTTCGCATCTGGTGTGGCAACATTTTTATTCATAATTGTTTTGTCGTTGCTGATTTTTGGTGGTAAATCTGAACCGGCTGTTGAAGCCAGTGCCACAGAAACAGTTGAAACGGTCGCCACAGTCAAAGAACCTGATTTCAGATACCCTGTGCGTGAAAAGTTTGATGTCAAAAATAAAAAAGATTGGGCAAATTCACGCGTCGTATTACAGGCTGAAAAAGAATCATGGGTTCGTATAGATGATGCACGTGGCAACAGTGTCTTTTCGCGTGTTTTGGTTCCGGGTGATGTGTATTATCTGCCGTTGTCTGATAAATTAAAAGCGACATTTGGTAATGTTGGCGCCATAGATGTTTGGGTTGACGGGCAATTGGTGAAAAAATTGGGACCGGCAAATACCAAAAAAACAGGCATTTCAATGGCCCCAGATGCGTTGAAATCGGTCGGGTTTGCAGAATAACTTTTTCTGATGCCCGCCTATTGAATCTGCTTCATTTGATAACTATATTATAATCACTATGACTGGAACGATAAAAATTCGCGGTGCGCGCGAAAACAATCTTAAAAATATAGATTTAGACCTGCCAAAAAATAAATTGGTGGTGTTGACTGGCGTGTCTGGGTCTGGGAAATCATCATTGGCGTTCAACACTATTTATGCCGAAGGTCAGCGCAGATATGTTGAATCTTTGTCGTCATATGCGCGTCAGTTTTTGGATATGCAGAAAAAGCCAGATGTCGATTTGATTGAAGGTTTGTCCCCGGCAATTTCTATTGAACAAAAAACCACTTCGCGAAATCCGCGTTCGACGGTTGGGACAGTGACAGAAATTTATGATTATTTGCGTCTGCTTTGGGCACGCGTGGGAATCCCTTATTCACCGGTGACGGGTTTGCCTATCAAATCCCAAACCATTGCAGAAATGGTAGAATGGACATTAAAAATTCCGCGTGGGGTAAAGTTCTTTATAATGGCGCCGATGGTTCGCGACCGCAAGGGCGAATATAAAAAAGAAATCGCTTTTTTGATAAAGCAGGGATATCAGCGCGCGATAGTTGATGGAACGCTTTATGATTTATCGTCAATCCCGTCATTGGATAAAAATAAAAAGCACAACATAATGGTTATTATTGACCGTGTTGCGATGCCGGATACTGAATTGTCCGGTGAAGAAATGGACGAATTCAAATCGCGTTTGTATTCTTCGTTTGAAGCGTCCCTGCGCCTGGTTCCGGGGGCGGTTATTGTGCGCAGATTAGATACCAATGAAGATTCTTTGTATTCACAAGAATATGCTTGCCCGGTAAGTGGTTTTACCGTCCCAAAAATCGAACCACGATTGTTTTCGTTTAATGCGCCAATGGGTGCGTGCAGCGCATGTGATGGTTTGGGGGTGCAATTAAATATATCGCCTGATTTGGTTGTGCCTGACCCGTCTAAATCTATATTGGGTGGTGCGATTGCACCGTGGTCGCGTGGTGGCATGCTTAGTCAATACGAACATGTGATGGACGCGTTGCATAAAAAATACAAAATTCCATTATCAAAACCATGGCATACTTTGTCCGAAAAAGATAAAAATATTGTTTTGTATGGTACGGGCGATGAACCGATTAAGATAAACTGGAATGGGTATATTTATGAAAAACCATATGAAGGTGTGATTCCAAATCTGGAACGCAGATTGCGCGAATCTGACAGCGAAGCAACCCGCACCGAATTATCAAAATACCAATCTGAAAAACCGTGTCCGGTCTGTCATGGCAAAAGATTGAATATTCAGGCACTGTGTATTAAAATAAACGGCTGTGACATTATGGATGTCTGCGATATGTCGGTCGATGATTCTTTGCGCTGGTTCATGGATTTGCCAAATCATTTAACACAAAAAGAAAACGAAATCGCGTCTATGGTTTTGCGTGAAATAACTTCGCGTTTGTATTTCTTGCAAAATGTTGGTTTGGGATATTTGACCATGTCGCGTATGGCGGGAACTCTTTCGGGCGGTGAAGCCCAGCGTATCAGATTGGCATCGCAAATCGGCAGTGGTTTGTCTGGGGTTTTGTATGTCCTGGACGAACCGTCAATTGGATTGCACCAAAGTGATAACGACAAACTGATAGACACATTGAAAATGTTGCGTGATAAAGATAATTCTGTGTTGGTTGTCGAACACGATGAAGACATGATGCGCGCAGCGGATTATTTGGTTGATATTGGTCGTGGCGCAGGTATAAACGGTGGAAAAGTTATTGCAGCAGGAACCCCAGCCCAGGTTATAAAAAATCCGGATTCTTTAACGGGACAATATTTGTCTGGCAAACGCAAAATCGAAGTGCCAAAAACACGCAGAAAGGGTAATGGAAAATTTATCAGAATCGAAGGTGCGCGCGAAAACAACCTGAAAAATATCACTGTGGATTTTCCATTGGGCGAATTTATTGCGTTGACTGGTGTGTCGGGTTCTGGCAAATCAACATTGTTGTTGGATACTTTGTACCCGGCGATTATGCGTGCACTGTATAATTCAAAAATTGAAATGGGTGCGCATGATATTATCCGTGGTATGGAAAATATAGACAAAGTTGTTGATATTGACCAATCGCCAATCGGGCGCAGTCCACGCAGTAATCCTGCAACATATGTCGGTGTGTTTAATAACATTCGTGATTTCTTTGCCAATTTACCAGAATCCAAAACGCGCGGGTATGATGCGGGTCGTTTTTCTTTCAATGTCAAAGGCGGACGCTGCGAAGCATGCCAGGGTGACGGTCAGATAAAAATCGAAATGAATTTCTTGGCTGATATTTATGTCGAATGTGATAAATGCCATGGGCAAAGATATAATGATGAAACTTTGGCTGTTAAATACAAAGGTAAATCGATTGCTGATGTATTAAATATGACCGTTGAAGAAGCGTACAGATTCTTTATAAATGTTCCACAAATTGCGCGCAAATTAGAATTGCTGAAACGTGTTGGGCTGGATTATATCAAATTGGGACAAAGTTCGCTGGATTTATCAGGCGGTGAAGCCCAGCGTATAAAATTATCCAAAGAATTGGCGGCACGCAGTACCGGTCAAACAATCTATATTTTAGATGAACCGACAACAGGTCTGCATTTCGAAGATATTAAATCGTTGTTGTCTGTATTACATGAATTGGTTGACCAGGGAAACACGGTTATCGTTATTGAACATAATTTGGAAGTGATTAAAACAGCCGATTGGATTGTCGATTTAGGTCCAAACGGTGGCGCCGGTGGCGGTCAGGTTGTTGCGGTTGGAACCCCAGAAGATATTGTTAAAAACAAAGAATCTTTGACGGGGAAATACCTGAAAAAGTATCTGGACAAACCTAAAAAAAGCAAATAACATTAAATAAATAACTAAAAAACACAGGAGAATAACTATGTTCGGATTTGGAAAAAAGAAAAAAGTAGAAGCGACATCAGAAAATATCGATTTGGAAAAAGAAGCCGCAAAAATGCCGTCTGGTATGAAAGAAACTGCAGAACGCATGATGTCTGGTCAATTTGATATGAATGATATGTTGGCACAGTTGAAACAAATTAAAAAAATGAGCAATTTCAGCGGTCTGCTTAAAATGGTTCCGGGTATGTCAGGGGCAGTTGCTGCGATGAAAGAAAAAATTAAAGACGGCAGTGTCGATGCGCAAATCAAAATATTGGAAGCAATGACCGCCGAAGAACGTGCAGACCCTGAAAAAGTCTTTGCCAATGCAAAGGCGCGTATTGCTGAAACTGCTGGTTGTACAGTTCGTGATGTGGAACATATTATTAAACAATATCTGAATATGAAACGCCAAATGGCTATGATTCAACGCATGGGTGGAATGGAAGCCGTTATGCAACGCATGCAACAACAGGGTGGATTCCCGGGAACCCCAGGAGCAAAATAATGAGCAAAATTCAGCCGAAACCAATTTGGGTGTCAGATATCGAACCTGTTTTTGTTAAAGGGCGGGTGCGTTTATGGGCCCTGGATGTGCGATTTGATGGGGATCTTGCTTCGTGGCATAACGAAAACCCGTTGCCTCGTAATATAGAACAATTCAAAAAATATATGAATTGGACAGATGCAGATATTGAAAGAATGGAAGATGACGATGTCAACGGTGGACACAAAAGCATCGAACGTGAATTTTTTGAATTCAAAAGGGAAAATGCATTTTTTTACAAAACTGACATCCCTTACATTTTAAGACAGGATATAGATATTCCACAAAACCAAGATATTATTACGGTAAAATGGGATGAAAAATCTAAAGTCGGGGATAATAAGTATGCTAATACTTTGGTTGGGTATGTGTTCCTTAATGGTTTGTTTAGATTGGGACATTGGCGTGCGCAAAATTTCAGAAATAAAATGTTGGTGCAGATAGCAAAAACGAAAAATGAAAATACTAAATAAAAAAATTGCACAACATAAATCTTCGGTTGCCTGGCTGCAGCGTCAGGCACATGACCCGTATGTTGCACGCGCGCAAAAAGAGGGTTATCGTGCGCGGGCGGCGTATAAAATTATAGAAATGAACGAAAAATATCATTTCTTTAAAAATGGTCAGGTTGTTGTTGATTTGGGGGCCGCCCCCGGGTCTTGGTCGCAATTTGTTGCACGCGAATTTCCTAAATCAAAAATATTTGCGATGGATTTGTTGGAAATAAAGCCTATAAATGGTGTTGAAACTTTCCAGGGTGATTTCACAAGTAACGAAGCGCTGAAGTGGCTTGAAGAAAAATTAAATTTGCCACATGATGAAACTGGACGCGGAACCGCCGATATTGTAATGTCTGATATGGCGCCTAATACAGTCGGTCATAAAAAAACAGACCATCTTCGTCAAATGGTTTTGTTGGAATATGCGCTGGATTTTGCGTTGCGCGCGTTAAAGGTTGGTGGAACTTTTGTTGCAAAATCTTTCACTGGTGGTACAACAAACGATTTGGTTAAACAAATCAAAGAACACTTTGCCGATGTGCATTATATAAAACCACCATCTTCACGCAAAGACAGCGTTGAAATGTTTATCGTTGCAACTGGATTTCGTGGGTAAAAATTTTTATTTCAAACTTTCGGCGGCACCGCGCGCCAAATCGTCAACGCGTTCGTTAAATTCTTCGCCGGCGTGCCCTTTGACCCAGACCCAATGAATTTTTATGTTTGACGCCAATTCGTCCAACTGTTGCCACAATTCGACATTTTTTACTGGTTTTTTATCAGCTGTTCGCCAATTATTTCTTTTCCAATTTTTTATCCAAGATTCCATGCCATTTTTGACATATTGGCTGTCGGTATGGATTTCAACTTCACTGTGTTTTCGTGCGGCAGTCAATGCCTTTATCACCGCGGTCAATTCCATTCTGTTATTCGTAGTATTTTTTTCGCCGCCACATCTTTCTGCAACTTGTGTTCCGTTCGTAGCAATAAATCCCCAGCCGCCCGGGCCAGGGTTGCCCAAACAACTGCCGTCTGTCCAAATTTTTAACATTTTATTTATATCCTTTTTATGATATAATATCACAAAATGAAGTTTAATGCCAAACAATTACAACAAATGTCAAATTCTGTGCGTGCAAACGCACTGGGGGCGGTGTTGTCTGCGCATTCTGGCCATGTGGGGATAGTACTGGACGCGTCTGAAATAATAACCTGTATTTATGCAAATCATTTGCGTCGTGGTGTTGACAGGTTCGTTTTGTCGTCTGGGCATGGGTCGGCAATGCTGTATGCAGTGTTAAAATTGGCGGGTTATAAAATTGGTGATTTGAAAAAATTCCGTACATTGGGCGGATTGCCTGGGCATCCTGAATATGGTATCGATGGTGTTGATGCAACAACTGGGCCGCTGGGGCAGGGGGTCGGTAATGCAGTTGGTTTGGCGTTGGCGCAAAAGATTCGTGGTATTCGTGCGCGTACATTTTGCCTGTGCAGTGATGGCGATTTGATGGAGGGTGTTTCTTTTGAATCACTTTCGTTTGCGGGTCGGTACAATCTGAATAATTTAATAGTGTTGTGGGACGATAATAAATTATCTATAGACGGCGTTGCACAAACAGACATAAATATCACGGCGCGTATGCGTGCGACTGGATTTAATGTTATGTCGGTGCGCGGAAACGATATCGCGGCAATTGAACATGCGTTGGAACGTGCTGAAAAATCAAGTCAGCCTGTGTTTATTCAATGTAAAAATGTTTTGGGGCGTGGCTGTTCGTTGGAAAACAAAAGCGCGGCACATGGGTTGGCATTATCAGATACAGAATTGTTATCACTGATTTCAAAAAATACAAATTCAGATGGCGAACATTTGTGGAATGTTGTGGCGCGTCGTCCAATTGCAGAAACGCATCGCGCAGTTATGGCGATGAAACGGGTGCGTGTTCCAAAGGTTCCTGAACGAATTTCCACGCGGGAATTATCGGGGATATATCTGGATTTGTTGATGGATGCAGGTGCAGATTTGATAATTGGTTCGGCTGATTTAGCAAATAATACAAATGTGAAAACCAATATCGCAAAGGAAATAACACCTGATAATTTCAATGGTAATTTTATAAACTATGGTGTGCGCGAACATGCGATGGCGGCGATAATGAATGGAATGGCGGCGGATGGATTGCGTGCGGTTGGTTCGACTTTCTTGGTGTTCAGTGATTATATGCGTCCGGCGATTCGCATTGCGGCGATGTCGCATTTACCAAATATTTATGTTTTTTCGCATGACAGTGTCGCAGTTGGCGAAGACGGCCCCACGCATCAGCCGATTGAACAGTTGCCGTCCCTGCGCCTGATTCCAAATTTAAATGTGTATCGCCCGTGTAATATAACGGAAATAGCGCACGCGTGGAACAGCGCGATTGCGAATATGGATACACCATCTGCGATAATATTATCGCGCCAAAAATTTACACAAATTCCAACACCAATCGATTCGGATTTATCGCGTGGCGCGTATGTGATTTATTCTGCAAAAACGAATCGGGTGCGTGCAACACTGGTTGCGACAGGTTCTGAAATTCCGTTGGCGGTTGAAATCGCGTCGCGGTTCAGACATGTTCAGGTTGTGTCCATGGTCAATGTACGCGATTTTAAAAATCAGGATAAAAAATTCCAAAATTCCATATTGCGCGGTTGTGTTATCGCAATCGAAGCCGCCACGCCGTCCCCATGGTTTGAATTCGCAGATGCAGTAATTGGTGTCGATGAATTTGGTGCATCTGGTGATGGTGGGGCTGTGTATAAAAAATATGGTTTTGATGTGGATAAAATTATCAAAGAAATAAAAGATTATGTCGCCTGAAAATACATTTGTTTTGTCAGATGGGCGGTCGGTGCCCGTGATAATAGAAAACCGGCGCGGTGCGCGTAATGTGACACTGCGGCCAAAGGCGGCGCCGAATATGGAAATACATATTTCAAAGCCATGGACAACATCGTCTAAATTCGTAATGAATTTTTTGGAATCAAAACGCAAATGGGTGGAACATATTTTCGCCGCCGCACCAACCAAAGAAAAAATTGTTCCGGGTATGACGATTTCAATATTGGGACGCGATGTGAAAATTATTCATGATGGGACACTGCGTTCTAATAAATATATGGACGAATTTAAAACAACGCTTTGCATCGGGGGCGGGGCAGATATGTTCGAACGGCGCGTTCGTGATTGTATAAAATCTGAATTATTAAACGAAATCAAGGCAATAATCAAAACGACACCGCGACCATATTGGCCGACACGAATAACTTTGCGTGATACATCTTCGCGTTGGGGGTCGTGTTCGTCGAACGGGCATATTTCTTTTTCATGGCGGTTGGTGTTTGCACCGTACGAAGTTATGCGCTATGTAGTAATGCATGAATTGGCGCACCGAAAACACATGGACCATTCACCTGAATTTTGGGCGAATGTCAGTGAACTTTACGGTTTTGGTGTGGAAAGGGCGAAACGGTGGCTGACCAAAAACGGACAAAGCCTGCATCGGTATTTTTAAGTTCTCCTCCTGTGGAGGAGTACCCGCAGGGGGAGGTGGTCTTTAAAAAGATTCCAGATATTACAAATTCTTGGGAAAGACCACCCTGTCACTTCGTGCCACCCCTCCGCAGGAGGGGAACTATTCTGACTCAAAGGAACAAAAAAAACATTTGCGCGGGGTATGTAAATGTGATAAAATAAATACAGAAATAATTTCTAAAGAAAGGAAGAGAATATGAAAAAAATTGCTTTGTTTTCGTTGATGTGTTGTTTGTGCGGCGTGTACGCAGTGCCAGCGTTTGCAGGTAGTTGCGAAATAAGATCTTTGACTGCCAGCGAAGATGAGGAAGGCGATGAATATTTGTATATTTCAAAAAATCACCAAGACATCCAGAAGGCTTTTGCTTGTGAAACTGAGGGGAATTCGAAAAACTGTTCTGATGGTACAAAAGTTTTGGTAAGTGGAGAACAACAATATATTGGTGATAGGTTTGCAACGAACGGTACCGATGTGTATGAATGTCGGACGACGGGTTCTTTTACGTTGTCTAATGATTATTGGAAATCAGTAGGAACCTCGACATTGCCGAAATGTAAAGCAACAAAAGGGTATAAAGAGTTTTCTAAGATGGATGCCCATAATGTTATTTATTGTGCAGAGGTAGTAGAAATTGAAGGAAATCGTAAGTATTGTGTCGGTAAAAACAAAGATGATATATGTATAGGTCGTGATGATTGTGAAAATTGTGACAATAACTTAAATCCGGTAAAAAAGCAATGTACTTCCACTTTGGATGGTAAAATGTTTGATATAGGACAAAGTGACACGTTTGATTGTAATAAGTATCCTGGGGTTGACCCAAATAGACAACCCTATTTAACAGGCAAAGTCTGTTATAGAACTTGTTTGGAAAAGACCAATGGGGATGTCGAAATCTTGCAGAGTATAAAAGAATGTATTGATAATACTTATGCTCATATAGATTTTTCTGGTTCTGAAAAATCGCGTTATAAAACTGCTATACCAGGTTTTAAGAAATGTGAAAAGAAATCCGAATCTGTAAAACCCGGTTTTTGCGATAAATATAAACAATGGGATAAACGGTATGCTTGTTGTTTGGCGGGTAAAGATACGGAATGGAAAGGTAAAGATTTAAGTAATGATGGAACATGTGTGTGCAAAGATGGCAGCAAATGGGAATATAACGAAAAAACCAAAAGAGGCAAATGTGTCGCAAACGAAACACCTGTTCCCCCCGCCGCTGAAGAAAATTGTACTTATTCTTTCAGTGCAACCATTGAATGTAAGGGGGTGACAAAGCCTGTCAACAAAACACGTGTTTTGACCAAGGATGAATTGGCGGGTGCCAAAACTTGTGAAGAATTCAAAGAATTGTATGGTGCCGATTTGAAAAAAGCAAAAGAATTGTTTGGTGATTTGTGTGACGACAATGCTGAATCTGAAACGCCAGTTGTGACGCCTGAGCCGGCCAGTTCAGGACCGTCTAAGCCAGAAATCAACAGTGCACAATCAACATTAAAGGGTTTCTTTGATTATGCCAAAAAGAACGCCAGCGTTTGGAGAACCAGTGAGGGTAATTTCAACGGGGCGCGTTTGGCGTCTGATATTACCGCGGGTGTGGTTTTGGGAACCGTCGGTGGTGTTGTGTCAGGTGTTGTTATTAAAAAGAACCAGGTAAAGAAAGGATTCGAAGCGCTGCATTGTACAGTCGGTGGACAGAAAGTTGCCGAATGGGGTGACGAATTCAGTGTCGGTCTGCGTCGATAGAACAATCAAAAAACACCGCCCGTCTGGGCGGTGTTTTTATTCCCCTTCTGTGGGGCAATACGAAAAAGTTTTTCGCCCACGGGGGCGTTATTTACCAATGGGGCAAAGCCATTTTTTGGGGGGCTTGGTTTGTGGGGAATGTTTCATTGTGCGCGGTGAAATGCATGAAAAATAACCGCCCAGATGGGCGGTATTTTTGTTAGTTTAACCAGTTTTACTGATTATTTATTTCGGCCTGGTATGCGGCTTCTTCTGCATCAAAATATGGGTCGTCTTCTGTGTATTCATAGCCATATTCATAGTCGCCGATTTCAGGGTCTGTTTGTGCGGGGGCATATACTGTTTCGTCCACAAACATTTCGTCATATTTTGCGCCCGGTTCATAAATCGGTTTAGATGCCATAATTTCTTCGTCTGTCATGGTTGGTTGAATGTCCGTGTCACTGACAGTACCAGAAGTATTCAATCGACCAGGAACAGCGTCCATCACAACCGGTGCGACATCTGTTGGTTCGACGTATTCTTCGTCGTTTTCTTCGTCTTCAATTATTTCTGGTTCTGGTTGTACCTGGATTGGTTCTGCGATTGGTGTTGGTTGTTCTGGCGCGCCATCGTCCAAAAACACGGATTCGGATTCCGCATCTTCGTTTGGTTTTGGTGTTGGTGTGGCGCGTTCAGATTTTGTCAATCTGGTTTCCGGTGCGGTTGCAACCAACGCAGGCGTTTTTGTGTCCGTCGAAATATTTTTCTGGTACAACCACAGTGTGAATACTGATAAACCTATCAGTACTAACAACAACAGATAATACAGAATTCCCGGTCTGGAATGACCTGATTTGATTTCAGACGGGGTTTGGAAATTATTTATAACCGGTGCCGCGGGTTGTGTCGGTTCAGAAACCGGTGCAGGCGCAGCGATTGGTTCAACCACAGGTGTCGGTTCAATCGGTTCTGGGACCGTTGTTTCAATTTCTGTTTTTTCGTCTGTGATTGGTTCTGGGGTAAATTCTGGAACATCAGCCACCGGCGCGAAAGATTCGGTTATAACCTGGTCCTGGGCAACCGGTTCTGGGATAAATTCTGGCACTGGGATTTCCGGTACAGAAATTTCTTCGTTTGGTTCAGGTTCCGGCACAAACGAATTTTCTGGTTCTGAAATCGGTGTCATAGATTCCAATACCGGACGCGGTTCAAATGCCGGCACAGCGGGTTCCGGTTGTGACACGGGAACAGATGGTTCCGCTTTTATTTCATTAAATACAGGCGCGTCAAACGAAATAGGTTTAAATGCAATATCTTCATTTAATATTTGTGGGTCCTTTTCAAACAACGGTTTTACATCGCCGGTTGTTTCTGGTATTTCGATTTCTTCGTCGTAATCTTCGTCAAATTCTTTAATTTCTTCGTCGTCTGTGTCGTCGTCATCGTCTGGTTCTGTTGTTTGTATTGGATAATCGCGTGCAACCACCATGGATTTATTCTTTTTAGGTGTTTGTTTGATTTCTGATGATGGTTGGTTTAACAAATCACTGGCCAATTCGGCGTCAACAGTTGCGGTTTCAAGTCTGCGTTGCGCGGATTCCAGACGCTTTTTCGCGCGTTTTAATTTTTCGTTTGTTGCGTCTATTTGCGATTCCAGTTTTAAAATCTTTGATGCAGATTGTTTTGTTGCAACGCGTCCAATTTCTTTCTTGGTCGCGGTCAATTTTGAACGCAGTGTTTTGATGCGGGTTTGTAATCTAACAATTGTTTCGCGCGTCTTTACAATTGTTGCATTGGTTTTAGCAATTGTTTCGTTCGCAACATTTAAACGCACCATCGCACTGTGCCGCGTTGCAGAATCGCGCAAAATATTCAATTGGTTTAATTGTTCAGAAATGTTATCGCCCGCATTGTGCGCGTTTATCAGGTTTTCGTACACCGCCAAACCTGAATATTCTATGTCCAATTTTTGATATTTATTGTCTGCTTTTGGACGAATGTTTTCCAAATCAACATCATAATCAGACGATAAAATTTCGTCCCACTTTTTATCACCGTCTGGATTTATTACCAACAAAACATTTGGTTTCTTTTCGTTGATTGTGTTATCCAGAACAAAAATCAGATTATCGTCGCCATCATAAAACGCGGTAATGTCGTTGCCGGCAATATCAAAAGTGTGCGCAACCAAAGTGCCATAATTTGTATTGTTTGTGTTTTTATGTTCTCTCTCGCCAATCATTGTGGTTCCCTTTGGTTTATTATTTTTTCTTTGGTGGTGTGAATTGGTATGCCTGACGACAGTGTTCATAGCAATATGGTTTGCCAGAAAACACTGTTTCGCCACAGAAATGGAATTTATCAGAATCTGGGTCACCAATCGGCCAGCGACACTGATTTGGTTTTAAATTCGCCATTTGCAACGCGTGTTGAATCAGCAATTCGTGCAGTGCCAAATCTTTCTTGCTTTTTTTCGATGCAGTTTTAACGACTGGTTTTTCAACCGGTTTTTCTTTTGCCTTAGCCTTTGCGGGGGTTGGTTTTGTTGTCTTGGTTGCCTTAATTGGTTTTTCTTTGACCTTTAGGGCTTTCTTGACTGCGGGTTTCTTTGGCGCAGCCTTTGCCACAGGAACTTTTTTCGCAGTGGTTTTTTTTGCCGGTGTATCAGATTTTTTTGCTTTTTCTGTTTTTGCAGACTTTGCAGTCTTTTGGGGTTCCGATTCAGATGCCTTAGTATTCCAACCCAATCGGTTTAATTTCCCAACAACGGCATTTTTCGACATGCCCAATTTTTTGCCCATTTCCGCCGTAGACAATCCTTTGCCAACCAGCGATTTCAATTTTTTCAGCATTCCGCTGTCCCAACCTGTTGCCATAATAAAAAATCCCTTGTTTTTATATCCAGGATAATTGTATCATAAAAACGAATCGAAAGGCAAGAGGGAAAACATGATTTATTATATATTTTTTTCGTGCGTTTTAATCGGGGCAATATTCTGTGCAATCCGTATGGCAACCGCTGATTTCCGGCGCAGAATCATTCCAGATGTGTATTTGTTTCCGTTCCTGTTTGCAGGATTGCTGACAACGACTTTTTTCCCGTGGCCAATTACGGCGTCTGATTCTGTTATTGGGGGCGCGATGGGGTACTGTCTGGGGTTGATAGTTGGATTTATATTCGAAAAAATTAAAAAAGACCAAAAATATCCACCAATCGGAATGGGGGATATCAAATTACTGGGGGCAGGTGGTGTCTGGTTGGGCACAATGGGATTGTCGATTGCGATGGTGTTGTCGTGTGTGCTGGCAGGGCTGTGGAATGTGCGTCGGCATGAAAAATATATCCCGTTTGCACCTTTCTTTCTAATTAGTGGATTTTTGTCTTTGATAATAATTCAATTTTTGATATAATAAAAGAACAGAAAGGAATGAAAAGAAACATCTTTAAATCTTTACTGGTTGCTTTGTGCGTTGGATTTTGTGCCATTGGCGCGAATGCGGCGACTTCACTTTTTTCCGATTATGGGCAAATTCAGAATGTTCAAAATTATTCAACTAATCCATTTTGGACACCAAACGCCCCGTATAATCAGCGTTTGCCACAACCTGTGTATGTCCAGGGCGCGGATTTAAATGCAGACGATTGTTTTCGTATTGTTCAGTCGCTGGTTTCTGCCCAGTGTATCGCGCGCGATAATTGCAAAGACACAACATTGGCGGATATTCGTCCGACCATTATGGTTCAGTTGTCAAATCTGCCGGGAAATAATTATGTTTCTGCGTGTTCTGGATTTATCGACGGGGTGTTCGAATCGTATGTCGCACAATATGGAACCAGTGTCCCGAATCGGGCTGTTGGGTTCCCGACGGCAACAGCGCCAAACCCGAATGTAAATAATGATGATAATATACAAATACAAAATCCATATAAACAGACTGTGCCCCAGTGGAAACAGGAAATTATCGAACGAAGTAACGAATTACAACAATTACAACAACAAAATGGCGCGGGCAGTCAACAACTGTCCGCAACTGATTTTCCAATGACTTTTGATGATTTGTCGTTTGAAGAACGCATGGCGTTAAAATCGGCAGATTATGAACAATACAAAGATATGACCGCCTATGTCGTTCCAAATTTTCAGAACAAAGACGAATGGTGCAAGGGTAAAGGCGCAAACACCCCAGAATGCAAAGTTTATACACAGCAAGCGCAAAATAATAATCAAGGTTCAAACCAAAAACCGCCAGTAAAACCAGATGTTCCAGAAGAGCTTGCCGTGAATGGCATAGATTATGTATTACCATGGTATGGTATTCTTGTCGTAAAAAAGAACAGCCTTGACAATGTCTATAATTCAGACAAACCTTTCATTTCACCAAACTATATGAAGCAACACAAAGATAAATATTTCCCCGAAAATTCTGGCAAAGTATTGGGAATGGCAAAAGGTTGTACACATGGCAATCATACGGCAAACGATAACGATGTTATAAATCTTGCCGCGCATAAAACAATGTCCGAAGAAAACAGTTTCTTTACGGGTAACGATTATTATGTTTACGATGGCGAAGATGTTTATTGGGGAACGGCCATGATGGTCGGTGAAATCGCTTTAACACTTATAAGCTTGGGTGTTAGTGCAGAAGCAAAAGCTATGTCTTTAACAGCCACAAATGCTCGTGCAGCAAGTGAAATAGGAAAAATTGGTAAATCTACAAAAAATACAATTGTTGCCATAACAGATACACAAAAAGCTCAAAAAGCAGCAGAAGCAGCAAAGGCACTGACAAAGACCTCTACCGCAGCAGACAAAGCAAAAGTCATCCAGGAATTAAAAGATGCAGGAATCACTGTTTCTAATCGCGTTGGATATAGACAATTACAACAAATCGGTACAATTATATCAAATGCCAGTTCAAAGGTTTCATGGACATCTGCTTTGATACATGGAAACAAATGGCGTCTGTTGAAAAACGGCGCAACAAGAATAGTTCCAAAAGCTAAAAATATTTTCAGCAGTGGCGCTTCAATTGGCAGAACACTCGCCATTGGTGCGTTGGCTTATGGTGGTGTAAAAACCGCAGATTCTTTTTCAGATACTGCGCACGATATATTTGTTTCTGTATTAAAAGCAAATGGATACAGTACTGCAACCGTACCAATTACAGACAATCCACAATATAAAGATCTTAAATTTAACAGTTTTGGTTTGTTATCTGCTGATAATATAGAAGGTCACGAAAATGATGTTTCGCATGGAACATGGTTACAATTTGACAGCACCGGGGAAATACAATTAGGCGACGCAGAAAACGAAGCCGCTGCATTCGCAGAAGCTTTTGCAGAAGATGTTCGTATATATAACAAAGAAACACCATTATGTGATATTGATATATTCGTTGTGCAACCTGTAATAGGTGATCCTTTAAAAACAGGAAAAAAAGATATTTATTACCTTTTGTATACAGACCCGAAAGCAAATTTAAGAGTTGAATCACATAAGAAATGAGATTACTCGCAAAATCTATTATAATGACAATGTTTGTGCCGTGCTGTTGCTGCGCCGCATCGTTTAGCAATATGCAAAACAAACAGTCTTTCAAAACTACCGAAGAAATATTGGAACAAATTCATACAGAAAAACCAACAAATTGTGCCACGCAAATTTTTTCTAATGCCTTAATTGAACATTCAAATGAAATAGGTGAAAGCGAACCTGAATACAAAGTTCGTGCGTGGGCGCACGAAGTCATGACTGGCGATGCAGAGGTATTGAAAGCGTTGCTTGATTGCCCTGAATTGAAAAATATTGCCGATGAAACAACAATCGTTTTTTCGCCAATTGAATATAATTTCCCCGGTGGACGAACATTGACTATAAATTACAGTACACAACCAAAAGTATTGAAACAAAAACTGATGCTGGCAAATAAACGCAGTTTGCCAGACGGCAATGCGTCCCCGAATTTAATGGATGTTATGGACGGTGCAAAATATTTGAATACTGAACCCGCATGGTATGCAATTATGGTTGTGCAACATGACGCGTTAAAGGATTTCGTCGGCGCAGGAAAAAATAATACTCTGTCATTGAAATACATAAACGACCATATCGACGAAATATACCCGCACGGATATTACTGCACCAGTAAAAGCGCGCTGGCAAATGATGATGATACAATAAACAAAGTTGTGGCGCGTGTGGTTGATGTTGAAGATGATTCAAATGATTATTATGTTGCAGGTGATGTAAACCTGGAATGGATAATGTATGCCGAAATCGCTGCGGAAATATTGTTGACTGTGGCGACCGTCGGCGGTGGCGAAGTTGTTTTAGGGACTGCAAAAATGGCGCGTGTGACAAATACCGCGGTGAAATTACGTAAATCTATGCAGGTATTGAAAAAATCAAAAGATGTTGCAAAATATCTGGAAAAAATACGCACGATTACAAAACATACCAACGAAATCGCCAGATTGGAAAAAGAAATAAAAGAATTGAAAAATGCAGAACAAATAGCAAAAAAACGCAACCAAATAAAAGAATTGCAAGAAAGTATAAAGACGGCGGAAAAAGAAGTCAAAGAATTAGAAAAAGCCAGTGAAGATGTTAAACTTTATAAAAAAACAGCCGAAGCATATTCTGATGCGATGAAATATCGTCGTTCGTTGCGCGCGTTCAGTCGTCCCCAGACCGGAAATATTGTCACGCGTAATCTGAAAAAAATTATACCCGGAATAAAAACACTGCGCGCCGCAAATACAGGTGCCAAAACAATGAATAAGGCGGCCAAGGTCGCGCGCGCGGGTATGTCGACACGGTCTGCAAAGATTAAATATTGGTTGACGGACGCGACATTGAAACATGGGGCGCGCCTGGCACGATTTGAACGCGATGCGGGGCTGCTTTATGGGGCGTTGACTTTCATCGGCGATATGTATGACAGAACATCGGACACATCAAAAGAATTTTCAAATGGTATTGAATTTAAACCGTTGTGTTTGTTGTCTGCGGACGATTTGAATGGCCAGGAAAATGTTGTCAATTATGGTATGTGGCTGATGTGGGTTGGTAATTCGACAGATGCTGCTGACGATGATGCTGCGTATCTTCAGGCGATGGATTTTGCGTCAAAATTCTTTTATCAACTGGACGAATATCAGGACGAAAATGGCGCGAACTGTAATGTAGATATTTATGTTGTGCGACCAATAATTCGCCTGGACGAAACCAATGTTGATAACCCGTCGGGCGAAATGTTCTATTTGTTTATGAACGAAATACCGTGGACAACCGCAGAACAGTTTGGTGCGTCTGTCGAAAATGTCGCGGATTGGGAACGGGTACAAACAGAATTGTATGCAACTGACCCAGGGCATAAATATACTGTGTCAAATAACACTGAATCTGGCGATGTACAGGAACAGATTGCGTCGGACGATTTTTTGGAATCTGATGAAATCCAGCCTGATATTTTTACTGAATAAAAACCGTGTTGTGTTTTTTGTGAAAAACATTTATAATATACAAAAAGGAAAGGCGAAAATGAAAAAAATATTTCTTGCTTTTATGATAATGTCGTCTGTTGTTGCAAATGCGTTCGCGTATCAGATGCTGACAACCAAAGAATTTGGTAAAGACGATGCAAAAAATCAGAATATTGTTGTGAAATGTACAACCGATACTGGAAAAATTTCTGATGAATTATGTTCTCTGCGGCGTTATGTGAAATGTAATGGCAAAGATAAAAAATCAAATTGCACATCGTGGCAACCGTGGCGTGATTTGCGTGACCCATCGCGTGGGTATTCAGATTGGAAATCTGCCGCCAGCGCATGTTGCAAGAAAAAAGGTTTAAGATAAAATTCCATTTGTGCGGTCGATTCCATAGACCATATCATCGAAAAACAAAACACACCCAAAAGGGTGCGTTTTATTTTTGGTGGATGTGGGCGGACTCCCTCGCACGGCACAGATGTGCCGGCTGTGGGGCATTCGTAAGGTGTTTGTTGCATTTCATTTACAAACACCAACTCATTGTCGAACCAAACAAACTGCGTTTGTACGGTCGATTCCATAGACCATATCATCGAAAAACAAAACACACCCAAAAGGGTGCGTTTTATTTTTGGTGGATGTGGGCGGACTCGAACCGCCGACCCCTACGATGTGAACGTAGTGCTCTAACCAACTGAGCCACACATCCAGAACCCTAAATAAAATTGCGCTTTCGCGCGATAATGTTTTGGTGGGGATAGTGGGACTTGAACCCACACGATCGCAATGATCAAAGGATTTTAAGTCCTCAGCGTCTACCATTCCGCCATATCCCCAAGGACCTTTTTGCCAATTATTTTTCAATAACTGGTGGAGCTGATGGGACTCAAACCCACGACCTCTACGATGCGAACGTAGCGCTCTATCAACTGAGCTACAACCCCATGAACTTTTACACATGGTGGGCATAAGAAGACTCGAACTTCCAAGGTATTGCTACCACTAGTACCTGAAACTAGCGCGTCTACCAATTCCGCCATATGCCCATTCAAAGCACCACGAATATTAAACTATATTGGCAACTTTTGCAACAAGAAAAATTAAAAAAATTATCAAAATTTTATACCTAAAATCGCGATTTTACTTGCCCCGTATTTAACAATTTTGCTAGAATCAAAACAGAGATGAAGAAAATTCTTTATTTTGTCGTGTTTTCTGTGGTCTGCATTTTTGATGCGGGGGCTGCGTCGCGTACAGAAATTGCGCCAGTGCGCACAAATCGTGCAGCGACCACAACAACAGAACGGACGCCGCGTTCGACAACTGGACGTAATGCAGTAAAAACGACCGTGGTATCGCGCAGTGCAAAAAATGTTTCGGTTTTGACGCCGCGTACAACAAAAACACAATCTGCAACGCGTGTGCCGGTCACGCGCAGTGCGACCAAGACTGTGTTGCCACGCGCAACAGAAACTGTATCTGTTGTCAGCGAAACCCGAACGGGATTGGAATACGAACGGTGCAAATCTGCGTTCTTTACATGTATGGACCAATTTTGCGAATTAAAGAACGACAGTTTTAAACGCTGTTCGTGTAATAATCGTGTGTTTGATTTCCAAGATGTTTCTGCAAATTATCAGGATGTGAACGAACGTTTAACAGAATTTTCTGAAAATTTAGATGTCGTTGGCATGTCTTATGACCAGGCAATCGCGATGAAAACTGCGACCGAGGGCGAAGACGCCCTGGCCGAAGATAAATCTGCGTCGCGTCAGTTATTGCAGGCAATTATGAATTCTATCAAGGGCGATGATGCAACGGTTGGCGGAAAATATAAAGATTTGAACAGTTTGACTGTGTCCGCGGATATGTCGAATGCGTTTGGTATGGATGATTCTGGACAAATAATTGCATCCTATAATGGGACCGCTTTGTACAAGGCTGTGTATCCAAAGTGTCGTGATGCAGTGCACGAAGATTGCAACAGTGCATCGTTGCAACGCGCAGTGAATGCCTATTTGATGGCAATCGAACAGGATTGCAATTCGGTAGAAACTGCGTTGGTTGCACAACAAAAATCGTTAAAGGCGGCAACGCATCAAAGCAGTGCTATGTTGGATTTGGCACGTGTGGAAAACCGCAGAAAACATAATGCAGATGATGTTGCGGCATGTATTGCAAATGTCGAAAAATCTATCGTCAGCGAAGAAGTCTGTGGCAGCGATTATCACAAATGTCTGGACAATGGTCAATTCATAGATGTCACAACTGGCGCGCCATTGACCGGTGTCGTGAATTTTGCTGAATTGGGCAATATTTTGACATTTAATGAAGATAAAGATATCAAAGACCAAAAATTATCGACAATTCAAAAAAATCGCCCGTTCGTTAAATTTTTTGAAAACAAAACCAAAAAGTTTGCCAAAGATGCCCTGGATAAATGTGTGGAAGATGCTGATTTTGTATGGCAGGAATATTTGGACAGCGCGTTGTTAAGTATTTATTATGCGCAACAGGCAAAGGTCAAAGAAATTAAACAAAGTTGTTTTACTTTGGTTGCGAATTGTTATGATAATCAAAACACATCTGTTGCCGATGCGATGGCAAATTTAACTGGCGATGCCACTTTGTTGTTGAAACCCGCTGCAATTTCGTTGACTACAAAAATGTGTAGCGATTATATCGATTCTTGCAATGGTATGTTTGGCGATAACATTATCCAGGATTATATTGCCGCCAAAAATGATGCAGACAATTTGAATGCGTGTCGTGCAATTGCACAACAGTGCTTTGATAAATTTGGTGGCACCAGATACAGTAATTTTTATTCCCCACAAAATGGGTTGTTCAAAACAGGTGAAGCGTTGGATTGGTTTTCACTATACAGTAATGACGACAACACAAACAATCTTAAAATACTTTCCCCGTGTGCAAAGCAAGTTTATGAAACGGTTGGGTGCGAAAATTTGGTAGAACAGGTGTTTGGTGGTTTTAATAAATATGTCAAAGATAATAATGTTGTGTATTCTACATCTGACAATACCGAACGCGCAATTCGTCCATCTGGTGTTGCAACCGAAGTTTATTATAAAATTCTGGATAATTTGACCACTCAGTGTGCAGGGTTGAACGGGTATTTCGTAGAATATAAATATGCAACACAATATGGGTATGACCCGAATGATTTCTGTAAAATCAATTCAGATAAACCAGAATCTGTTTTTTATAAAAGTAACAGCAGAAATCAGCAGTCTTTGACATATTGGTATCATTTTATCGAAAAAGAAAATATGTGCCCCGCAAATTATGGCAAAGATGTTGATACGCAATCGTGGGGAATGTGTTCGTGCTGGGAAAATGGCGGATTTCGCAGCAAGAATGGAACGATATCTGCGTGCAGACCATTGTTAAGAATAATGGATACATCAAATGCTGGCGCTTTTTCAGAAGAAGATGTTTTGTGTTCTGAAAATGTGTTGCCTGGTGTAAACGGAACGGTTTCTGGAAACAGTTGGTGTCAACAGTTGGTTTTGTCTTCGACTGGTCAGGTATGCCCGACAATGACAACCAAAGTAGAGAAGTCCGAAGAAGATGGTGGGCAACAATCGGAAAATAACACAACCAAAAGCGAAGTGTTCTGTTCGGATAAAGATAATGTTGTTATACAGGCTGTAAAAAACAAAGTTCCGGCACAAAATCGAAAATAAAAATATGTTTTTTATATATTTTTATATATATCGGCGGCGATAATGGACGCTGGTTTTTTCTTAGAATTTGTCCATTTTTTGTCTGCGCGCACCAATTCATTCAGCATTTCGCGGCGAACATGCGGCAGTGTCAATTGTTGTAATGTGTCAACCAGCGCAACTGGTTTTGCGGCGTTGCCCAATAATTCTGGGAATATTGTTTTGTTCATTAAAATGTTGACCAAAGATGCCCATTTGACGCGCAGTAATATGTGTGCCAACAAAATAGAAAACTGGTTCAGTTTATAAACCACGATTGTTGGAATGTGCATAATAGCCAATTCTGCAGATACTGTTCCGCTGGCCACGATTGCGATATATGTGTTTGCGTATAACTGATATCGTTCGCTGGACGGAACCAGAATTGGTTTTGTGTTCCATTTGTTTGTTTCTTGGCGTACATATTTTTCAGTCGTTTCAACGGTTGGAATTACGAATTTATAATCGTGATAGCCGCCGTTTACCAGCATATCAACAGTTTTATGAAACAGTGGTAAAAGTTTTTTGACTTCGTTCATACGACTGCCAGGGACCATGGTTATAATTTTTTTGTCTGATTTGTTGTCTGGTTTGTATTTGTCCAATCCGTCTGCAATTGGGTGTCCAACCGCCATAACCGACAGACCATATTTTGTAAAATAGGGGATTTCAAAATCAAAAAACGCGTAGAGTTTATCAAAAGTTTTTGCGTATTTTTTTGCGCGTTTTGGACGCCATGCCCAAACCTGGGGGGCAACAACATGATAAAATTTAGTGCGTTTTAAAGCCTTAGATTTTTTTACGCGTGACACAACTGCGCGGGCAAATCCCGGTGAATCTATGGTCAGAACCATATCTGGTTTTTCGGCGATAATCGCGTCAACAGTTTGCCGAATTCGTTTTGTTAAAACACGCACATGTCCCAATATTTCAACAATACCCATAACAGACAAATCAGACATAGGAAAAATAGATTTCAGTCCATGTTTTTCCATGTTTTGACCGCCAATGCCGACAAATTCAATGTCTGGCATTTTGTGCATTATCTTTGCGCCCAAAACATCGCCAGAAACTTCGCCTGCAATTATAAAAATTTTCTTTTTATTTGGCTTCATTTTTGGCTGTACCAATACCGCGTTTTGAACGATTTTCGATAAAATCTATGGCGTCCATGGCGTATTTGTTATTTTTTACTTCCTTGCGCACTTTGTTGATGCGGTCTGCAACAGTGCCTTCGCTGCTGCCAAAAACGGCAGAATACACAGTGTGAATCGCATGCAGGTCTTCGTTTGTAAAACCATGGCGCATTAAACCAACGCGGTTTATGGTTCGATATACCGCGCGTGTGCCATCATAAATTGCATATGGTAAAATATCGTTGCCGACACCACTCATTCCGCCGATAAAGGCGTTACGACCAATACGGGCGAATTGTAATACCATTACCCCGCCAGATAAAATTGCAAAATCTTCTATTTCAACATGACCGGCAACCTGTACCAGGTTTGACATAACTACACTGTTTCCAACCTTGCAATCATGACCGACATGGGCATTCACCATAATCTGGCAATCATCACCGATTTCCGTGCCGTCTGACGCAGGGGTTCCAGAATGAATTGTCACATATTCGCGAATTTTGCATCTTTTGCCGATACGCAATCCTGTCATTGTGGATTCGTCCTGCCATTTCAGGTCCTGGCTCATTACGCCCAGAACAGCAAAAGGATAAACGATAGAATCATCGCCAATCGATGTTTTTCCGTCAATCACAACATTTGAAACCAATTCTACGCGGTCGCCCAATACCACATTCGAACCGACGATACAAAAAGGTCCAATTTTACAATCGTTTCCGATAATTGCGCCTGGTTTAATGACGGCGCTGGGGTCTATAACAGTTGCCATTTCTTTTTTCCGTTTGTTATAAATTAGTTTTTATGTACTTTATATTATAACAATACGGTAAAATATTGTATTCAATAAATATAACGAATTATAACAAATCGCAAAAATCTTTGGTTCGTGCAATTTCGTGCGTTTGTTTCATGTACAGTATGCCCAGGCAACTTATGATTGGGCAAATTATCAAGATTCCAAAGCAAACCAACATCATCGCCCATGCCGTGTCTGTCAGGTTTTTTGCAGATTTTTTTGAATGGTATATTGTCAACATTTCAGATATGCCGCAGACCGCAATCAGACCAACAAACACAGGGACAGATTCTGTCAGGATAAATAATATCAGTGCTAATGCCCCGACGATACGGCACAGCCATTTCAATTTTATGTATGCACTTTGATAGATTTTGGCGCGCGCATTCGTGTATTTTGTTGCCAATGTTGTTATTGCTAAAAAACCAGTGGCCAGTATCCCCAACAAATGAACAAAGGTTAAATTGCCCAATTGACCAAATCTGAAATATTCTGGTTGCATCAAAATCAAACCTGTCATTGTGCCGAATATAATTGTGGACATTGGTAGTGCGGAAATATTTTTATACAGACGCGAACCGACAATTATTCCACAGAAAACAGCACTCAATTGCAACAGTATTCCATATAAATTTGGTTTTGCAGATGCAACAGCCAACAAAACCAGCGTGAAAAACGCGGACCATTTAATTTTTGGATTTGCGAAAATTTGCAGATAATTCAACGATTTTGATTGTTGCACAATATAAATCATAGATGTGAATAAAACAACAGAAATCAGCGTTGGCAACAAAGATATTCCGTCGCGAATTGCCGCGTAATTTCCACCAAATATCATCAGCCATCCGGTCAAGAAAAGCACAGACCAAAAACCAATTTTTGTTCCGATGTTTGAATTCCATTTCAATTTTGTCAATATATCGCGCCCGTATAACCATACCATATAGTATAAAGGTGCGCAGAACAGGGCGACTACAAAGAAGTACGGCGAAAAAAGTGCAGCATTATTGAAAGAACTGACCGCAGTTGATACTATCGATAAATCGTTGAACATAAACTTGCCTTTTGTTTTTTTCTGAATTATGATACAGGCATGTCAGAAAAACAAGAAAATTTTACATTATTGGACGGGCGCGTCACAATGGTGCGCAGTATTTATAATCCAACCAGCGATGCCGTGTGGTTGGCGGCGTATGCACCGACGGATAAAAATATAAAGACTGTTTTAGATGTTGGTGTTGGTTCTGGTGGGGTTGCGTTGTGTCTGATGAATCACATGCCGGACATAGATGTTACGGGCATAGATATTTCTGATGAAATGTTGGAAGTATGTCAAAAAAATGCAGATTTAAACAACCGTAAAATCAGGCTGGAAATCCAGGATATATTAAAATGGTCAACGCCCGAACGGTTCGATTTGGTTGTGACAAATCCGCCGTATTTTTGGGGCACCCCGTCAACAAAAAAACAGTCTGCCCATCACAATATCGATATGCGCAGTTGGATTAAAAAGTCTGCGGCGCGCGTCATGACAACGGGATATTTTTGTACGATTGTTGATGCGGGCTGTGCAGATATTGTTATTGCATGTTTGAATGACCGGCATTTTGGCGAAATTCAGGTTTTTCCGCTGTTCAGTACTAAAAACACGGCGGAACGCGTTTTAATTCGTGCAAAAAATTGTTGTCGTACTGGTGCCAGTTTTTATCGTGGTACATCTATGAATAATGATGCTGTTTTACGCGATGGCTTGACTATTGACAGTTTGTTGTCTAGAATGGAATCGTAATGATAGGTTTTATTGCAAGATATTTTTCATCGTTATGGGAATTATTGACCGCACCATTCAGGCTGATTTGGCGGGGGATTTCGCGGTTGTTTCCGCCACGGGATTGCACTGTTATGGACACCGTGGACGGCGAAGTACACACATACCAGCAGAGCAGTTTTTGGCGTTTCACTAAATTTTGTGCGGTTGTGACGATGTCGATTTGGGCGGCATGGTCAACCTATGTTTATGTGTATCATCGTCCGTTGCTGCAAAAGCGTACACAACAGTTGGAACAAATTCGAAATCAGCATAATCGCCAGATGACAGATTTAAAAGTTTACCTGAAAAAATATAACGATTTGGCACGGGAATTAAATATTACTGATGATAAGATATTAAAGGCAGACAAATTATCTGATACAGACAAAGAATCGTTGTTGAATACTAAATCAAAGATAAGTGGGGAACTGGATTTCCTGCACGCGCGCATAGTTGAAATGATGGACGACGAAAATTATACGCCAGAATTTGATAAAACATCAGAAATGGCGATGGAATTCGAATTACTGCGCAGTGAAAACGACAATTTGAAACAAAACCAACAGAAAATTATGGAATCTGTGAACGAAATATCTGATGCAGACCACCAGATTATTGAAATGGTGTCAAAATTGACCAAGGATAATGTCGAAGAATTATCTAAAAATTTGAAAAAAATAAATGCAAGTATTTCTAAATTGGGTTTGTCTGAAACCAAATTGGTGGACCAGGCGAACAATTATTCTAACCAGATTATTGGCGCGAAATTCATACCAATTAAATTAGACAAAAATGCAGATGAAAGATATGTAAAAATTGCCAAAGATTTGGAAAAATGGCATGGTTTAAATCGTCTGACCCAGGTTTTACCATTGGGAATGCCGGTTGCAACAAAAACTGTGACATCGCCGTATGGCATGCGCCAGGACCCGTTTACAAAAAAGAACAAACAACACAAAGGAATAGATTTCGCTGGTAAAATCGGCACAGAATTGTATGCTGTGGCACCGGGGCGTGTTGTGTCTGCGGGCGAACGAAGTGGGTACGGAACGACGGTTGAAATAGACCACGGTTTAGGGTTTACGACACTGTATGCGCATTTGTCAAAGGTTATGGTTTCGCGTGGCGACTGGGTCCGCCCGGGCAGTGTGGTTGGTTTGGGTGGTTCGTCTGGTCGTTCGACTGGGCCACATTTGCACTATGAAATCCGGTACAAGGGAACACCGTTTAATCCAATAAATTTCATAAAAGAATAAGGGAAGAGGAAAAATATGTTGGCATTTACAAACGCAGACGAAAAAAAATCGCCCACCATCGTCGGGGCAGGTTGTAAATTAAAGGGCAATATCGACACAGACCATACTGTCCAGATTCATGGTGTTGTCCATGGCAATATCACTGCGGAAACTCTGATTATCGGGCGCGGCGGTAATGTGGTTGGCAATATCACGGCAAACACTTTGTTTTTGCATGGCGCGCTGGACGGGGACGCGAATGTAAAGGTTGCAAATGTGTTTTCAAATGCGACAATGGTTGGGACGCTGTATTACAAGACATTGAATATCACTGGCAATACAGGATTGGAATGCAAATTGGAAAAACGAAAGGAATCTAAGAAATGAACAAATCTGATATTTCACGCGTTTATATCGCAGGCGACCATCGTGGGGTGGGGCTGAAATTATATCTTTATGAAATGTTGATGGCGGACGGGTATAATGTTGTCAACCTGGGCACAGACGATTTGAATACGCCGGTTGATTTTCCTGATATTGCGGACAAATTGGCAGATGCGATGTTGGACGACAATGATGCGCGTGGCATTTTAATCTGTGGCACTGGGGCAGGTATGGAAATTGCGGCGAATCGGCATCGCCATTTGCGTGCGTCGCGTTGTGAACGACCTGAACAGGCGCGCGATGACCGTTTTCATGATGATATAAATGTGCTGACATTGGCGGCAGATGATATAGATATAGAACAGGCATTCTTGTGTGCACAGGCTTTCCTGGAAAGTCCGTTTGATAATATTGAAAAACGCATTCGCCGAATTCAGAAAATATCGTAAGACAACCGCCCGTTTGGGCGGTTTTTTGTGGGGCGATTCCAGGGCGCGAATGCCCCTGGGCGGGGGACCTCCCTCCCGGTCTTCGACCGTACTTCCCCCAAGGGGAGAATAAATACGGGGTTTTGCCCGGAATTCTGTGGGGTTGCGGTGTATCAAAAAACCTAGGTTTATTGCAACCATTATTTTTCAAAAATTTCAAAAAATTTTTTCCCAGATTTCTGGGATTTTTTATTTTTAATTTTTCGTCAAACGGGGTGGTCCATAAACCTAGGTTTTTTGATACACTTTAACCAAAGGAATTTTTAACCAAATAAAAGGAAAGGGAAACCATGAAAAAAATCACATTTTTAACCAGTTTTGTTGCATTGACATTTGCAGTACCTGCAATGGCTGTGCCATCGAATACTTCAAGCACATTCCCAAGTAATGGTGTAATGGAAGAAGACTATACATACCAAAACCAGGCGACGGTGACAAACCTGAAGGTGTCAGAAGGGACCGCAACAACAACTGCGAATTATGCGAACTGTCCGACGGCGTTCCCGAACAGTGACGAAGGCGCAACCAGCACCGACGAATGTTATACGGCATGTACAGTATCAGATTTTCCTGCGAATTCCCATATTGCGTCTGTGACGGGTAAAAATTATTCTGGCGCAAATGTGACGGACACCTGTGCCATCGCATCGTGTGATACGGGTTATACATTAAACAATGGTGCATGTAACGCAAATGTAATCAGCATTACATGGGCAGACGCATCGGCGGAAGACATCGCGGCAAACGAAGCGGGCACCGTTACATACGGTGGCGATATCAGAACGCCACGGAAAGCAGTCCACAAACCGGGTAAAATCTTTACCGGTTGGACATTTATTGTAAATCCATTGGCTGTGTTGATGGAAAATGTCAATACAAATGGAAGTGCAAGTACACCGACCAGTGGTGATGGTTCAACATCATGGAGTGCGACATTTAATTACGGAACAATAACCGGAACATCGCTGTGTTCATCGACCGCGGAGACAACCCTGGGTGAAACCGGCGCCCCTGATGAATCTGGCACGGGGGATACGAAATATTGTTGGTGTCGTATGGATAATTTCACACCAACAAATGGTGCCACAATATCTGCACAATCGCCTTGGGTGTTCGTCTACTCGCGCTCTTCGGCTGACGTCTGTGCCGGGGATTGTGCGTACTACTGCGGCTTCAACGCCCAGAACCTCTCCGCCCTGCGCGGGGGGCTGTACGGGTCGATTCAGTAATATTAACATAATACCAATGGCAAAAAACACCGCCCAAACGGGCGGTTGTTTTTTTGCGCATATACAGTAACGACTATGAGTAAACGAAAACGAGTGTTTACGAAGTTTGAGTGCTAACGAATGCCGCGTAGGACAAAGTCCGAGCGATTTCGGTGTACTTCGTTTCCGAAACCCTGCTTGTATTCCCCGCCTGGGGCGGGGGGGACCACGAAGTGGTGGGGAGGGTTGAAAAAAACGAACAATCTGGAAAACAAAAGACCACCCCGTCGCTTCGCGCCACCCCTCCACAGGAGGGGAACTTGCTTTCTGGAATCCGTACAAAAACACCGTCCCGGCGGTTGTTTTTATTCATGGCGCACCCAGCGGGATACGCTCGCCACTTCGTGTCTACGCGGCAACCGTGACGATTTTGGTGCGCTTTGCTTCCAAAATCTACTTGTTGTCGAACCTGTCGTTGCTGGCGCAACTTTGGTCGGTTCTCGTCCTGCGGGGCAAAAATAAAACCGACGAAATGTCGGTTTAATTTTTGGCGCACCCAGCAGGACTTGAACCTGCAATCTTTGCCTTCGGAGGGCAACGCATTATCCAGTTGTGCTATGGGTGCTGAACGATAGACATTATACACAATACTGACTAAAAATCAAATATATTAAAAGGTTTATCCCGGCGTTTGATACATAATAACCAAAATCAGAAAAATCTTGTGGATTTTATCTGGTTATAATCTTTTTTCTAAGATATTGCTTTGTTAAATCGCGCCAATTCAGTATTTTAGAATTTGTTTGCATCAAAAATATATACAGCGGAATCTGTTTGTCCAACCCCAACCACACCAAAGACGCCTCCAGTTGTTCTTGGGGATACATTTTATAAAAATCATTCATATCTAATCCGCATTGGTGCGCACAAAGGCATATTCGTGCAAACATTGTATTAAAATGTGCAGGTGTGACGCCGTCTAAATCAAGCAAACCTGTGACATCATTTTTATCATTCACCAGAATGTTGCGCAAATTCAAATCTGTGTGACATAAATTTGTAATGCTGGGCTGAACAGTTTGAAAAAAGCAATCAGCCACAGAAACGCGCGCATTTAACGGGAAAAAACTGTCTGCGTCTTGCACTGGGATTTCTGATATTTTAACAGACAAATCTATCAGTTGATGAAAAACATGCCGTAATTCATCTTTTGTAACAGCATCGCTGTCCAGTTTTTCTTGCAATGTCGTACCGGGAACAAAAGGGTATGTTTCGCAATATTTTCCGTTTATTTTGCACGCTTTTACAGACGGCACAACAATCCCGTGTTTTATCAACAAATTGCTGGCGCGGGCATTAGCGTCCGCACATTCCCGTGAAGAAAATCTGAACACTGTTTTATTATTTTCTGTTTCAACTATATATACAGGGTGTGTCTTGCCTGGGACCAATGGTTCTGATATTTTTGCGTCTTTGCCACATACTTGCTTTATACAAGTGATATATTTATTTTCTGAATTTTTCATGATTTTTTTATCCTGCTAACATTGCCAACATAAAATCGTCTAAATCACCGTCCAGAACCGCGTTTGAATCGGTTTTTTCAACATTTGTTCGGACATCTTTGACCAACTGATACGGATAAAGGACATAGTTTCTTATCTGGCTGCCCCATTCGATTTTTTTCTGGGATGCTTTTGCGGCGTCTTCTTCGGCTGCGCGCTTTTGCATTTCCAATTCGTACAATTTAGAACGCAACATTTTCATCGCCATATCTTTGTTTTGAATCTGGCTGCGTTCGTTTTGGCATGTGACGACTGTATTTGTTGGAATATGAGTTATACGCACCGCGGAATCAGTTTTATTTACATGCTGACCGCCTGCGCCAGATGCGCGATATGTGTCTATGCGTAAATCTTTTTCGTTTATTTCGATTTCAATAGAATCGTCAACATCAGGCCACACATCAACCGAAGCAAAACTGGTCTGACGCTTGCCGTTAGCATTAAAAGGTGATATGCGAACTAATCTGTGTACACCAATTTCGTTTTTTAACCAACCAAACGCGCGTTCACCAGATATTCTGAAAGTAATACTTTTGATTCCTGCAACATCGCCCGGGTGTTCTTCGACAACTTCTATAGCAAAACCATGTCTTTCGCACCAGCGGGTATACATGCGCGACAACATTTGCGCCCAATCTTGGGCTTCTGTACCGCCTGCACCAGATTGAATAAACAAAAATGCGCCATTGTTATCCATCGGGTCGGAAAACAGAGTGATAAATTTCGCCCTGTGCGACATGTTTGCCAATTCAGTTATTGCATTATTTACATCTGGGTCGTCCGGGGATAATTCGTACAAATCACACAGGTTTTTATATTCGCTTTCCAGATGATTTAATTCAGACAACTGTTTTTCCAGGTTTGATTTTTTCTGTAAAATTCCACGGGCATAATCCGGTTTGTCCCATAAATCTGGTTTGTTAGAAATGTCATTTAATTCGTTGATTTCAGTCTGAATTTTTGTTGGGTCAAAGAAACCCCCTTACGGCAGAAATGTCGTCGGCAATTTGATTTAAAATTTCGTTATTCACAACTGTCATATTTGAAATATAGCAATTTATTTGCCCAAATCAACTTTTTTGTATTTTGTTGCGAAAGATTTATTGCACTGGTATCAAAAATGTGATAAAATAGTTCGTAAAAGAGAGGGAACCTTCATGAAATCAAGTCTTTTAACATTTGGTTGTATTGGCGCGCTTTTAATGTCTCAGGCTGCATTTGCTGTGTCTGCTGGAACCGTGGCAACAAATAACAATGGTGGTCGCGCCACGATTTATACAACTTCCACTGGTTATTCGAATGCGGGACCACGTGGTCAAAACGGTGTCGTCAACGCATATATCCAGAATCAACGCAATACTTATTTCATGATTACACAACCCGATGTTGATACTGCATGTCGTCAAAAGATAATGAATTGTTTGACTGACTATTGTGGTGACACAACCATTGTTCCAGGTAAAACATCTGGGCGTTGCATGTACGCAACAGAAAGCGAATTATACAATTATACATTGTTGTGCCTGCAAAAAGACACTTCGATTTTATTGCCACAATATAATACGATTACCAAAAATGGTACCGGTGGAATGAATACGGCGGCGCGTTTGTGTCCGTCCTATGTTCAACAGGAACTGATGTCGTATTTGTCTATGGCAAACATGGCAGATAAATTGACCAAATCGCATTCTGATTTATGTGTTCAACGTCGCCGTGAATTAGAGGCCGCGATGGCATGTCATTCTGTGGCACTGGCATACGGCAACGAAACAAACAGCATGTTGACAACCCAACTGACAGATTACTGTGGTGCGGGCGTTGCGGGCGGTTCCGCAGAAATGGTGACTCGGTTTGCAAATGCTGGTAATGTTGGTGCAAATGTTTGGGGTTGGGCTGAAAAAATTGTCAGTTTGGATTTGAATTCAAAGGGTGCAAATTGGCAGGCTGCGGTTGACGCAGTTTTGGCCAGTTATACGAATCGCATGAATTTGGCATGTGGTGATAATCTGCAATTGAATACAGTGTCGCATCCAACAACAACCAACACAACACCAAACCTTCAAGCGGCGGCGATGGTTTTGGCAAACACTGCATTTCCTTCTGCACCGGTGGACACAACCGAAAAACCGGGCAATTGGTCTGTGTATATGGAATTGACATCTATGTCTGAAATTTACGATTATAACACTGCGAACCAGGTTGTTCAGGCAGGATTGACCAATAATGCGTTGACCCAGAATTCGTTTTTAAGTTCGTCACAAATGACAAATATGCAAAATGCGTACAAGACCGGAACAAAAGTATTTATTATTCGCGACAGTTCGCGTTGCTTCATGGTTCCTGTGTCACCATTGACCCAGTCTGAAACGGCGATAATTTCACAAACATTTGCGAATTGTGTCAGTCGATAGATTCAAACCGCCATTATGGCGGTTTTTTTATTTCAACTTTTCTTGAAACCCTGTGATTTTTTTGGTATAATAATTGCATTATGAAAATATCGCGTCGTCAACTTTTGAAAACAGTCAGTTTCAGCGCACTGGTCATTGGAATTGCACCGCGTGTCGCGTTTTCTGCGGCAAATGCACTGCGTTCAATTCGTACAGGTTTACAGCCGGGTGGCAAAACGCGTTTGGTTATCGAAACATCTTCACGACCATCATATTCGTTGTCGTATGGTGATAAACAACTGATTGTAAGTTTGTCGAATACAACCGGCAAATCCAACGCAGAAACGAAACTGGCGAATGGTACACTGATAAAGCGTGTGACCCAGATTCAAAACGGCACAACATTACAGGTGTCGGCAACATTGGGCGGTTTGATTGACGCCATTGAAAAAAAACAAATTATGGTTTTGGAACCAAATGGCGACAATGAATATCGTTTGGTCATAGATTTTGCGTCTGGTACCGGGGTGGGAATTGCGAACGGTGCGCACACCACAACCACTGTGGCATCAACCACAAAAAACGAAACCAAATCTGCGAATACAGGCACAAAAAAACAGCGCGTAATTGTAATTGACCCGGGACACGGCGGTAAAGACCCCGGCTGTACAGGTCGTGGCGGCACAACAGAAAAAACAGTTGTGTTATCGGTTGCAAAAAAATTAAAGAACAAATTGGACGCAGATGGTTATAAAACATACCTGACGCGCACAAATGATACATTCTTGAAATTGGGCGACCGTGCAGAATTTGCAGAAAAGAAACATGCTGATTTGTTTATATCACTGCACGCAAACGCGAACCCCAGTCGCGACATGCGCGGATTTTCAATTTATACTTTATCGGAAAAGGCATCAGACGAAGAAGCACAAAAATTGGCAGATTCTGAAAACGCTGCGGACAAAATCGATGTTGATGGATTCGAACAGTTTTCAAAGGATATTCGTGTCGCGCTTTCGTCACTGCAACAACGCGCTGTTGCGGAATTGAGCGAAGAATACGCAAACGGTTGTGCTAAATCTATGAACAAGGCATCGATAGAACAACAAAAGGGTCCATCTGTGCGACATGCGCCATTTGCAGTTTTGCGTTCAACTGTGCCGGGCGCGTTGATTGAATTGGGACATCTTTCCAACAAGAAAGAAGAGGCACTTTTGAAATCAGATTCCCATCAAAATAAATTGGTCAATGCAATTGCAAAATCCATAAATTCATACGATTTTGATGTTTAATTTTTTTATAATTGCTTTTTGTTTCTAAATATATATAATTCTTTTCACAACGGAGATGTGGCAGAGCTGGTTGAATGCGCGTGACTCGAAATCACGTATACGGGCAACCGTATCGGGGGTTCGAACCCCTCCATCTCCGCCAGTTTTTTTATTCCTTTTGCACATTTAAAAAAATATTTTATAATATAAACCATGAAAACATTTTTCGAACAAGTTTATGATTTGGTGGACAGAATTCCTGCGGGCAGGGTGACAACCTATGGCGATATTGCAAAGATGTTGGGACGACCACGCGCTGCGCGATTCGTTGGGTACGCCATGAATGCGGTTTGCGATACGGATAATCGCCCATGGCATCGTGTGACTTTTAGTGATGGCAGATTATGGGACGGTCAATGGGCTGCGGTTCAACGCAAAATGTTGCGCGCCGAAGGTGTCGGTTTTACAAAAGATGGACACATAGATGTTAAAAAATATCGTTGGCATCCTGAATCTGAAAATGCGCCGATAAATCTGCGTGATTTGCCATTGAAATTTTAGTTTGTTTTCTTTTTGATTTTATCGAAAATTTTTTGTTCTGGCAAATCTTTAAATGCCAAATACCACGATTGTACATCTATGTTTTTGTTGCGATTGTTCAATCGTTTTTGTAAATCGTTTGTGTTTTGCGGACTGGGCGCAATTATTGGCTGTCCGGGTTCCCAATCTGCAGGTGTTGAAACCCGAAACGCGTCATTCGTTTGCAGTGCAATTAAAATTCGTTTGATTTCTTTCATGTTTCGCCCAGTTGTTTGTGGATAATATAAAATTGTACGGATAATACCGTTGGGGTCTATGATAAAAACTGCGCGCACTGTTTTTGTATCGGAAGTGTTCGGGTGAATCATTCCGTACAGTTTTGACACATGCAAATCTATGTCTGCGATAACAGGGAATGTTATATCGACATTTTTCCAATCTTTAAATTTTATTTCATTATATATTGAACGGAACCACGCCAGATGCGAAGGTATCGCCCCAACAGACAATCCGATTATTTCTGTATCCAATTCCTGAAATTCGTGAATCATCGATTGAAACGACAAAAATTCTGTTGTGCAGACCGGCGTAAAATCCATCGGGTGCGAAAATAATACAACCCAGTGCCCCCGATAATCGTCTGGAAAATTTATTGGCCCATTTGTGGTGTTAGCACTGAAACTGGGCGCAACATCGCCGATAAGAGGCAATTTTTCGCAATTATTATTGAATTCACACATGTTTGTCACCTTTGTATAACCCAATTTTATCAGCGCACATCTATGTTTTGTATAAGAGCCTTTTCTTAATATAATAATTTGCTGTATTTTTTATAAAATATGGTATCATAAGCATAACAAGATAAATAAAAGGGTGATTTATAATGAAACGTTCTGATATTATACGAACACTTCAGGTTCAGTTTAAACACATGCGTACATCTGACGCAATGGCGATTCTGGATTGTGTCACGAACGAAATTAAATCTGCTGTGGCAAACAACAACAGAATTGAAATACGCGGTTTCGGAACATTTCAACCGCGCACACACGCAACGAAAAATGGCTATAACCCCAGTACCGGCGAAATAATGCATATTGCTGCGAACAGAACTGTTTTATTTAAACCCAGCCGTGAATTAACAAAAAAAATGAATGGATAAATTATGTCTATGGGAATAACTAATCATAATCGTGATAAATACGAACGCGTTCGTCGCCTGATGTGGATAAAATGCGAAGCGTGCGGTCGTTTGGTCTTTTATAAAGATTATAAAAACAATCAGTATGTATGCCCGAAATGTGGTCGTGCATTTATTATGACACCAAAACAAAGATTTGATTTATTGTTCGATGATTTGAATTGGAAAAAATTTGATTTGCCGATTACTTCGGACGACCCACTGAATTTTGTCGACAGAATTTCGTATAAAGAAAGACTGAAAGAAGCACGCGAAGACGCTGGTACTAATGATTCTATATCAACCGCAGACGGTAAAATAGGTGGCATAGATTCAACGGTGTGCGTTATGAACGGCGATTTTATGATGGGTTCTATGGGACGCGCTGCGGGCGACGCAATTATTGCCAGTATCGAACACGCAATTGAATTAAAAAATCCGTTTGTAATGGTCACATGCAGCGGCGGTGCGCGTATGCAGGAAAACATCTTGTCACTGATGCAGATGGCGCGAACAACGGTTGCTGTAAACAAATTGCATGAAAACAAATTGCCATATATCGTGATTTTGACAGACCCGACATTTGGTGGTGTATCTGCGTCGTTTGCTATGTTGGGTGATATTCATATTGCGGAAAAGGGTGCGCGTATCGGATTTGCGGGCCGTCGTGTTATTGAACAAAATATTCATGAAAAATTACCGTCAAATTTCCAAACTGCGGATTATTTATATGAACATGGCATGGTCGATGTTGTTGCAAATCGTTCTGAATTAAAAGATACTTTGGTGCGCGTTTTAACGGTGTTGACCAAACAACCGATGGAACCCAAGGTCATAGATGTAAAAACACCTAAATTTGACACACCGAAAAAATCGCGTGACGCAGGAAAAACACCTGAATATGACAAGGTTTTATTGGCACGCAACGAAAACAGACCACATTTCTTGGATTATGTGAACGGAATTGTTGATAAATGGACATATCTGGCGGGCGACAGATGTTTTGGTGAAGACGCCGCGATGGGTGGCGGAATAGGCTATTGGTATGGAATACCGTCTGTGATTATCGGTCAAGAAAAAGGTCGCACCATTGAAACCCGTCAAAAACATAGATTTGGAATGCCAAATCCAGAAGGATACAGAAAGGCACAGCGTCTGATGAAATTGGCTGAAAAATTTGATTTGCCAATTGTGTCGCTGTTTGATACTGCCGGGGCTTTTGCAGGCGGTGCCGCCGAAGAACGCGGACAATCCCAGGCGGTTGCATCGACAATTGCGATGGGTTTGCGTGCAAAAACGCCGTATGTCGCCGTCAATGTCGGCGAAGGTGGCTCTGGCGGTGCAATTGCAATTGGTACAGGTGACCGCGTCATGATGCTGGAAAACGCAATTTATTCTGTGATTGCGCCTGAATCGTGTGCCAGTATTTTATGGAAAGATAACAAGTTTAAAGCCACTGCCGCGACCGCATTAAAATTGACCGCGCGTGATATGGCGTCGTTAAATGTTATCGACAAAATCATAAACGAACCTGCGGGTGGGGCACACAAAGATTGGCAAACAACGATGGAATTGTTGGCAAAATCTGTGGCAGACGCACTGAACGAACTGCGCGAAATACCTGTGGACGAATTGGTATCACAACGCGCAAAAAAATTCTTGGCGATGACGCGCGATGTAGAAATATATCAGCCCGCCCACACACCAGAAGAAAAACAAGTCTGATAACGACCCCGTCCATGCGGCGGGGTAAATAAAAACAAGTATAATTTTTTTCTTTCTTTCATTTTTTATATCTGATAAAATAATTGTGTCGGTGGGATTTTCTGCCGATGGGGCTTGATAACCTCTTATTGATCTGCGTCCATGTAGACGTTAAATGCTCCAACCAGAATTGGGTTGGGGGGCTGTGAATACATTGAATAAACAGCGCAATTTTCAGATCAAATTGTTATCAACCTCCAACCGCCTGAAATTTCATGCGGTTTTTTTGTTGTTGTGCATTTGTATTATGCACGATTTGGATTTTGCCTGGCGGTTCCGCCCCATGGGGGTGAACCCGCCAGGAAACAAACAAAAAAAGGAGAAAAAACAATGAAAAGACTAAGTATAATAATTATGGCGATGATAACATCGACTGCAATTGGTGCAACAATGTGTTCCAAAAACGATGCGACAACAATTGTTTTGGACCCGGCGATAAATGGCGCAAATTACGGGTACAGCCAGGCAAATTCCACATGGTGGACATCATTTTCATATGGAACGATTCGCGGAATCAGCGCGTGTTTAAGCAGCAATAATGGGAAATCTGTGGGTGGATATATCGCGGATTTGCATGATAATGGCGAATCGGTTGTTGGTGGCGAAACGAATGGTCTGCATTGTTGGTGTAAAATGACACATCCAATGGTTTCGCCTTGGGTGTTCCACTACTCGTTCTCTTCGGCTGACGTTTGTGCCAGGAGTTGTGCGTACGACTGCAGCAACAGCGCCCGGGTCGACTCCAACATGCGGGGGGGCTTGTTCGGCTCTGTGCGGCGACAGAATTAAAATTGACTGTGTGTATGTATCTTTATAAAAAACCGGCGTTTGCCGGTTTTATAAATTAATAAACCTGGTCAGAAATCTTATGTTTTTTCCAGGCTGTAATAATCGCTTCTATTTTTTTGTCTTCATAACACAAAGGATTCATGCGTACTATTTGTTCGCGATTTTCATCTAATTCTTGTAAAGCCTTTTTTAACATCTGATTGAAAGGAACTTTGTTGAGAAACATTAGTTTTTGTGCCCCGTATTGCGCTTTGCCTTCACAATCATTTCCCACCACTGTGGTTAACGGTTTTACTTTATAAATTCTACTTTTGTAATCCCATGCTAAAACATCGTGCCATAACAGTGTATTAAATGCGCCCTTGGCGAAATGAAAAAATGGGCCATGTAAAGCAAGGCTTGCTTTGCGGGTACCAGGTTCTTTTGCTTCAATTATTGTGCCACATTTTATAGTAAAGGAACCACAAGGTTTTTCTGGTACGATTTTGTAAAAACTTGTTTTTGCTGAATCATATATAAATTTGCAAAGATTAAATTCTGGGTGTTCCATTCCACAAAAAACATCTTCGGCGTGGCAATTGCACCATTCTCCGTCGTGCCATAATTCTAAACTGTCATAATCTGGCATTTGTACCTCGTTTTAATATCATACAGTGATGTTATAATACAAAAAGAATAAATGTCAATAAATTTGGCGGTTTTGTATAAGAAAACAAAAACCACCAAAATGGTGGTTTTAAATCTGGCGGAGCGTATAGGACTCGCTCGGCATAAATGCCTGTGCGTCAATCGTGACGACTATGAGTAAACGAAAACGAGTGTTTACGAAGTTTGAGTGCTAACGAATGCCGCGCAGGACAAAGTCCGAGCGATTTCACCGCACTTCGTTTCCGAAATCTACTGCTTCCCTTGATATACAATAAATAAAACCAAAAAAATCTTGTGAACTTCGATTTTTTAAGGTTTTACTAATTGTTTATCTTCGTTGTCGCTCGGCATAAATGCCTGCGCGTCAATCGTGACGACTATGAGTAAACGAAAACGAGTGTTTACGAAGTTTGAGTGCTAACGAATGCCACGCAGGACAAAGTCCGAGCGATTTCACTGCGTTGCACTTGTGAAATCTACTGCTTCCCTTGATATACAATAAATAAAACCAAAAAAATCTTGTGAACTTCGATTTTTTAAGGTTTTACTAATTGTATATCTTCGTTGTCGCTCGGCATAAATGCCTGTGCGTCAATCGTGACGATTTCACTGCGTTGCACTTGTGAAATCTACTGCTTGTCGAACCTATACGGTTCTCGTGACTCTTTATATTCCACCATATTAAAAACCCCATAAAATATGGGGTTTTAAATCTGGCGGAGCGTATAGGACTCGAACCTATGCATGGCTTTAACACCATGACGGATTAGCAATCCGCTGCATTACCACTCTGCCAACGCTCCGAACGGGTGCTATTATATATAAACAGTTTTTTAAATGCAAGCGCGAAATTTTATTTGAATAAAAATTCATTAAATTTTTTTATGATTTTGTATTGACAACACATCAAAAATATGCTATATATAGTACATCTTGGTTCCCCGGGTGGGGCGGGCTGTCCAAAAAAGGGATAAGTCGGGGCGTACGGTTGCGATAGTATGTCTGAATGTACATCACAATTTTTTCTTTTGTGATGAACCAATCAAAAAAAACAAAAAACAGATAAATATGACTGTGCGAATTCGTTTGTGCTGTCAAAAATAAAGGATAGTATTATGAAAAGAAAAATCGTATTACCGTCCCTCTTTGTTTTGAATGCTTTTTTGGTTGGAATGGCACCAAAAACAGGCAAAGCGGGATCTGTGACAACAAATTACAACCCGAAATCGGATTCGATTTCGTACACAATAAACATGGATTCTGTTTATAAAGACATACCGTGCTTTGCAGAATTATTGAAATTCAAGGCTGATTCTGTTGAAAACAAAAAAGATTCAACGGAAGAAAGCACACCTTCATATAACATATCGTGGCGTGGGGGTGCGTGGGTGAAATACACTGCCGACGACGGCAGCGGTTTTATCAGAACAGGCGGTTCGCGCACATGGCGTAATATGAATCCTGGCGCAATCAGAAATGGCGAATTTGCGCGTGAATATGGTTCGTGCGGTTCGGCTGGCGGGTTCGCAGTTTTTCCAACCGAAGAACACGGAATGCGCGCGTTGCGTGGTTTGCTGCGTTCAGATAAATATGCGTCATTGACCATTGCCGCGGCAATTTATAAATATGCACCGCCACACGACAATAATAATACACGTAATTATCAGCGTAAATTATCCCAGATGACCGGAATCAGTTTAACCAAAAAAGTTGGGCAACTGACCGCGGCTGAACTGGAACAGGTTGCGTCGGCAATTCGTACAATCGAAGGCTGGAAATCTGGTGAAAACAAAACATTCCCAGCGCCAGAAAACTTGGCGATTTTGGATAACAAAAAAACCGAAACTTTGTTGCCGTACTTTGTCGTAAAACAAAACCAGCGCGGTGCATAAAAAAACGCCCAAACGGGCGTTTTTTTTATTTAGCAAACATAATGTTTGCAATCTTTGTTTAGATTTACTATCATCGGTCTTGAAATTACAAAGGAAACCATTATGCAAATCAGATTATTTAATACGCTTTCACGCAAAGTCGAAGATTTTAAACCAATAATCCCAAATCATGTTGGCTTTTATTCGTGCGGACCAACGGTCTATCATTATGCGCATTTGGGAAATTTGCGCACAATGGTCCATAATGATTTGTTAAAGCGCATGTTTCTGGCGAACGGTTTTGATGTAAACCATGTTATGAATATCACCGATGTCGGGCATCTGACAGACGAAGACAATGATTCTGGCGAAGACAAAATGGAAAAGGGCGCAGCACGCGACCATAAATCTGTGTGGGATATCGCGCAATTTTATCTGGACGAATTTTTACGCGACAGTGATGATTTAAATATTATGCGTCCAACAACTATGCCACGCGCCACAGAATATATTCGCGAACAAATCGAACTGATTCAAGAACTGGAAAAACGCGGTTATACATACGAAATCCCGGGCGATGGAATTTATTATGACACATCTAAATTCGCAGATTATGGTGCATTGACTGGCGGTTCTTTGTCTGGTCAGCGTGCCGGAGCGCGTGTTGAATACAATGATGCAAAGCGCAATCCGACAGATTTTGCATTATGGAAATATTCGCCAACCGATGTAAAACGCCAAATGGAATGGGACAGCCCATGGGGCGTTGGATTTCCGGGTTGGCATACAGAATGCTGTGTTATGAGCATGAAATTATTAGGCGCACATTTTGACATTCACACAGGCGGTGAAGATTTGTCGCGTGTGCACCACACAAACGAAATTGCACAAAGCGAACCAATCGTTGGAAAACCCTGGGTGCATTATTGGGTGCATTTCAGTTTCTTGGTGGACAAAAGTGGCGACAAAATGTCTAAATCAAAGGGTGAATTTTTGGGTATGAACGCTGTGCGTGCGCGCAATATCGAACCGATAATTTACCGTTATTGGATTGTTTTGGGGCACTATCAGTCACAACTGGCGTTTTCTTTTGAAGCCCTGGAATCTGCAGAATCTGGTTATAAAAACATAGTTCGTAAAATTGCGGATTTATTAAATGACAAATCTGGCGATAAAGATGAAGACGCATATCAACAATGGCATGATAAAATTTTAACCCCAGTATCAGACAATCTGAAAACAGCAGAATCTTTGGTTGTTTTTCAGGATTTGCTGAAAGACAAAGCCACAAATTCGGCAACTAAATTGGCGTTGGTAAAATTTGTTGATGATTTATTGGGTTTACAATTTATGGAACACGCACAAAAGTTGCACGATTTAGAATCTGAAACTGCACCATCAGAAATCCAGGAAATGGCACAAAAACGACTGGTTGCAAAGAAATCGCGTGATTTTGCGACGGCGGACGCGTTACGCAATCAGATTGACGAAATGGGCTGGACAGTGATGGATACTGTTGACGGATTCAAATTGATAAAAAAACAATAAAAATAATAAAAAAACTGCTTGAATATAGCGCGTTTTGTGCTATATTAGAACGCGTCTTAACAAAGGGAACATTCATGAATTATCCATATATGCCTAAATCTACCGCACTTTGGTTGATTGAAAACACTGCTTTAACATTTGAACAAATTGGGGATTTCTGTGGCTTGCACGAATTAGAGGTTAAAAATATCGCCGACGCAGAATCCAATAAAATGCAGGGTCTGAATCCGATTATAAATGGTCAGGTCACCCGTGAAGATATCGAAAAATGCGAAGCAGACCCAAACGCCAGATTGACTTTGCGTGATGTAATTGTCGAAGCACAACAAAAACAAAATAAACGCGGCGTTGGATACACCCCAAAATTGCATCGTCAAAACCGCCTGGGTGGTATTTTATGGATTATCAAAAATTATCCTGATTTAACAGATGGTCAGGTTGCCCGCCTGATGCGCAGCACGAACCCAACGGTTAAATCTATCCGCGAAAAAACGCATGCTTCGTATTCTATGATTCAAATTCAAAGCCCGATTGTGTTGGGTTTGGTGTCTGAATCCGCATTACACGAAGCCGTCGCAAAGGCTCAGCGCAAGGCCGGAAAATAATTTTTTACATCTTTCACACAAAATAAATCAAAGGTTTTTTTATGACTAAAAAACTAGATGAAGCAACGAAATTACTGATAGATTCTTTGCCAGAAAGTTTGAAAGAATTGGCGTTGTCTGCCAACGAAATTGGCTATCTGTCCCAGATGGACTTTGATGCCGCCGTCCAGGCAGACGAGGTTCCTGATGAAGAAAAAGAAGAAGTACTGGAATTCTTTAAGCAGGATTTGGAACTGGAAATTCTGGAAACAGACAGCAACAGTTTTGCACGCGATTTGGAAAAATATTACGAAGACGACGACGAAAATTATAATCGTGATAAAACCCGCGATTTATTAAATGCAGACGCCGAACAGGTTGATGTAAACGACGATGATTACGAACATTATGCCAAACAATTGGAACGCAGTTCGACTGGCAATCTGGTTTTGGGAATTCAGGATTCTGTGCAATCATATTTGAAACAAATCGGGACAGTTCAGTTGTTGACTGCTGCCGGTGAAATTGCAATTGCGCAACGAATCGAAGCTGCATCGCGTTTGATGGTTTACGGTCTGTGTGAAAGTCCAATGACAATTCAGGCTATGCTGGATTGGTATCAACAAATGTTAAATGGCGATATCAGATTGCGCCACATCATAAATTTGGAAGTCATGTATTCCAGTGAATCCGAACAAAAATCTTTGGCTGCATTGGCGGATACACTTAAATCAAAGGGTGTAGACCGTGTTGATGATTTGAATGACGAAGATTTGGATGCCCTGGAAGATTCTGTCGCAAACGACGATGATGATGACGAAGAAGAACTGGACGAAGAAGACGATGGCAAGAAAGAAGATGGACAACGCAGTTCATCTGGTGTGCCAATCCCTGTGATGGAAGATTCTTTGATGCCGATGATAACAGATTTATTCACAAAAATTAAACGCGTATTTTCCAGTATGCAAAAATTGCAGGCAAAGCGTTTGGAAAATTTATTATCATCATCTAAACCTGATGAAACACTGGAAAAGAAATACAACAAATTGCGCGTGGAATTATTTGAATATGTCGGCAAAATCCGTTTGAATGATGACAGAATTGCTGAAATCATGGAAAAACTGACTCAGCGCGACCAATTGCTGATGGGATTGGAAGGCAAAATGTTGCGTTTGGCATTGGCGTGCAAAATCAAACGCGAAGATTTCTTGGCAGAATACACCGGAAACGAAATAAACCGCAACTGGGTTAAGAAAATGGCGAAAAACAAAAGCGCCGCATGGCAAAATTTTGCAACCAAACACCAGGCAGATGTTTTGAAAATCCAGGAAGACATCACTGCGATTGCATTCGAAGTTGGTCAACCAACATCAGAATATAAAAAAGTTGTTGAATTGGTGCGTCGCGGTCAATCAGAAGCCGCCCGTGCAAAACGCGAAATGATAGAAGCAAACCTGCGTTTGGTTATCAAATTCGCTAAAAAATCCAGCAATCGTGGTCTGGGACTTGATTTTTCAGATTTGGTCCAGGACGGAAATATCGGTTTGATGAAGGCGGTCGATAAATTTGATTATCGTTTGGGAAACAAATTTTCAACATATGCCACCAACTGGATTCAACAGGGTATTTCCCGCAGTATTGCTGACCAGGCGCGCACAATTCGTATACCGGTGCACATGATTGACAACATACACAAAATTCAACGCGCATCGCGTCAGTTTATGCATAAATATGGACGTCAACCAACCGCGGAAGAATTGTCGAAAATTATCTATTTGCCAGTTGACAAGATTCACAAGGCTATGAAGGTCAACCTGCGTCCAATGTCATTAGAGGCCCCCGTTGGCAGTGAAGACGATGGTTCGCGTATTGAAATTATTGCAGATGAAACAGCCAAAAATCCATTTACATCTGCGGCACAAAAGAATTTACGCAAAATCGTCACACAAATCCTGTCCGAATTGGACCCAAAAGAAGAAACCGTTTTGCGTCAGCGTTTTGGTATGTCAACCAACAAAACCAGCACACTGGAAGAGGTCGGTGAATACATTGGTGTGACCCGTGAACGTATTCGCCAAATTGAACAAAAGGCGTTAAATAAATTGAAACACCCAACGCGCGCACGCAAATTGCGCAGTTTCTTGGAAGATTAAAACATAACCCGCACTTGTGCGGGTTTTTATGGGACAAAAAAAAGATGAAAAGACAATCAACAGTATTATTTTGCACAGGTGTATCAGGCAGTGGCAAATCGTATTTTATCAAAAACATTTTGCCGACTGGTGCATTTTATAATCTGCGTTCGGCAACAACGCGTCCAATGCGCGAAGGCGAAAAAGATGGTCGTGAATATTTTTTCCGCGACGAAGAATATTTTGAAAACGAAACTTTCGCAACCAAACTATTTGCGAACGAACAGTTTTGGCAACCTGGCCAACCAAAATGGCTTTACGGTGTTCCAGAATTTGAAATAATGGACAACTGGACCAGGAATTTTACATACGATGTCATAGAACCCCGTTATGTTCGTCAAATGATAGATTGGTTTAAGCAACACGATATTGCAGGGGCTTATAATTTTCGCGTTTTGTACTTTATACCACCAAAGCAAAACTTGGAAACGGCACGCACCCGTCAAAACATGCCGAATGATTTAGATGTTCGTCGTGCAAACACCTGCAACATGGACGATTTCAAGACAGCAAAACTTTGCATAGACCATCGGGTTATTTGCAATCCAACCCGGGTGTCATACGACGAAAAATTATCCGAATTTTTAAAATCATTGACCCGATAAAAAACACCGCCAAATTGGGCGGTTATTTTATGCAAAACACAACAATCAAAAAATATACAAAAGACATATTTTATGCTTGTGTGATATAAATATATTTTGTTATAATAATTTTCAAAGGGAAAGGATATATTCTTCAATGGCCGGAAAACTGCTGTTTTCATCATTTGTTTCACTGGGGGCGATTTGTGTCGCAATGGCGGACCCTGCGAACACATCTAATACTTTCCCGTCTGATGGCTATATGCAGGAAGATTATACTTATACTGGTGCTGCCACGGCAAATAACATGGATAACACATACGAAGGCGAAGTCGATGCAGACCCGTATTATACAGATGATTTGTATCAAGTTTTGGCCGGAACATATTTGCCTGCCGATGGGATAGAGGTTGTTGATTGCCCCGCAGGCAGTTATTGCCCTGGATTGTCTGAATCTGTAATTTATAACGCAACAACCGCCCAGGGAATATCTCAATGTCCAACAGGATACCCAAATTCGGCAGTGGGCGCAACCGCGGACACTCAGTGTTATACCGCGTGTTCGATATCGAATTTTGCACATGCACAATCGGTGTCTGGAAACGACTATTATGGTGCCGGGGTTGATACCTGTGAAATAAGTGCGTGCGAAATGGGGTGGCACATCAGGGGGGCGATTCCAGATTTGACCGATTTAATTGGGTTGACCGGTGCAGGAAATGCGTCTGCGTATATTAAAAATGATGGTACAGGCAGCGCAAACGCCGCAACATATGGATTGACCAGCAACGACAAGAACGCTTTCGTTGTTGATTACGGCACACGCGGTCGCGTAAAAGGAACAGGGCGTTGCAGTACACAATCTGGAACAAACAATAATTCAACATGGTCAAATCCGTCAATCCAATCCAGTTTGACAGACGAAGCAGGCACAGGGAAATATTGTTGGTGCAAATTGGACGGATATGCGCCTTCTGGGGGCAATATATCTGAATTTAGTGCGCCATGGATATTTAACTTTTCAAACACAAACGCAACCGATTGCATGGATTATTGTGCCGATTATTGTTCCAGTTCTTTGCGCAATTCTTTTGCGTCTGCGTTGGCATTCAGAACAGCGATATTTAACACTGTTGTGGCATCACCTGCCGCATGCGAAGCCAATACAATTATAATCAACTGGCGTGGTGCGTCTGCTGCTGATATAAACATCAACAACGCGGCAGAAACACAATATGGCGGAGATGTCAGAACACCACGTGCTGCTGAACAAATTCGTGGAAAAACATTCCGTGGGTGGAAATTCAAAAAAAGAACCCAATAAAACCACCGCCAAACTGGGCGGTTGTTTTTTTATGCATTATTACCGGCAACAAAGCCGCTGGCAAACGCCCATTGTAAATTGTATCCACCCAAATCGCCCGTGACATCTATAACTTCGCCAGCGAAATAAAGTCCGTCACATAATTTTGATTCCATCGTTTTTGATAAAATTTGTTCTGTGGATATTCCCCCGAATGTCACTTCTGCACTGGTCAGACCAATTGCACGCGCATCGTCAATAACAAAGTTTTGAATCCTGTTTGCGATTTTGCGCAATTCTTCGTCGCGCAAATCTGCAATTCGTCGTTCGTCGGCACACATAAACCGCGCCAGGTTTTTGGGCAAAAATTCACCCAGTATATTTACAACTGATTTTTTGCCATTCTGTGTTTTGGCGTTTTTTAATAATTCAAAAGTATCAGATTTGGGCATAAAATTCACAGACATGTTTGACGCGCCAAACAAAGTCGCCCGATATGCCGCTGGCCCACCAATACCAAAATGCGTAAACAATAAATCGTCAGCGATTTTATTGTTTTTAATCAGTATTGACACAGGCAAAGATATTCCTGCCAATTCTGGAACAAATTTTGTTGTTTTAATTGCGCACAGGGCGGGGCGTATTGGTTCTATTTTATGCCCAAATGATTTAGCAATTTTGTGACCGACATTTGAAACGCCTAAATGCGGGTACGAAACCCCACCAGTTGCAACAATGATAGATTTTGCAATAAAATTACCCCCGCTGGTTTTAACAATGAAATTGCCATGCTTTTCAACACTGTTGACATTAGTGTTGTATCTAATTTCTGTGTTGTCAATATCGCGCATCAGCGCATCGATTATATCATTTGCGCTGTTTTTACAGAAATATCGTCCGGGTTCTTTTTCATAAATTGGTATTTTGTGTGTGCGCACCCAATTCAGTGTGTCGCCTGGCGTCCATTGGTGCAGGGCAGATACAACAAATCGCGGATTTTGTCCGAAATAGTGTGACCAATCTGCGTGTGTGTTTGTAAAATTGCACTTGCCACCGCCAGAAACAGCAACTTTTCGTGCGGGCACATTGCCCATATCGATAATTAAAACTGACTTTTTGCGTTGCGACAATTGTGTTGCCGCCATCAAACCGGCTGCGCCTGCACCAACAATAATGACATCATAATTTTTCATAATACAATTTTACCGCACAACAACAAAAAGGCAAATAAAAAACTGTCGTATTGTCAGCAACATAGCAGTTTTGTGTTTGCACGAAATGTCAATTTATGGTAGAATAATCCCAGGAGTCTTAGGGGTTCTGAATGAAAAGATTTATTGCTGTTTTAAGTGGAATATTGGTTTTGCCCGCATTTGCTGAGGTTGCGCCCGTATATTACGACGAAATTATCGAATATACTGACGATATGTTGACCGACGAAGATGTCGCTGAAACTGCGGTTCAA
>JAZURV010000015.1:0-17883 GCA_045606425.1 Candidatus Enterousia sp.
TTATGACAACATTCAAAAAATGCTTGACTTCTGCGACTTTTTGATATAATATTGTGTTCGCTATTCGGGCATAGTTCAGTCGGTAGAACAACGGACTGTTAATCCGTATGTCGTTGGTTCGAGTCCAACTGCCCGAGCCACGAATATCAAGGGTTCCAGCCGGAACCCTTTTTCTTTGATTTTTCTTTTGCTACCTATTTGCTACCCTGGGCACAAAACGTCATTGAGCAAAATCCTTGCATTTCCGGCATTTTTTAAATACGCTGTTTATATCAAAGGACATTGATATGAATGAAAAGTTATTGACTTATTTGCCGTATATTTTACCAGTACAAGAACAAAAAATCGATGACGGCGTCATCGAAATAACCGCCAAACATTTCAAGGCACAGTATGGTGAATTAGTTTGTGAATTACTGCGAGACATCAAACTGATGCCCCCACAGTATAAATATATCAATCCAACAGAACTGGGCCACACTATTGCCAAAATTCATGAATACATCAACTTGACCTTTGATTATTGTCATGTATGGAAAATCGATAATAAATGGCACATGATATCATCTGGCAAGCCGATAAAGAACAATGACCTGGGCGGGCTTTTGTCCCAACTGGCCAAGGGCGATGTTAACTGGCAACAATTCTATACTAAACAGGAACCACAACCCGAAATTATTAATAAATTTGTTGTTGCGATGACATTTATGTCCCTGTTAATCCTGTTTGATAAATTGGTGACACGGGTACACACTTTTGAATACAATGAATCTTTCAATATGAACGTGGCGCAATTATTTAATATCGTTGATGCAACAAATCAAGTAAACATGTATGCGGCATTGTTCAACAACCGCCAATCCAGACGCAAGGGTGCCATCACAAGGGCCAATCTAACAAAAGATGTCAAGGCAACCATTTTTGACATTGTAAAAAAACTTGGGTTAAAGGCTACAGATGCCGATAAAATCAATCTGGGGGCCACAATGGCACGCGTCAAACATGAATATGAGCAAAATACCGGGAAAGCGTTCAAGCTATCGAATAAAACCCTTGAAAAATATATTTTTGATGCATTGCACAACAAAAATTGCAGCTAGCTGCAAATCATAAAAATTTATTTTTAGTTAAATTTTATTTACTGTCATTACATAACGAAAGGAAAAGTTATGAATGGCAGTATTTTTAAAACTGTTTTAATGACCCAGGCCGAGGCAGCCGCATATCTTGGGACGACCGTTGGCACATTAAATACATGGCGCCATTACGGCAGGCATGCAATCCCATATGTAAAATGGGGCAACCGCATCAGATATCGCCAAGAGGATTTGGATACATGGATTGAATCAAAAATCGTGCGATAAATAAAGCACAACAATACACGTTCTGTGTTTTCGTCTCCGGAGGGCCTGGCGTATAAAACTGGGTGAGCCACTGGTAAGCCACTGGGCACAGAATGAAAATGCACTTACAGGGATATGTCGATAGGTGCTGGCAGGTTTTGAGTGGGGATGCCACGACAAGTTTATCAAGAAACTAAAAGCTCCACGGTTGATAATTCGGCTTGAAGAAGCACACTGAAAGAAAGTAAGCGTGAAAACCGCTGAAGTGTGATGATGACGAATAGACCTTGGGTAGGCACGAGCCACAAAAGACGCAAGTCCTGTAAACATTCGTGCCCTTGATGACCATGTGAAACCTATTGGCTGGATTTGAAAAACGCAAAAATCTCTTTGTTTTTTTCTCTTCCAGTCGATAGGGGTTACTCTATCCTCTCTTGATTACCAGGGGATGAGCATCTATGAAATAAAACAATAAAAACATATGATGAATATGTAAAAAATATGTGGAGGTTGAAAAATTGGCTAATCGCAATCCAGATACATCTGGTTTGGTATCACTGGCAGACAGAACGAACAACGAAAGAACAAAGATACAATCGTTGGGTGGTGTTGCCAGTGGCATTACAAGACGCGAAAAGCGTAAAATGCGTCAGATTTTAACCGAAGCATTGTTATTACCACATGAAGATGGTCAAAGTATAAAAGATGCGATGGCTGTTGCCCTGATTAATCGGGCGTTAAAGGGTGATGTTCGTGCCTTTGTTACCATTATGAAATTTGTTGGCGAAACGCCCACAGAACTGCAACAAATGGCGACCGAGGATGAATTAAACCTTTCTTCCTGGGAATTTTAAGAAACTCCATTGAAATTTGCTCAATTTGTACTATAATATTGGTGTATCCATGAACGGATGCCGAGGCGTAAAGAACCTCGCAGTAAGGGTGGTTGATATGCACCTAAATCATATATCCCTGCGTCCTGTACGCGGGGTGCTGGTGGTTATACAACAGGGCTTGCCCAAAGACCATCAGGGTCATCTTACTGTGATTTCTTTAACACCCCGCGCCATCCTTTTGTGGGTCGAATACAGCAAAAGGATATTGTGTGAAAAAAACTCTCGGAAATATTAAATACGTATCAATACGTGATGTATGGCCCAGTGAATCATCGGACTTTACACCATGGTTGGCGCAACCAGAAAATTTAGATAAGTTAAGCGACAAAATTGGCATACCCTTTGGGCCTGCAACTGTTGAAGTGCCCGTTGGGGCATATCGTGCCGACATTTTTACAACTGAAAACAGCACAGATGGTCGCAACGTTATTATTGAAAACCAATACGGTCAAACAAATCACGACCATTTGGGAAAAATTATCACCTATGGTTCTGGGAAACGGGCAAATATTGTTATCTGGGTTGCCGAAAAGGCGGGTGACGAACATCGCAGTGCCATACAATGGCTAAATGAACATACGGACGAAGATGTTGCATTCTTTTTGGTGACGATAAAACTAATTCAAATTGACAATTCCAACCCAGCCCCAATATTTGAAATTGTGGAAAGCCCAAATGATTGGGAACGAAATATCAAATACAAAAGTTCCATGAATGATGCACAAAAAGAACGTATGGGATTCTGGGAACGCTTTGTGGAATACGCATCCAAGAACAAACGTTTTACCGATGTGTTTCGTAATCGCAAAGTCAGTGCGAAATCATACCTGGATTTAACCTTTGGTGACAAACGCTATCATTTCTATGTTGCAAACATCGCACAGCCCAGCAAAAAGGGTTGCAGTATAACCGCGTATATGATTAATCAAAAGCCACTGTATGACCATTTAAAGGCCAATGCAGGCAATATTGAAAATGAACTTGGCACAAAATTAAAATGGAAAGAATCAGAAAACACATGCACTATCCGCTGGGCAATGCCAAAAGATTTGGCTACGTCTGAACAGGCAATTTTTGATTGGTATATGGACGCAGCGTTTAAATTTAAGAATGCGCTGACAAAATACGATGAATAACATAATAACACGCTGCTTGGTCGTGTATTAAAAAAATGAGAAAAGGTGAACAAAATGAACAAAGATGAAATCTTAAAAGCATTAGATTTGGATTTTTCCAAGTATGATTACTATGGTGATGGCTATGTCTATCGTGTGGATGGTTCTGGTAAAACAGAGGCGTTTATCGGTGGAAAGTGGGTCAAAACCGATTTTAATATTGCCAAGAAAGCCGCGTGTATATTTGATGGCGGGATGGATATTGATGTATTTGAAAACCGCCAGTCAAGTATAGATTATATGGTGGAAATGGCAATAGAATCTGAATTGGATGAACCTGATGTTGATAACATTGAGAATATCATAAAACCTGAAATTTATTCGGCTAGACGTAACAATATCAATCAAGACACGACAGGTCATGATTTATTGAATATTGAAGATTGGTCTAAAATAACGCCAGACGAATTAAACGAACATGTACAGCGTGGCGAAATCGTAAATTGGATTGATGGGCATGATGTTGGCAACAGTCCGCTGACCAGCGCATTGCAACACAATTCATCAGTCGAAATAATCGAAATACTGGTCGCTAATGGTGCGGACGTAAATGCTGCTACGATGATAGATGGAATGCAAAAAACACCATTGGCTATCGTGCGTTCGCACCCCGCAACCCACGAAAATGCACAAAAAGAACTGATTTTGTTGCGTGCGGGTGCGCTGGATGATTTATGGGACTGGTTGGGCAAAGATGCTAGTGTTAAATCACAATCGTTTAGCGAAATCCGTTTTGTTGGTTTTTGGCAAGAATATAAAGTGTATGAGCCTGTGCCAGCGCAACCTGTTGAATTCATTGAACCGCATTATATTTTGGAATGTCAGGGGCAATATCGCTGGGGCAACGGTGAAAAAGCGTGGGACATTTATGACAAACCCGCTTCTTATGCCTTTTGCGGCAACGGCGTAGAAATATTGCATAATGAACTGGGAAGAAATTTCGCAAACCGTTTCTATGACGAATGTGACCAAGTTTCGCATAATGTTGCCCAATTCCTGTATTATGAATATTTGTGGAGTGTATATGCATACAATAATGACAACGCCAGAGAAAAGCGTTTCACCGCCGCCGCACACGATTTCAGAGACAGGTTTTTCAGTTATGATGATTGGGATGAATTAATCAAAATTACCCCGAATATCACCGCCAAGGCGGAATATCGCAAAATGCAACAAAAGAAATTCCCAAAAATCTATGCACAAAAACATAAGAAAAGTTAAACAATTCCCCAGGATAATTCCTGGGGATAAAATTATTTTAACATCGGATATTTTCGGCAAGCTGCATCCCATGCGCGCTTACTGATAGCAAAATAACACCTACCTTGCCCATCCTCTGGCAACCGGTCGTAATCATCCAAATTCAGCGGTTTTAATCCAAGCATCATAAATGCCACAATAACCAATCCTGTCCCGGTATATTTGTATGGTTCGTTATACAAGTGCACAAATAACCTTGAAAAACAATCTTTGCCAGGCCCCGTATGAAAATAATCAATATCATCCACATCATCTGGAGGGCATATATTGTTTTCACGTAACCACGACACAATTCGCATAACCCAATCATAATTTAAGAACAAATCTCGTCGGTCTGATTCCCTATACGGATTGACAGCATCGTCTGGACAAGACCAGCCCTCTATCATCGTTAAGTACGGGTTTTTATACAAAATTACACCGAAATGCAATCTGTCCGCGCTGGCGCGAACTAATTCTTCCCAACGGACAAACCCAGCCTCACGCGCAACGACATGTTGTGCCCTAGCCAAACAAAAGTCGTCCATATTTTTTATATACTTTTGTACACGGTTTATTGCATTGGATTCTTGGGATTTATACTGTTTAACCAGTTTTTTAGATTCTGATTTAAAAAAATCAATTTGCTTCGACATTTAAAACTCCTTTTGTTATGTCGTATTGCACGTCACATCAATCTTTATTCAATTATTCGCAAGTTTTTTTCAGACAGATGTAACAAAACATAACGGAGTTACCTTCGTCTGCGCAGAATCAAATTAACGACCTTTTGGCGAATGCACGGCCCCTGCACGGGCACGTCGTCAACGTTAACATGAAAAAAAATAAACGCAAGCAAAAATTTATACTTCTGTACTGTCTGCGCAGACGACGTATAAAAATGCGATGGGCGGGCACACCAGACACCAGAAAACAAACCATCCCTTTTTGATAAATACTGCACGACGCGGTTCAATTTTGTTCATATCTGCCCCTTACCTTCGCCTGTTTTTATCAGGCATCGCACTTATAGATACGATTCATAACCTGGTTGATTTTGTCCTGCATTAAATCAATCAAGTGTTTGTTTGCGTCAATAATTTCCTGTTCCGATTCCAATTTTGCAACAATGCGTCTTTGGTCGTCAATGGACGGGAAAGGAATTAAGTAATTTTGAATTTGTTTTGGTGATATATTTCCTTGGGCACCGCCACCAGCATTGGTTTGACACCATTCATAAAAACTTCTTGCTGTTAAAACACCTGCAATAAATTTGTTATTTGCGGAATTTTTGGGTCTTACAATAGCATTGCGTTGGTTTAATAACATATCACCTGTATTAGCAACTGCTGTTTTTCCAACTGTTGCACCAGTCATCGCAACAATTATATCTTTTGATTGTATAAGATATTTTGATAATGTTTCGTCATATGTATAATATTGCAAAGTTTTTGAATCCAATAATAATTTACCATCCATGCTGATGTTTCCTATCTTTACAACAGGTAGCATATTCGGTAATTTAGTATCGCTTAATTTATCGCTTTTAAAAGCAAATCCGGATATAACATCTGCAACATCTCCCAATTTGACTTCGTTGTAATCTATGCCGTCAAGAAGGCAGGCAAAATATTGTCTCTCTCTCTCTAGATTTCTGATGATTTCACGTGCATGGTTGATTGCGGACTGCTTGTTTTCGATTTCATCTACAATCTGCTGCTGCATATCCAACGGTGGAAGCGGGATACTTAATTTCCTGATATCGTTGTTTGACAAGTGTAAAATATTTGCACCCTTTGCATATCGTGCCAAATCAGATTTCAAAACAGTGTTTATTACCCAAGATAAATATTTTGAATTTATATGTTTGTTTCGTGTGCGTATAATGTTTATATCGCCACCTAATAAAACGCCATCTTTATCTAATGCACGCGCAATAGCTATCCCCATGGCATCTGCGGTTGTTGTTGCTGGAACAAGCACATCACCGCACACCGATGTTATTTTTACAACATCGTTTGTTTTATGTAATACTTTTTCAATAACTGGGCTTGTGTATACAGTATAAAGGTCACCATACAAAATACAATCATTCACACCATCGTCTGTAATGCTTTTCTTTGTTAACCCTTGTCCACGTAAAAATTCAATTTTATCCTGCTGCTCCAATTCGCCAAGAGTAATTCTGTCGTAGACACATTGTATATTTTCTTTTTCAATATATTTTGCAGCGGTTAAATCATAATTATTTTCGGCAATTCGTTCTTTGGATACAACCATTGCGCGTTCATAACCCGATACATCTTTACCTTCGCGGTATTCGTTTATAATTTTTAACGCTTCGGGTAAATCGTTTTGTTTGATTGGTGTGCGTTGTGCGCCCAGTGAAAAGCCATCATTATCAACACGCACAAACAATATATCCTTATTTTGTTTTGCAACTGCGCGGTCAAAGAATAATATTGATGTTTTTACACCGGCATATGGATTAAATACCCCAGCAGGCAATGATACAACCGCATATAAATAACCGCTCAACATCATTTTACGCAAATTTTTATATGCGTTTGCGGTTTGGAATATTATACCCTCTGGCACAACAAAACCGGCACGACCATTGATTGTTAAATGTTCCATAAAATAATCAACGAACAGAACCTCGCTACGATTTGCACGAATTGCAAATCGATTATGTGGTGAAATTCCGCCCTTTGGCGTCATAAATGGCGGATTTGCCAAAATTACATCGAATTTTTCACCCCAACGTGTATCATCCGACAATGTATCGTACTCATGCACCTTGGGCTGTTCAAATTGATGCAAATACAGGTTTACCAAAGCCAATTTTGCCATTGTTGGGTCAATATCCATACCAACTACACTGCTGGTCAATTGTTTTAATTCTGCTGGCGTTAATTTACCGTCCGATGTAATATGTTTATATGCTGAAATCAAAAATCCAGCGGTACCACAGGCAGGGTCTAAAATCGTGTCATTTTTGGTCGGGTTTACAACATCAACAATAAAATCAATGATGTTACGTGGTGTTCTGAACTGGCCCGCATTCTTGGCGGTGGCCATTTTATTCAGCAAATATTCAAATGCATCGCCAATCGTTTCAGAATCATCATATGATAATTCATTGATTTCCTTTAAAAACAACGAAAATGTTGTTGGGTCGCGGAATGGTATCATGGCCTCTTTAAAAATACGACGGAACAATTCAGGAACTGATTTTGCAACCTGAACCTTGTCCAATCCGGCCAGATATAGATTCATGCGGTCTTGATTACCCTTGGTATTAACAATCGCCGAAAACGCATATGGTTCCAAGTCGCCAACAAAAAATGTACGGCGCCCAGACAATTCCAAACCATCCAAGTCCATATCATCCATAAACTTGTAAATCAATGCAGTTGTGATAATATCCACCTGCGTTTGCGGGTTCGGCACTCTGCCAACCAATACATCACATGCATTATCAATTGTTTGTTTGGTTCTTGCGTCTAGCATTTTGTTACCCCATGTACTTATTTAAAATGATGTTTTCTTTGATATATTCCGGCAATTCTGCACGCAATTCCGGCCCCATTGATTTTAAATCCGCCATATTAAAACCAGCAATTTCCATATTCAGGCGTGGATACTGTTGTTTTTCAATAATATCCCTGAAATCATTGTCCAGAACGTACAGTTTTATAAAATTCTTAATCGTCGGCACGATTTCCGCATCGGGTTTAGCAATGGAAATGTATTTATCGCATTCATCCTCCAGCATTTCATCACGTGTTTTAAAACGCGGAATCAGTCCAAAGATATGTTCCAGAATTTCACGCCATGACAAACGACGGTCCAATTTATTTGCCTTTTTTATCCTGTCTAGGTTTGGATACAGGTCAGGTTTATTTTCATACTTATCCTTGACCAGCGCAACCGCATAATCCCAATTAGATGTTTCAACCGCATCCTTGATTTCGGCATCTTCAGCAACCGTGCGCTGGAAATTACCCCAAAATTCACGGTCAATACGCATACCATTGTCTGGAATATTCAACACTTCCATTTGGACCATCTTATCAATTTCTTCAGATGTCAATGTCACAAACGCGCATGGATATCCCCCTCTTTCTCCCACACGACATCCTGCAGACAAAGGCGGCAACTTTAATTTTTCGTTGTAATCAAATTTATCTTCAAAATATTCGCAGTTTCCAAAGAAATCAAACATCTTGAAATGCTGTTTTTCCGATTTTGTCTCGTTTTTATCGGCATCTACATGCTTAAAGGTATGCTTTCTGGTTCCACGCCCCTTCATTTGGACAAAATCGGTTGGCGAAAACACTGGTCGCATAAAGACGATATTTAACAGGTCGCTGCAATCATATCCCGTAGTCATCATACCAACCGTTACGCACACACGTGTCTTACATGTATCATACCCATCCATGAATGGTGATTTGCCGCCAAGGTTATTGTTATCTGACATAAATTGATTTGTCATTTCTTGTGCGCGCTGAACATTGCTGGTAACCTGAATTGCAAAATCACTATTATATTTATTCGGGAACGCCTGCATTGCAAATTCATTTAATATCTGCGTAACCTTGGCCGCATGTTCTTGACTAACGCAGAAAACCAACGTTTTCCCAATTTCACCACTGATTGGGTCGCGTTCCGCATTTTCCAAGAACGCTTTGCAAAACACCCTGTTAATATTGTCGTTAAAGAAACGTTTCTCAAAATCCTTGACCACTACATCCGCTTCTGCGCTGTCGCCATTATCGTCAATACCAATGGCATGATAACCCTTTTCAGATAACATCTGCGTCGTTATATCAGTACGACCATCAATTACCACAGGCGGAACCAGATACCCATTTTTAATACCATCAATCATTGTGTATTTATATGTTGGTTCACTATTTTCGCACCCAAACGTCTTATACGTATCCAACAACAAACGGCGTTCTAATGCCTTTGGGTCTGTCATTTTAATTTTATCGACATCAACGTTCTTGATATAATCTTTTGGTGTTGCGGTCAATCCCAGTTTATAACCCACAAAATATTCAAATACAGCACGACTGTTGCCACCAATTGACCGATGCGCTTCATCTGAAATAATCAAGTCAAAATCCGTTGGTGAAAAACTTTTGTATCTATCACCAGCCATCAACGTTTGAATGGTCGACACAACAATATCAGCCTTGTGCCATTCCTTTGATTTTTCTTTAAAAATGACCGTATTAAAGTCACACAAATAATCTTTATAATTTTTGTACGCCTGTCTTTCCAATTCAATACGGTCAACCAAGAACAAAACACGATGTGCATGCCCTGTACGTAAAAACATCTGAATAATTGCACCAGCGGTCAACGTCTTTCCTAACCCCGTTGCCATTTCAATCAAAAACCTGTTTTTGCCGTCCGCAATAGCATTTTGCACTGCTTTGACAGCATTCAATTGATAGTCACGCAAAACACGTAATCCATTGTCCCAGCAATACGCGCCACGTGTTTCTGGGTTCTGATATTCTGGTGTTTCCAGCAAACGTGGATTTTTCTGCAACGCAACATATTCTGGAATGATATTTTCAGTGAAAATATCCTTGGCATCTGGGTCAAACCCCTGACGTAATTCCAATGATTCCTGTGTTGGAATCTGCGTGATAATTTGCGGATTGCCAGATTTGATATCCCATAAATACGACACCTCACCATTTGACAATATTACAAATCTGATATTATGTTCTGTTGCGTAACGACGCGCTTGTTCTTTTGCGCTTAATGGATTAATTGACGGTTTCTTGGCCTCAATCACACACAAAGGAAAGCCGTTTGAATCCAATAATTCATAGTCAGCAAAACCACCTTCGACTTTTTGTTCCAGTTTTACATTACGTTTGCATTTGTCTGTATCAATAAAAATCCAGCCGGCATCCCGTAATTTCTGGTCAATCTTCTGACGTGCATACGCTTCATTATCATCACGCAATTTATCAAATGTCATATCTTTCTTCTTTTTTTGTTTATATTATTCACACTATACCACAAATCCAGGAATTTATCCTCTCCAAATTATATCCTCGGCTATTGCGGTTTCAAGTGCCTGCTTGAAGTTGTTTTTGGTTATTTTCAACTGTTCGTTTGCTACCAACATTTTTACGGGCGGATAACCTGCTTCGTTTTTGGCGGATTCTATTTTGCTGCCAAAATCCCCCTTGGCAATACCACTGTGTGGCAACGGCCCAAACAGAATTAAACAATAACTTTCGTTCCATTGTGTCTTTGATGTGTCGTACATCTTTCCTTCTTCGTACGATAAAACAAACTCGAATCTGTTTTTATTGATTCCCAAATCCTTGGCAACCGCCAAAAGATGTTCTTTTTTTACCTGGGAATCGCCAATAACCAAAATTTTACCGTCTTTATAGGGCTGGTATCCATTGTCGGGGTGCAGCAAGTCACCCATTCCCCATTTAGTTAAAGCCTCGTCCAATTCGCCCGCACGATTAAATTCGCACAACATGCGGGTCAAATCTGTCGCTAATCTCTGTCGAACAGCGTCTTCCAGTTTTAGCAGTTCATTTGTATCTAACAGCATTTCAATTCCTCGCAATTATCATCGAATACCGAATTTAAACGATTGATTACGTCATTCATTTTTGCGAAATAAATTTGATATTCATCCGCAGTAGCCAAATAGGCATTTTTTATTTTATTCTGCACTTCTAGTGACGGAACAGGAATTTCAATTTTCTGTAATTCTTCACTGCTGATATTGACCATAGTGGCATGATTTGAACGGCTGTTTAACAACGCTTTCCCACGCTGACTCTCAAAAAATGCCTTAACATAATATGGGTCTACCCGTGATGTATCCAGTTCGATTACATACAGGTTTACAGATGGCACAATCTTTTGACCAGGTTTTGGGTCTGCCACGGCAATTTTATATGGTTCGCCACTTTTTGAAATAATCAAATCGTTCTTTTTTACAAAAAAGTTCTTTTTTTCTGTGAACTTTTCTTCAAATTCACTTTTTTCACATTCAGAGCCAGCATCCAAATACTGCAATTCGTCATCAATAATGCCATTTTTAATATTTGCCAACGTCAAATATTGCACATCTACCGTCGTGTTAGTTTTGTTTGCTGACAAGCCGGTATTTTTGCACAAAATTCCACGTTTGATGGACTTAATTAAATCGCCAAGTTTTTGACCGTTTTCAAACTTTATATCTGCGGCAACATATCTGCCGTAATTCAAGACATAATCATTCGTCTCTAAATCATTTACATCAACAGTTTTGCTGTATTCTGTATCTTGATACAATCCCGTCATTATTTTGGCGATATTTTCATCAGACAATCTGTTGCACGGTTTGTCTTGTGTAACAATTTTTGTGGCGTCAACCAATCGTACATGTTTGTTGTTATGGCTAAACACTATCATAGTTACCGCCACCCCAGTGTTATTGTACAATCTGTCAGGCAGTGCAATCACAGCCTCCACCAGTCCATTTTGAACAAATGTCTTTCTTGTTTGTGCATCTAAATTATTCCATGCAGCACCATTGCTCATTATTGCGACAGCTTTTCCGCCCGATGATAAATGTGCGCAAATTTGTTCATTAAACATCCAATCGCTAGACATTTTATTGCCATCCACACAATGATATTCATATCTGAGACCCCGAGGGTAGTCGGCAAATATTTTATCGAATACGTCTGTATCGCACGTCTTTGCAAAATAATTTACATAAATATTGTGAAAGTCCCTGTCAATATAATGCGCCCCCAGCAAATTCGCCCTTAAAACAGCCACTTCATATTCTTCTGTCGCTATTTCATACCCATAGTACTTACCGCCAGGGAACACATCACCAAAACCATCCTCGACATATCTGGCCAATTTATCATTTTTAAACATTTCGACCATGAAACCAGCGGTACCACAGCCTAAATCCATAACACGGTCCCCATTCTGAATATCTAATATCTGAAGTGCTAATTTATTTATTCCTTCTGGGGTTGGTACAGAATACCCATCGTGCGTCAAACCACGCACAACCGGTTGCATCAGAACCACCGCTTTAAAAACACTATCCTCGTATTTATCGGTCAGTGCTACCAGGTGTTCCCACAAATCGGCAGGCAAATGTCTTGAACATATACTCTGGATAATTTCCTGCACATCACCAGAACCATCTGGATAAACATGGGTTTCGCCCGTGCGGTACAATAACATTTCTTGCGTATACTCTATCACTTCCTGTAAATTTGGTTTATGAGACGTTTGGTGCTTTTTCATTATACTGCACGCCGTATTTAATAAATATCCAGCAGCAACATAAAAATACCTATACACATGCTTATTGGTATGACGAATATATGTCTGATACACGTCTTCTATGTCGTTATATGCAGATAGAACCGCATTATCATTAAATGCGAAATCTGATAATTTTGGTATAGATTCTAAAAATTTATCTTTTGACACGCTTTATCCTTTTTGTTTGATTATTGATAATCACGATTATAAATGCAAAACGATTCGTGTCAAGTTTTTATGATTATTAATAATCACAAAATACAGCTTAGATTAAAGATTTTATTCCCCATATGGGATTTCTGGATTGAACGCATCTGCCGTGTTACCACAGATTTTTTTGTTTCGGCTGTGGCGTAATTTTAGTTTGGTCACCTTACAACCATATGACAGGTCCAGCACATAAACATCCCTGAATACAGAATAAAATTTATGCTTTTGTAATTTATCGGACAAATGCACAAAACCGTTTTCGACAACGACCAACAAATCGCATTCATCGCAATTCTTTTTGTATTGTTCGAACTTCTTGTTCTTGCCGTCAATCGTCTTTTGCAGGTCTTCGAACGGGTTTTCAATACACATTCCCTGATTATTTACATGTGCTGATGTATGCGGCGCATACATTTTACAAACAGTTGCGATAAATGTCTGCCCCTTTACATCTGCCGATGCTTTTTCAACACCGTTCAAATCGAACACTATCGGTTTTAACTTTGCAACCAAAGCATCTTTAATCTCTTTGTCTGCTCCATTTAATTTATCAAACCCTGGATTATAGCACATATTCAAAAAATCTTCCCTGGTCATACTGAATTCCCGCAGGTCTTGAATATCTATTAGCAAAGTAAGTGCGATTCCCTGTTTCTTAAAATAGCCGACTATCTTCTTGGCAATCTGTTCTAAGCGCATTGTGGCTATGTTCTTGGCACTTTTATTTACGAAATTAACTATTTCTAAACCTATTGTGGGTCTATCTGGAACCTTGAATATAAAATCCGGACTTTCGCTGCTCGTTTTTGTGGTTATGCCGTTTTCCTGCATCCAGCGCTCACCAAGTTTGTGACTTGTAAATAACGCCAGATAGGTTGCCTCTGCACCTTTTTGACCATCGTCTTGAACTATAAATTGTCCGCCCTTGTGTACAACTTCTGTCATTGTGTATTATTTTACAAATATGCCACGGGGATGACGTTTACATCGGCCGTTAATGGCAGGTGAGTTTGCGCATTACAAACAACCGCACCTGGGCCACGTTGGGCGTGCAGGACATCTTCTATGACCCTAAAATTTTTTATGTCGCCCACATTCGGTGTCGTTGTTCGTTTGATTTCTACAGGATACAATTTACCGTTTTCTTCTATCAAGACATCAATTTCCGCACCATGATTATCACGATAGTAATATATGTTCGGATTGCGACCGTTGTACCAATAGCTTTTAATTATTTCGGACACAACATAGGTTTCAAATATGCTGCCCGCCATAGCCCCATTTGCAAGTGTTTCCGGTGTGTTCCAACCGGTCAAGAATGCGGCCAGTCCTGTATCAACGAAATATACCTTTGGAGCTTTGATAATACGTTTGGTAACGTTGCTGTAATACGGACGCAACAAGAACACCAAGCCCGACGCTTCCAATACAGACAGCCATGATTTAATCGTTGGGGCGGTTACACCAATATCACGGGCAATGTCACTGTAATTCATTTCTTGGCCTGTTCTGGCCGCCAAGACACGCATAAACGACACAAATGCCATAGTATCCCCAACGGCACCAAAGCTTTTAACATCGCGTTCGATATAGGTCTGCAGATATGATTCATAAAACGTATTCCACATGTCGTCTGGTGCACCGTGCATTTTCGGATACGAACCACGCCATATCACATCATACACACGATTGATGTCCATTGGCTGGGATGTTTTTGCCTTGGTATCAATATATTCCATTGTTGGCAAGAACGGTTGTGCCATTGGATTGCCATTCTTTTCATCTTGGGAAAATCCGTCCAGATGCAGTATACCGACACGCCCCGCCAAACTTTCTGATACATTTTTCATCAAATGAAACTGTTGTGAACCGGTCAGCCAATACATGCCTGGCTTGTTTTCTTGGTCTACAATCGCCTTGATATATGGGAACAGTTGCGGTGCATATTGAACTTCGTCAATCAAAACAGGGGCCGGGAAACGTTGCAAAAACAATTCCGGTTCCGTCTGAGCCAGACTTCTGTTCGCCAACGTATCCAACGACACATAGGTCGCAGGCGTATTTGCAACATTTTGCAAAACCGTTGTTTTGCCAACTTGACGCGGTCCCGTGACCATAATCACAGGGAAAAAGTTGCTGATTTTTTCTATACTCTGTTCCAAAGTTCTGTTTATGTATGCCATAGCATCCTCCGGCGGATTTAAAGTTATACTTTAGAATATCAAAAGTCAGACCCAATGTCAAATATTTTCGGCGGATTTAAAGTGGTGCTTTAGATTATCGAAAATCAAAACGGTTGCTATTTCGGCAAAAAAAGTCAAAACCGACAAAAAATCGACATAAGAAAGGATAAACCCTAAAAAATGGCAAAAAGTGTTGGAATTCCATATTTTTTTGCCATTTTATAAAAATACGCTTTAATCATCCACAAATTCCAACATTTTATCTGCGGCGCGTTGGATAGAATCACGAATTGGGTCCAACATTAAACGTGCATACACACGCACCGCTGCCATTGTTTTATCGCCCAAGGCTTTTCCCAATATAGAATCCCCACATCCATTCATGGCTTGGTAACTAGCAAATGTGCGTCGCAGGTCATGGAACCGCAGGTCTTCGATATTTGCGCGTTTTAACAATGCATACCAAGGACGGTGAAAATCTTCGACATGCCCACTTTCACTGCCGGCACGACTTGAAAACACCCAGTCATCGGCTGCATGTGTGCGCATATCCTTCAAAATTTCTACCGCTTGTGCTATCAAAGGAATACGTTGAGGTTCGCCATTTTTTGAATCTGGAAAAAATACAAAACCCAAAGTCAAGTCAACGTTTGACCAGCGCATGGATAACATATTTTGCCGACGCTGACCGATGTACAACGATAACAAAACATAATTTCTGAACATGTCATTTGGCTCTTCGACCAGTGCAGCAAAGAAACGTGTTATTTCATCCGGTTGCAGGAAACGGGCACGTGATTGTTCCTTAAACATCTTGATACCAACAGCTGGATTGCCATGATGTGATGGATAACCCCATTCAATGGCCTTGTTATACATATGTTTTACCAATGCAAGTGTTCGATTGGCGGTATACACACTTATCCTGTTGCTCAACTCCAAATGTATTCGCTCCAAGTCAGCACGAGTTATGCTTATCATTTTACGGTTGTGTAATTCGGGCAAGTAATTGCGAAACATTGACTCGACCTTTACTTGCGATTTCGGGCGTGTGTACACCAGAACGTGCCGGGGGTAATACTGGGTATCAAAGAACTGTTTTAATGTCATGTCGCGCAGAATCTCGTTGCGTTCTTGGCCTGGGTCTGTTCCGTGGTCGGCAATGGTCCGCAATTCACGTGCTTTCATTCGGGCTTCGACCAGTTTTGTGACGCCAACGCGCCCAATTTTTACACGCTTTGGCACCCCCAGGAACTTGGTATAGAAATAGTACGTTTTTGTCCCGCCATAGGTCACGATGATACACAAACCCGGTTGCCCATTGTCATAATAAGTCATTGGACGCTTGTCGGTCGGAATTGGCAATTCGGCCAACGTTTTTTCTGTAAAATTTATATGGTTATTGGTCATCTGCGCCCCCATCTCCTGATTCTTTGCTTATGTCTTCCCATAGGTTTCCATATTTCTCTAAAAAAGCCCGGAATGTTGAAGAAAATTCATATTTGATGTCTATATCGACCTTGTAAAGGGCGTTTTTGTTATCGCCTTGATTAACCGGATTGCCATACGGGTCAACCCATGCGGTATTGGGACCTTGAATGGTGTATGGTGAAAAAATATGAGACACCGGCATATATCGATTTTCAAACAAAGCCTCTTGTCGTCTGACAGCATTGCCTTTATCGGATACAGTTGTGTCAAAACTTTGAACAAAAAATCCTTTCTGGTGCAGAATTTGTTTTATTTCTGCAGGACCAGGAACAACTTTGTTCTCCTGAATGCATTGGGACAAAAACACAATTTCCGCCCATGTCAAATTTTCCAACATACTCGCATAGCGATTAAACGTTTCTGCCTTGCCACTATCCTGGTCAGCACGACCAATACCCATAATTAATCGTGCAAGCAACACCAGATTGCTTCTGGCCAGTCCCTCTTGCACAGACCTGGAAAAGCGGGCCAACATGCTAAAAAATTGGTCTTCGTGTAATTTATCTACATCACCTTGGCGAACATGTGTTAACAACACCTCCCTAGCCATGTTTATGTTTTTCTGACGCCATGCATCGTATGCGTTTTGTAATCCACCACCAACCACCGGCACAGCACCCAAAACACTATCAACTATCTGCGGTAATACAGCATTTTCTTTTTCCATTTCAATCTCTTTTTGCTACCAAGGGCCGTGTTGCAAATCCCTTAGTCCGTGAGACGTCCGTTTGTCTTTATTTGCTACCTATTTGCTACCAACGGCGTTTTTTGCTACCAATTTTCGTTAAACTTCGTTAAAGTCACATTAAACTACAACCCGCAGAAAATCAAGGAATATTTAATTAAATTAAAATTCGTTAAACAAAATAAGAACGGACTGTTAATCCGTATGTCGTTGGTTCGAGTCCAACTGCCCGAGCCACGAATTCCGTCGCAAAATCGTTGATTTTGCGGCGTTTTTCTTTGTTAACACTTTTGGATTTAGGCACACCACAATCCACCCAAAAACACC